>NZ_OY781461.1:1299166-1621458 GCF_963676955.1 uncultured Desulfuromonas sp. | reverse complement strand
GCCGTCCTGCACCGTTTCAATGTTTTCAATATAGCGGTCACTCATGGTGATCTGACTGCGGGCGTTTTCAATGGCGCGCACCGCGGACGGGTCATCGGAGGCCACATTGACTTTTTTGTCGGTGGCGGACTGCAGATAGAGCCGGTTCAGCTCATCTTCGGTTCTGGCAATATTCAACTGCATGCTGCGATAAACACTGGTGGTCGTCGTACGCATCATCATAATCAGGCTCCCATAGTCAGCATGGTGTCGAGCATTTCGTTAATGGCGTTGATATATTGGGCGGCGGCGCTGTAACCGGTCTGGTATTGGGTCAACAGCAGCAGTTCTTCATCGGTGGATACGCCGACGGCGCTGTCGCGCATGTTCTGCACTTGGACCAGGGCGTCTTCCGCCGTCTCGAGCTCATAGGTGTTCTGGTCGACCGTCAGTCCGACCTTGGAGGCGGTCTGGCTGTAAAACTCATTGAAGGTGCTGCCGTCAACCACTTCGGCATCCTGCAATTCCACCATGGCCAGCGTGTTGACATTATCCCCGGAGGACGAGGTCGCTCCGGCCGCAACCTGGTTGGTTTGGGCAATGGCCACGGTCAGCGTGGCCGCGGCACCGGTCCAGGCTTCGGCGTCGGCAGCCGTTGACGTGCTGTAGCTGAAAAAATCAACCCCGGTATTGCCGTCGAGGTCGACTCCGGCCTCATGGACGGCATTGACCTCGTTGGCGAAGGTGTAGGCCAGTTGGTCAAGGCTGTCTTTGGCTTCAGGAATATCGACATCGCGCACCGTCATCAAACCCTTGATCTCACCGCCGAAGTCATCGAGCCCCAATTCAACCGTCGTTGCGCCCATATCGAGACTCAGGGTGGTCAGGCCACCAACCCGATCGGAACTCATGCTGCCGGCGACGCCGCCTTCGACCAGCGGCAAGCCGGAGCTGAGCTGTACCGAAATCATGCCGCTGCCGCCTTCATAGGTATCGATGCCGACCAGCTCGGAGAGTTCCTGCAACAGTCGATCGCGGTCATCGCGCAAACCGTTGGCCGAGGTGCCGCCGGCTTCGGTTGAGACGATGCGCAGATTGAGATCGGCAATCTGGTCGGCCATCTGGTTGATGGTGTCCACTTCCGCCTCGATGGAGACATTGATGTTTTCCGTCAATTCGTTGAGGTCGTCATCCATGGCGGCAAAGGTTTTGGCGATGTTTTTCCCCATCTGGATCACTTCCTGACGTTCAACCGTGCCGGACGGCTCGTTACTCAACGCCTGCCATGCTTCAAAATAGGCATCGATGTCCGCGGCCAGGTTGTCGTCGGAGATACCGACAATCCGTTCCAACTCTCCAAGCGGCTCGGCCATGGCGGCCTGCTCCCCATAGTCGCCCGACTTGTCGATCAGCTGTTTGGTGACAAACACCGACTCCTGGCGGGAGATTGCCGTGGCCACGGCACCGCGGCCGACAATAATGCCGTTGTATTCCAGAGCCGGAGAGCTCGACACGCGCAAAACCTGCCGGGAATAGCCTTCGGTGCTGGCATTGGTCAGGTTGTTGCCGGTAACTTCGATCCCTTTTTGGCTGACCATCAGGCCGGTCTTGCCGGTATTCAATGCGCCGATCAGTCCTGCCATAACTACACCCTCCCCGACAACAGAGGACGCAGCCCGGTTTTGGGGCTGACGTGACCATCGCTGCCGTATTGCGGATAACGCGGTTTAAAGTAAAAGGAAAGACAACGCTGCACCCGCGTGGCGGCGGTCTCAAACAGGCGGGCATTGCGTCGGTTCTCGTGAGCGATCTGCCGCAGCAGGTCTAGGCGTTGCGGCGTGTCTTCAACCGGAAGTTTGGCGATGTGCGTCAGCAACGACGTCTTCTCCTGCAGCAACCGGTTGAGCTCCTCCATATCGAGACGGATGGCGCAGTCGCGTTCACGCTGCAACAAGAGTTTCAACTTTTCCAGATGATTGTTCAATTCACAGCTCATGGCCCCATCCTTCGCACGTCTTGATTCGCCATCAACGAATCAGGTTGATCACTTCCTGCAGCATTTCATCAGTGGTGGTGATCACCTTCGAGTTGGCAGAATACCCGTTCTGGATGGTGATCATGTCGACAAACTCCTGCGACAGATCGACGTTGGACAGTTCGAGGGAATTGGTATAAATGACCCCCTGCGAGGGTCCGGGCGTGCCGATCTGCGGATTGCCGGAATAACGGCTGGCCGAGTAGAGACTGTTGCCCTCCTTGACCAGACCGCCGGGATTGGCAAAGGTCGCCAACGTGATGGTGGCAATATCGCGAGTCTCGCCGTTGGAATAGCTGACACTGACCACCCCGTCACTATTGATCGAGGTTTCAACCACCTCGCCCGGTGCATAGCCGTCCTGATCCTGGGAATACACCGTGGAGGTGCGGCTGAATTGGGTGGTGTCGAACTCGATGGCGATATTCTGGGTCGAATCGGCGCCATTGGCCCACATCAGCGTCGTTTCATTGAGATCAAACCCGCTGGTGCCGATCATTTGACCGTCATCGTCAAAGGTTAAGGTGCCGGTGCCGATCACCGTGGATTCTTCACTGCTGGCCACGGAGGGATCGAGATCGACACTGTCGACGACTGTGTTCCATTCCCAGGTCTGATCACCGGTTTTGGTGAAATAGGTGGTGGCCAAATGGGTCTCGCCGAGGGCATCATAGATCGGCGTCGAGGTCGAATAGTTGGAGCTGCCCGCTGGATCGCCGAGATCGAAGCCGCCGCTGATCACCTCTTCACCGGAGTTGAGATTGGTGGTGAGAATGATGTTGGAGGTCTGCAGAGCCGGCACTTGGCTGGTCAGGTTGACCCGAATATCCACCGGGTCGCCGCCGCCGGGGGTGCCGTCGTCATCAAACAGCTGACCCTGAACCCGGTAGCCGTCGGCATTGACCAGATAACCACCCGGATCAAAGTGAAACGCGCCGTTGCGGGTATAGACCACTTCATCGGTCCCGGCGGCACTGAGCATGAAGAACCCCGCTCCTTCAACGGCCAGGTCGGTGTCACTGGAGGTGCTCTGGAACGAGCCCTGACTGAAATTACTGCGCACCGTGGTCAGCTCGGAGCCACGCCCGACCTGATTGACGCTGGTGCCGGTGGTGGAGATCGTCGCCGACAGCATGTCGGAAAACACCGTTGAGCTGGATTTGTAGCCGATGGTGTTGCTGTTGGAAATATTATTGCCGGTGACGCTCATGGCCTCGGCATTGGTCTGCAAGCCGCTGATGCCGCTATATAAGGTACTGGTAAGTCCCATGACTTCCTCCTCGGTGCCGTGCGACGGCACGGTGTTCAAAGCGGTTAGGCAAAAACCGCACTGTCGATATTGGTAAACACCTGATCTCGCAACCCGTCCTGATCCACGACGGTGACCACTGTCGCCTGGGGGACACTGACCACCAGCACCGCGCCATCCACCATGACGACCGAGGTGCGGCTGCCTTTGTGTTGCAGGGTGGTAAGCGCGTCTTCAATCCGGCTCATCTGCGCGCTGGAAAAATGCAGTCCCCGCTTGAGCATGCGCTGCCGGGAGTGGGCGGAAAAACGGATACCGCCGTTTTCACGGGCCGAGGGTTTCACGGCGGGCGCAGCCATCAGGGACTCTCCACGGAATAGATGGAAGACAACAGGATTTCACCGGCATCGGTGCTCAACACACTGCCGGAGCTGGTCATGGCCACTTCATCCACGGTGGTTTTGATCAGCGGCAGGACATTGTCGATCTTGCCGTCCGCGCTGTAAGCCTCAACCTCCAGGCCGTATTCCCCTTCGGGAAGGGGATTGCCCTCCTTGTCCATGCCGTCCCATTCGAGAAAATGATCCCCGGCATCGAGATCGGTCCGTTCGATCGTCGCCACGACGTTATCGTCTTCATCGAGGACGTTCACGGTGACGGAGGTGGCGTCTTCCGGCAGATAAAAGCCGACATCCACCTGATCGCCGTTGAGGTAGAAATTATCGCTTTGCGCCACCACCACCTGATCCAGCATGTCGATGGCCGCCAGTTGCTGCATATCGGAGGTGGAGGCAAGCACCCCGTCGAGCTTGTCGTTGGTCATGGTTTGCTGTTCCAAAGAGCTGAACGTCGCCAGCTGAGCAATAAACTCGGTGTTGCTCTGCGGTTCCAGCGGATCCTGGTGCTGGAGTTGCGCGATCAGAAGCTCAAGGAAGTCGTCCTGGCCCAGCGTATTGCTCGAAGCGGTGGCATAGGTGGGACTACTGGTACTACTGGTTTCCGTTGCCGACGTTACAGACATCGTTCACTCTCCTGCGGGGAACACTCCCCACGTCAAAGGGATTGACTGTGGCTTTTCAACCCATCCGGGGTTGCCCAAGCCAGACAAGCGCCCTGCATACGCGTCGCTTGCGGTCAAAACTGCGCCCGGTCTCTCACGCAGCTTTGGTCGCCCCTCCCTGGGCGCCCGATGCCATCCTCCAACCATGATCAGTCGGAGCTGTCTTGTACGAAGCGGGATGCCATGCCGTCCGTCCGGGTGCGCAACGCAGTAACGCGCTAACGACCGGTGCGCAGGAGGGACATCTCACCTCTTTCAAGAAGGTCGCCGTAACCTACGACGACCCTGCCCTCTTCTTTTCGAAAAGCTGGGTCGGTCTTTATATAGTTGTTTTGTTTGAGTTTTTACCGTTTTAAGATGGGTTTATTCGCTCTTTTGTAGCTGTAAAATACACAAGGCTACATAGCGAACAAAAAAAAGCGCCGTCCAAAGACAGCGCTTTTTAAATCAGAAAGACTCCACTTCGACGGATTCACAGCCAAAGGGATGATGGAGAGAACAGAGCGTATTTAGCCACCGAGCAGGTAACCAACCCCGCGAACCGTTTTCAACAACTGAGGTCGGGACGGATCTTCACCGAGCTTATTGCGCAAACGGGAGATATAGATATCCACGGAGCGATCCACGCCGTTGTACTCAAGGCCGAATAATGCTTCGTAAATCTGATCACGGCTGAGAACCGTGCGAGCATGGCTTGCCAGATACCAGAGCAGGTCAAATTCTTTGGAGGTTAAATCAACGCTTTTCCCCCCACACGACACCTCACGACGGCCCGAATCCACTTCCAGGCTGCCCAGGGTAATCGTGGCATCTTCACCGGTTTCCACAAGTTGTCGCCGCCGCAATACGGCACGAATCCGGGCACGTAACAACGTCGCACTGATCGGCTTGACGACAAAATCATCCGCGCCCATCTCCAAACCGAGCACCTGGAACATCTCATCGGCATGTTCAGCCAGGACAACCAGTGGGCCCGTGTACTGTTCACGTAAAAAACGGCAACTGCTCGCCACATCAAGAGAGGACTCGTCGACATCGATCACAACCAACTCCGGGACCAGTCCCTCGCAAACTTCAAGGATCTCCTCGGCTGTCTGATATACAGCCGGAGAAAATCCATCTTCACACAGGCAGGTCACCGTAGTATCACAGTTTTGAGCGTCATCCGTTAATACCAACACCACCCGTTCTGCTTCCATCGAAAAAGCCATAACACATCCCATTCATTCTTTCACAAGGTTATTATTCCAACCCATCCATGGGTGTCGGTCCATCTGCACCAGAGGCACACGCAGCGTCACTCTCTTCGACGTATTTATTGTCACACTTTGTTGTTTTTTTGTATCACCAGTGATTTTAACTTTTATCAATATCAGCAATCGCCACAAACAACAAACCTGCAGAAGGAATAAACCCGGTGTCGTTTCTTCTCCCACAGGCGAACAAAATGCAACAATGCAAATAAAAAAACAATGATCCGGGCGCAACCGCTCGGATCATCATAAAATGGTCTTATCTGCGCTCGGCAAAACCACGACGGGGCACGTTGTCAGCAGACGGCATGCCACGACGGGGCCCCAGCGGCACCATACTCTTCATGATCGCCTGGCATTTTTCCCGCTGCTCGGCGGTGAGCACCTGAGCCAGTTCATTTCGCAGTTCTGCTCGCTTGACCAGCAGATCAACCTTCTGTTTCATCAAGGCAGCAAGGTCCTGACGCAACGCCTTGGCATTGAAGATTTCTCCCTGAGCGGTGGGGATCATCAACGCCCGTTGGTCAGCTTTCAAATCGCGTTGCTGCCTGTAAGTGTTACGCAAATCTTGTTCAAGGGAGGAAATTTTTTCAATCTGGTCCGCGTTGAGTTCAAGAGCCACGGTCATCATCGGCAACAGATGAGTGGGAAACGGAAGGGCCTGACCACAGACCATCATTCTCATCCCCATGCCTTCTTTCCCAAGTCCCTGTAGTTCGTTCCACTGTCCTCGTTGCGCCCACGCGGCCTGACTGGCGACCAGCATCGCTGCTAGACATAACATGACGGTCAATTTTGTTTTCATCATTCACTCCTGAGGTTGGACAGACGATCAGTCTGTCGTGGTTGATGTGAAAACTGTAGCAGCTTCAAGGTAAACCGGCGGTTAAGAGCTGTGTATTTCGTGTAAAGTTTTGTTAACAGCATTTTCTTTGCTCAAACAAAAACAGGTCCTGTTGCTGCAGGAGGTTTTAGACGCAAAATGTATTGCCGTTTTGTAACGGTGCTGAGGCAGTATGTTGGGAAAGCTGAATTTATAGAAAGAACGTCGGGGAACGTCTTTACGGGAGAGAAGCCTGAGTCATGTTGTGGCTGATCGTGGATGTTTTTTTCGGTTGAACCTGCGCCTGGGGTCGTCCCCACAGATAGCCCTGTGAATAATCAATGCCGAGCGCCACCACCCGTTCCTGCAGCTCTTCACTCGAGACATATTCGGCAATGGTGGCAATACCCAGCTCGCGGGCAAAATGGATAATGGCCTCAATGATGGTCTGGGCGCGGTCTGATTCGTTGAGCTGGGCGATCAAACCACCGTCAATTTTCAAGAAATCGACATCGAGCTGGGAGATGTGATCAAAATTGGAATAACCGGTGCCGAAATCATCAACCGCCACTTTGATCCCGTAAATATGCACCTGGTCGATAAACGACTTGATCACCTGGTAATTCTCGACCCCCTGCGATTCAATAATCTCAAAAATCAACCGCTCACGCGCCTTCTTTTTGCGAATATGCTCAATAATCGTCTGGCGGCTCTCATGATCGACAATATCATCAATGGACAGATTGACCGTACAGCCGACATCATGTTTTTCAATACAATCAAGAGCCTGATCGATCATAAACGTGGTCAGGTGGCTGGACACGCGTGATTTACGCGCCGCCTCCATGAAGAAATCCGGACCAACAATGGTGCCGTCACGCTCCACCAGACGAATCAGGGATTCATAATGGCTGATCGTTTGGCTGTGATTGTCATAGATGGGTTGAAAGTAGGCACAGAAACGGTTGTTTTCCACCCCTTCCTTGATCTTCGAGGTCCATAACAGGTTGGCGTGACTTGATTGACTGCTGTGCAGATCGGCTGAATAGTGCACATAGGGCCGAAAAATACGCTTGGCTTCTTTGAGAGCCAGGTCGGCCCGCTCCAGCAACTTATGCGGTCCCTGGGCCACGCCGGCGGTCAAGGACAGACGAAACTCACTGTCGCCAAGGACAAAACGCTGCTCATTGATCCGTTCCATCAGATATTCCACGGAAACGCAGCGCGGCGAAGTATCACACATCAATGCATACTCGTCACCGGAGATCCGATAAATACGCGTTTGCGACGGCACCAGTTTGCGCAGATAATCGCCCACCCGAACCAGCAGTTTATCGCCGATCTGGCCACCATAGAAATTGTTGATATCCTTAAAGCCGTCAATATTCACCAGAGTCAGCTGGGGAAAGCGACAGCGTAACAGGTCACGTTTCAGGCACAGTCGGTTGCCGAGACCGGTCAGTTCATCGGTAAACAACTGTCGGCTCAGCGGCCAGACAAACATCAATGCCACCGGCACGCACACCAGCAACAGCACCAGTCCCTCAATCAACGCCCGATTCAATGCTTCCGCCAGCGCCCGATCAACAACAAAAGCATCTATGGTCGCCACCGCCAGATAGGAAAACCCCTGCGGCGTTCGGCAAGGCAACACAAGCATCCGGTGATGATCCGCAGTGAGGTAATGTGGTTGGCCGTCGGCAAAAGCCGCGAGCATCTGCGAGGTTATTTGAGGGTACACCTTGAAATAATGGGAGAACTCTCCCGAGATCCCTTCCTGATCGGTCAAACTTGATGCGCTCAGGTAGACAACGCCGTCACGGCGAATAAGCGTGGCAAGGCTGCGCAGATCAAGATCGCGGCACAGCTGGGTCAAGCGATGGGAGGAACGCGCACTTTGTTCGGCCACGGCCGAATCGTCCGGCTGCAGGTGCTGATCGTGCAGGACATCGCCAACGGCATAGCGCAGGGCCGTGGCGCCATCCATCAGACGCATGTCCACCTGATCAATAATCTGCCGGGTGTTTTCCGTGTAATGATAATAGCTCAGCACCATCAACGCCAAGCTCAGGAGCACCACCCCCATACCAAATATTTTCAACTTGAGCATCATCGATAACCATTCGCCGGCGGCGTCAATCGTTCTTCATTGTCTCGACCTGGGCACTCTGGGCGACCTCGACCCTGTTGCGACCATTTTTTTTCGCCTGATACAAGGCCATATCGGCCCGTGCCACCATCTCGCCCTCTTTTTCGATCGCCGGGTCGAAACTGCTCACACCAATACTGATGGTCACCTGAATATTCATCGGCTGCCCCTGATGCATCTCTTCGAGCAGACTGCGTTCACTCACCCAGCGACACAAGCGGTTGGCCAAAGTCTGCGCACCCGTCAAATTGGTATAGGGCAACAACACCATGATCTCCTCACCACCATAGCGAAAGACCAGATCAAAATCGCGCACACTGCCCTTGATCATTTGCGCCAGGGCCTGCAGAACCCGATCGCCGACTAAATGCCCATAGGTATCATTGACCTTTTTAAAAAAATCGACATCAATGAGCAACACGGACAGGTCAAGGCCATAGCGGCGGGTTTTATCCGCTTCGCTACGCAGGCAACGATCCATGTGACGGCGATTGTAAATCCCCAGCAGCGGATCGAGGATGTTCTCGTATTCCAGATGACAGAGTCGGGTGACATCATCGGCGGTCCGTGCCGACAACATGCAGACAATCAGGACAAAAATAGCGCCGAAAAAAAAGATCACCGGCACGACAAGATCGTGCCATTGGCGCGCATCGTTCCAGAACAGCACGGCATAGAGGGCATATCCCGAAAAAAACAGGCCAATCAGGACGGAAAGAAACATCCAGGCAACACGGCAAGGACTATACGGCAGCCGCCGACGCAACTGATTGACCGGAAACAACGCCAACAGCAGCACCAGAGCCCCACTGATTACCAGAAAATTTGCCAACTCCGTCATACCAACCTGCATCCCGATACAAAAAACCACTTTGGCGAATCATCACGTGATATGGCGTCGCCTTGATGCGACTCACGTTTTTTCACGACTGAGCAGTGACGAGAAGACACGTCTATCTTGCTCTAATACACCTGTTTTCAACACATTAGAAAATGACAGCTGCGATGTTACATCGCCAGCGCTTTTAATCATGCAAGGCATCTGCCAATTAAAACGCCAAGTCCATTAAAACAGACTCAGCTTTTAACCATTCGATTCTGACGCCTGCAACATCCAACCCTAACATTCGCGCAGTAAGACAGACGCGTCTAAACCTTTCTTATGTAACAAGCTCTAAATATTAAAACTGCTGCAAAGGATTTCATCATGGGCTTTCTATCGCGGTTCAAACGCTTCTTCCGTTCCCTGTCCAGACT
Source organism: uncultured Desulfuromonas sp. (assembly GCF_963676955.1). Classification (NCBI taxonomy): domain Bacteria; kingdom Pseudomonadati; phylum Thermodesulfobacteriota; class Desulfuromonadia; order Desulfuromonadales; family Desulfuromonadaceae; genus Desulfuromonas; species uncultured Desulfuromonas sp. Next base: position 1,611,653 of record NZ_OY781461.1, on the reverse strand, counting down.
GGCTATCGGCTGGCGTCTCGCCGCCGGATTTGCCGCCGTACTGCTGCTGGTCGTCATCATGAGCAGCGCCACCATCTACTCAATCAACGACATTGAACAGGCCAACGAGCAAGTCAACAACGCTCTTGATTCTGCCACCAGCATTCAGCAACGCACCGGTCGGATCAACACATGGCTCAACCAACTCGAACGCTGCGAATCGGACGTCAAAAACAGCCTGCTGAGCATGGAAGAATCTTTTTTGCGCAACAAGGCTGAAGCACGTCTGTTCGAAGACCAGCAAGACCCTCTTAAGCAATGGCTGGCCAGTCAGAACCGCACGGAACTGGCCCAACAATTTCCGCAAACCGCAGCCCTCATCGGCACTCTGGAACAACTTCAGGCGGACATTGAAACCAGCTCCCAAAAAGTCAGCGAAACCTGGCAACCCCGCCATGAAGGACTCACCGAGGCATTGAACGCACTGAAACGGACCCAGATTTATTGGGCGCTTAAAATTACCAACATGATTTTCGTGCAAAGTTCGATTGGTGAACTGCTTTTCGAAGAACTCGAAGATACGCCACTCGAAGAATTTCGCGCCGGCGACATCTACCAGCGTTATGCGGAACAGTTTCCGCCGTTAAAACAGGCGGTGGAAAACGCCAGCGATGAAAACCAGCAGTTGCGCAAAGCCAGCTTTGCCCTGGATTCTCTGATCATGGATGGCGAGTGGGATAAAGTCCGCACCCTGTACCGCGATGAATTTCCCATGCGGATTAAATCCATAGCGGTCGATCTCGATTTTGCCCTGCAGATGGAAAACCGCATCCTCTTCCAACAGGAAGATGCCATCACTCTGCTCAACAATGAACTGAAACCAACCACCGCCCGACTCTCTGAAACCGTCAGCCAACTGCGCCAGATCCTCCAGCAAGGCATGAGCCAGGTCAGTCAGATGGACAACGCCAGTAGCCTCAACGTCCTTGACGCCCGCGAGCAGGTCACCACCCAGATCAGCAACACCAAACAACGCATCATCATAACCTCCTTGGTGATTCTGCTGATCGGCACCCTGGCGGCCTGGTGGATCACCCGCTCCATTGTCTCCCCGCTGCGCGACACCATGTCGATGATCAAGGAACTCGAAGCCGGTCGGTTGAGCAAACGCCTCGACTTCTCCCGTCAGGATGAGATCGGCGAGATGGCCGCCAGCCTCAACGCCTTCGCCGACCACCTTGAACAGGAGATCATGACCGCGTTCAATCAGCTGGCCGACGGCAACTTCACCTTTGAAACCAGAGGCCTGATTCAGGAACCCCTCAATAACGTCAACCGCTCCCTCAACGAATTGCTCCTCGAAATTCGTCGTATGGGCGAGCATATCCAGACCGGTTCACGGCAGATCGCCGATTCCAGTCAGCAGCTATCCCTGGGAGCCACCTCCCAGGCCAACTCCGTTGAGGAGATCACCCGCTCCATGTCAAGCATCAGCCAGCAGACGCGACAAAATGCCGATAATGCGCAACAGGCTCGCGGCCTGTCAGAACGCACCCGCAACTCCGCCGAACAGGGCAATGGCCATATTGAACAGATGCTCGATGCCATTGAAGAGATCAACCAGTCCGGCGTCAATGTCTCCAAAATCATTAAAGTGATCGACGAGATCGCTTTTCAGACCAACCTGCTCGCTCTTAATGCCGCGGTTGAAGCCGCGCGTGCCGGCCAACACGGCAAAGGCTTTGCCGTTGTTGCCGAAGAGGTACGCAACCTGGCGGCTCGCAGCGCCAAAGCGGCCTCTGAAACCACCGTGCTCATTCAGGGCTCCACGCAAAAAGCCGAGCGTGGCGTCAAGATCGCCCACCAGACTGCCGAAGCCCTATCGGAGATCGTCACCGAAACCGCCGAGGTTTCCGAACTGATCCGCAAAATCGCCGACGCCTCGACAGAACAGGCTCAGGATATTGAACACATCACTGCCGGGTTGGCCAAGATCGATACCGTGGCCCAGAAAAATACCAGTCTGGCGGAACAAAGCGCCAGCGCCTCGGCGCAATTGTCTGAGCAGGCAGAGCGCATGCATGAGCGGCTTGAACAATTCTCACTCTATGCCGAGCCCCAGACGTTACCAACGCCGGGGGCAGCGACAAACGTCCGCATGCCTCTGGTCAGAGCCGCGAAGCCAAAACCAAGGCAGATTGAGGCAATCGAAAACAGATCGTGCTGAGATAAGAACAGGATTTTTACAAGGTAGAATGCAGAAAACCAGGGGCAACCCTGGTTTTCTGTGTTGATGGGTAATTTTATAGGAAAATATCAAGGTCCGCGGGCGAGTTCGCCGGGGCGAGCCTCCAGTTATGGGGCGGTGCCTTTTTAGACGGAGGAGAGTCCCTTCTTTATCTCTCTTAACTCCTCTTTTTTCCGAACGGCAACAGATTAGCGAATGTAGTACCCCGAAACGCGCCATTCGCCATTGTTGTCAAGCATGGGAGTCACTGTCTCTATTGCACTTTTCTTGTTTGTAAATTCTGTCGAAAACTGAATGACCATATAGTCGCCGTCAGGGGCACCGGGCAATGATTTTGTGTAGGTCTGTTCACGCACTTTCCGGTTGATGATCAAACCAAAAAGAGGACGATTTTTTTCAAGTTGTTCGACCCATTTCTGTTGTGAAATTTGTGACTTAAAAAGTTCGGAAGTCACCTCCCAGCTTTCCGCATAACGCGAGGAATCAACCAGTTGAAGAAAATTTTCCGCGGCTAAAAGAGCCGCACTGCCTTTCGATTGATCCGCGAATGCTGTCTGTGTCACAACGATAAGGATGAGGAATGCTGAGATTAGGGTGAAATTTTTCAAAACGTCCTCCACATTTCAATGTTTGTCCGTGAACAACTACGCTCATCTGCGTGAACGCAACGGCGTCAAGTATACCACCTCAGGGCTTGGCGAGAAGTTTGCGATAAACGATTGTTTTTTCCTCCTCAGTCTTGCTTGAATCAAAGCGATCAAACAACCCAAAGGCATACAGTCTTTCGTTCATCGTCATGCCGGAAATAGACCTGATGGCCTCATCCCGAAACGACTCCCAAACGCGATATGCCGTTGAATGGCCTTCTTCATTTTACGCCTCGGCGTTAAAACGCATGCGGCAACTCCGTTTCAAGGTATTTCTCGTTCCCTTTACACCAACCAAGGATGAGTCGAAGACCTTTAATGCCAGGCACCTCAAATAGATCAGGAGTCAGTTCTTCACAATTTAGATTCTCGCAAAAATCTGTGAAGTCGCTACGCCATGCTGATTTCGGGCTAAAGCTGTGTATCAGCATAACTGCTGCCGGGGCATGAAACTCTCTGGCAGTGAGAAGCGCAGAAACAGATCGATGGAGCAACTGATAGCGTATTGTCTCGGGGAAGGGTTTACTGCGTTCGAGTTCTGCTTCAAGATAAGTAATGCGAGCGAGTTGGCCGATACTGGCTTTGGACTTCTTCTCTTTCAGTGTTGGGCCAAAGGGTTCGTTAACTTTGGCCTCTATCCCAAGAATAACTAAGCCTTGAGAATTACGAGCAATGGCCATCACGTCAGTCTGAGATGCCCTTTCACCTCCAGGCAAAGCGACTTCCCACTCAGGGATTGCAGCCAACAATTCCAAATCCGCGATTGCCGGGTCAGCAGCAGCGTTGAGGACAGCCAGCACCTCCGAGGGAAGATCAGGATCAGCCTCTTCCCAACATGCAGCTGCCGACATCGCGGATCTCCCTTTCTTCCAATGTAGCTCCGGCTTTGCGAGGAGGCGCTGCCAGTCTGTACCGTTTTGGGTTGGAACAAAAATTCGCTTCACACAAAACCTCCTTTGTGTTCTATCGCACCTCATAAGCTAGGGGGCGTTCTCAATTAGAAGAATGAGTCATATTTTGAGAGTTTTTTCGTGTCAGCAAGGCACACGAAGGCGCCATAGTCATTCTATGGCAACGACGTGTAACGCTGCTGACGCGGAAAAGATCCAAAACAGGGCCATGGACGCTGATCAAGAACACCCCCTAAGACAGACGCATTCCCTTACATGTTTCAGAGTTCAGTGCATGGCAGCAGGCAATATCCTCCTTGGACAGGAGCCACGGAGTTTCAAAAACCACAGGATCTTGAACGCAGCCGTCCAGCTCAATAAAAAATGATATTTGCCAAACGTCCGACACGTCCGCCGAGAGATCGTTGAGGTTAAATTGATTTTCCTTGTGGAAAAAGAGGTCAATATGTCTGCGAGCAAGCCGGGTCGGTTATGATCCTCCAAAACGACAAGACTCGTTACTTATTTTTCGTCACAGCCTCAACCTTGTTGAGCAGCGCCTGGTTATCGAGTTTTATGGCAAGAGCTTTAATCCTTCTCAGCACATCGTTATCCCCTTTCCACGTATCGACAGCGATATGCAGAACCCTGTCGGCCTCCCCGCTGCGATTGACGCGTTCGAGGATTTCAGCCCATTTCACTAAATCATCCGGGTCAGGATAAACACCAAGAGCGCCGAGTCTTTCGTATGCCTCTAGCGCTTTGAGATCGTTTCGCGCCCGGCAATGACAATGCGCTAACGCCAAATACACATGAGGATTTTCCGGCGCCAGCTCTTGGGCGGAGTGCAAAAACGACAACGCCTCATCGAATTGACCTGAGTCAGCCAAAGGATAAGTCAGATTAGTTAAACGCTGAACAAAACGTTCGACATCCTGTTCGGGCGTCATGACTTTGGCCATTTTCAATGCGGAGATTGATTCCTCCATCCGCCCAAGTCTGTAAAGAGCGATACCTAATTCATTGTAGATACCTGCCGATGTCGGGAAACGCTTTAAACCTTCATTGGCCATCGTCACCGCTTCCTGATTTCGTCCTGCCGAGTGCAATCCGAAAACAAGATTGTTATAGACCGAGGATTCTACATAATCCGCTTGTAACGCTTTGTGAAGGAGCTTTATCGCATCGTCGTGTTGATTGAGATCATTTAGAACCGCACCCAAGTTCGCGAGCGCACGACCATAGTCTGGTTTCAGTTCAAGGGCTTTTTCATATGAAGACCGCGCGCCGTTGAGATTTTTCAGCACATATCGAATATTCCCCTGCACATAGTAATATAGATAAATATCTGGCTTGTGAGCGCTGTTTCTGATGACGAATTCGACCTCAAAGGAAAGCTGGGAGATCTTTTCAGGCTCGATCTCATACAATTGATATAACGCATCCAACAGCTTTGCTTTTTTTAACCACACTTGTGTGTCGATATCATGCGGTTGCAACGTTAGCGCTTCCTCGAAGGCACGTGTCGACTCACGGTAGAATTCATCGTTAAAAAGACTCACCCCATAATCTCGATAGGCGGAGAAGAGCTCATGCTGCCTTTTCGCCTCAACAAATTTAGCCACAGAATCAAGGAGCTGCGGCCCAAACCCAATCAAACTCGAAACAACGGCAAGGATCACAGCCAAATCCCGGCAAACAGGGATCATGGAACTTGTAAACTTCATCACATTTTTTGGCTTTTGATGTTCCACGAGATAACCCTCTCTCCCAAGGATTCACGGATCAGGATAGTGTCCGGCAAGACAAAACACCCTGAGCCTCAAGGAACGTTCTCACAAATTGCAATGTTGCAGAGTGCGAAAAGCAAATTGTTTTAGCTAAAGTTAATAATTAACCGTTTATCTAAAACAGTCTGCAAAGTAAAGGTTTTTCGACAACTGAGAAGTTTAGCTGCCAAGATGAAGAGGCATCAATCAAGGGCAAGAGAAATGAAGACAAAAAGACTTAAAAGGAAAAACGGGTAAAAAGAGGGCAACCTTTTGGCTTTCGCCATTCCTCTAAAAAGATGAGGCGTATTGCCCATTCTAAGCCACAGCAGATAAATTAACGGCTGGCAGACTCATCTGAAAGGACCATGGTGACGTTCCGGCGGCTCCAGCTAGACGTCGTTTTTAGGGCGTGTTATCTCGAAAGGGATTAAACAGGTATTCAAGGCCATTGACCTTGATCTCGTATACTTCAGCCAGTTGGCGCCCCAGCCGTCCGGAGGGGAAGCCTTCACCGGCCATCCACACCACATAGGGTTCCGGCAAGTCGATCAGACGGACACCGGCATATTTGCCATAGGGCATACGGGTTTCATAGAGATCGATCAATGCGTGTGGCGAAGGTTTCATGCCCGATGTGATAGCTGATTTTTCTGCCGTTGGCAAGCAGGAGTTCACCCCGAGGAAGAGCTGGGTAACAAGTCGATTCAAACCACTGGCAGAGTGATGACCACTTCGAGACCGCCTCCTGCGACATTAGACGCGCGAATGGTGCCGCCATGCCGGCGAATGGCCCGCTCGGCAATGGCGAGACCGATGCCGGTGCCGCCCGAACAACGCTCTCGGGCATCGTCAACCCGATAGAAGGGTTGAAAGATCTTGTCCAGAGTCGCTTCGGGCACCCCCGGGCCGTGATCGCGGATGGCAATGGCCACCTGGTAATCGGCTAATCGGCTGACACGCACCTGCACCGCTGAACCAGCCGCGGTGTAACGCACGGCATTGCGCAAGATATTTTCGATGGCGCCGCCAAGCAATTGTTCCGCCCCCTTGACTTTTACCGCTTCAAAATCGGCCACATCAACACGCACCTGACGGCTGTGCGCTTCAAAATTGGCATCCGCCACCAGTTCAGAGATCAGGCGGGTCAAGTCAATCTCTTCTTCAAGAGACAGTACTGCGGTCTCCAGCTGATTCAGACTCAACAACTGACCGATCATCTCGTTCAGCCGCTCCGCCTCGCGTTCAATGCGGTTCAAGGCAGGCTCGGCTTCTTGCCCGGAACGCTGTCGGGCCAATTCGAGGGCAACATTGAGCCGCGCCAGTGGCGAACGCAGTTCGTGGGAAATATCGCGTTGCAACCGTTGCTGAGATTCAACCTGCTGCTCAATGCGCGCGGCCATGGCATCAAAATCATTGGCCAATTCCTTAATCTCACTGCGCCCGGAAATGGCATCGCCCACCCGTACTGAGAGATTGCCGGTAGCAAACTGCTGGGCGACATTGCGCAATGCCTGAATCGGCGAGGTCAGCGAACGCGCCAGCCACCAGCAGACCAGCCCGCCCACCAGAAGAAACACGCCAAGGAACAGCAGCGGAACAGGACGGAACAGATCGCCACGTCTGGGAGGTGGAGGCGGCAGACGCAACTTGACGAGGAACACGGCCTGGCGTTGGAGATGGTCGACAAAAGGCTGGGCAAAATAGACGTTTGTGCCGTGGTGCTTGATAATCAATTTTTTTTCGGCAAACACCTGCCGGGCCAGTGAAGCAAGATCTTGCTTGATGCGCCGCGGCAACAAAGGTCGGCCATCTTCGCCAACGATAAACAACTGGGCATTATGGTCACGATGGTTCTGGACATAGCGCCTCCACTCTTCAACACCACCGCGCGCCAAGGCATTGTGGGCATCCTGAGCATAGGAGGCAATGGCCCGGTCCGCAAAATTATTGTCGGGGAACATCCGTTCCGCAGGGCGATTGACATAAGCGAGCATGGCCATGATGGCCCCGGCCAGCGTCACAGTCAGCCAGAAGCTGAGAAAAATACGCATGTACAAACGATGCATAAGCCAACTTTCTATTCAGTGACGGCGGCAACATATTGATAACCGACACCGCGAATCGTTTTGATCCGCTCTCGACCGTCGGGGCTCTGTCCGAGTTTTCTGCGCAAACTGCTGATATGCACGTCGACGCTGCGATCATAGGGGGACAGATGGCGTCCCAGAACCTGGCGGACCATATCCTCGCGACTGACCACCTGACCGGCATGAGTCAACAGCATATGCAACAGGGAAAATTCAACAGAGGTCAACACAATTTCACTGTCATTGCAGCACACCTGCCGCCCCCCCGGATCAAGCGACAGATCGCCGACCCGCAATGAGGCATCCACCATGTTGCGACTGTCGGTGCGTCTTTGAATGGCCCGAATACGTGCCAGCAGCTCGCGCGGATTAAACGGTTTCGGCAGGTAATCGTCCGCCCCCAGTTCGAGGCCGACGATACGGTCAATGTCATCACCACGGGCGGTCAACATCACCACCGGCACCTCACTGCTCTGGCGTATCTGACGCAGGACATCAAAACCGTTCATCCCCGGCAGCATGACATCAAGGATCACCAGATCATAGTTGGTCACGGCCTGCCGGACACCGGAACCGCCATCATGAACACAGCTCACCTGCAACCCTTCGGTCGTCAGATAATCCGTGAGGAGTTCACACAGCTCACTGTCATCATCAATGATCAGAATTTTTTCCATACCCGTTCCTGTTTGTACACAAGTTGTCTTTTATCAGTGTAAAGCAAGCCGTACCGAGACGACGTAAAGAAATGTAAAATGCCCTATAACGAAATTTTACAGTAATCTCTGCCGACATGTGGCTCTTTAATATTCTCCGAACATGAAAAATGCTATGCTGGTCAGGTTTAACTTTCTCCTGTTGAGGATTCATTGATGAGAACGCAACCGACATCATTCCTGTTTATAGTCCTTCTCCTCGCCGGCACCATGCTGGGCGGCTGCACTCCGTTCGCACCTGCGCTGCGGGATCCGCAGCCCAAGGCGTTACCCGCTTGCTACACCCTGTATTCGCACCAAGTGATGGAGCCGGAGAACAGCTGGTGGCAACAACTGGGTGGAGAAGAACTCAACACCCTGATGGCCACGGCCTTCAGCGGCAGCTTCACCCTGCGCCAAGCCTGGTCACGAGTCGAGCAGGCCCGCGCGACAAGCATTATCACCGGCAGCAGCCTGTGGCCGACCCTGAATTATGACGGTAGCGCCGCCCATCAACATCAGTATCAAAACGATCAACGCACCCGCTCGGAGAGTTTTGCTCTGGGCGTAGTCGGCAGTTATGAACTCGATCTGTGGGGACGCATCCGCTCTGAAACCACAGCACAGCAGCGTGAGCAGCAGGCCACCGAAGAAGACTGGCAGACCGCGCGCATCACCCTGCGCAGCGAGATCGCCAATAACTGGCTCAACAGTGTGGCCCTGCGTGAGCAGGCTGCCATCATCAAACGGCAGATCAAGACCGCGCGAGACATTGTTGAGCTGACGCAATTGCGCTACCTCGAAGGACAAGCCACACGCAGCGACCTGGTGGAACGCCAGCAGGAACTGCACCAGTTTGAACAAAGCCGTCTGGAGCTGGAACAGACCTTGAGTCAATACCATTACGATCTGTGCCTGCTCAGCGGCCTGGCGCCAGGTGCGGATCTGACGATCGACAGACAGCAACTTCCAGAACTGACACCACTACCTGACGTCGGTCTTCCCGCTGATCTGATCGGCCAACGCCCGGATGTCCGTGCTGCAGGCCTGCGCCTGAATAAAGGCGACTGGCTGGTCTCTGCCGCCCGCGCTGACCGCCTTCCGGCACTGAAACTCAGCGCTGAGACAGGCTACAGCAGCAGCCGTTTTGCCGACCTGTTTGACAACTGGCTGGCCAACCTTGCCGCCAGCATCACCGGTCCTGTTTTCGATGCCGGTGCCCGTCGTGCCGAAGTGGCCCGTGCCCGTGCCGAAGCAGAGGAATTGCTCGCCGCTTACGAAGAGACCGTCATCACTGCGGTCAATGACGTGGAAAGTTCCCTGCTCGATGAACAGAAAATCGGCGAACAACTCGCCGCCATCGACTTGCAGATTGAGCGCCGTCGCCAGTCGCTGGACAACGCTTACCTGCGCTACCTGAACGGCGACGATGATTATCTTTCCTACCTGATTGTCAAACTGTCGGTGGACACCCTGCAACGCGAGCGGGTGCAAAAACAGCGCGACAAGCTGCTGGCCCGGGTTGCTCTGCATCGGGCACTCGGCGGCACCACAACTCCAAACAATCAACAGACATTGTAATAAAAAAAGGAACGATTTTATGGACAACATGCCGGATCACCATGCTGTTTCCACACCCAAACCGCGCAAACGGGTGTGGTTGCGCGTTCTGATTATCGTTGCCATTCTGGCAGCGAGCTTTTTTACGGCCAGCTACCTGATTAAAACAGCTCCCAAAGCTGAAAAAAAAGCTAAAGTGAAAAAGCCGGTGCTGGTTTCGGTGATGCCGGCACAACCGCACGTTCACCAGGTGACCATTACCGCCGCCGGACAAGTGATAGCGTCGCGCCAGGTCGACCTTCAAGCACAAGTTTCCGGGCAGGTGATTCGCCTCAATGATAACTTTGACCTCGGTAAACGGCTCGCTGCCGGCCAAGAGCTGCTGGCTCTCGACCCGGTCGATTACGAGGTCGCTCTCGCCGCACAACAGGCCAGTCTGGCGGATGCCCGCTATGCCCTGTCTATTGAAAAAGGGCTACAGGAAGTGGCCCGACGTGAATGGCAACTGTTTGAAGAAGAGCACGCCGGCCAGAGTGACGTTGCCCCGTCACTGGCCCTGCGCGAACCACACCTGAAAAAAGCCGAAGCAACGGTGCGTGCAGCCGAAGCGGCCGTGGACAAAGCGCGCATTGATCTGCAACGCACCATCATCACCACACCGTTTGATGCCCTGGTGATTGAAAAAGCCGTTGACCTCGGCAGTCAGCTCAGCGCGCAAACCACGGTTGCCACCCTGGTCGCCACCGACGAGTTCTGGGTCGAACTATCTGTGCCCATGCAAGCCCTGGAATGGATTGAAATCCCCGACTACAACGCGCCCCAAGGCTCTACAGTCAACATCACCACCGCCGCAGGAAGCCGAACCGGCACAGTGCTGCGGCTGCTGGCCGATCTGGAAACCCAGGGACGCATGGCCCGCCTGCTGGTCTGTATCAGCGATCCCCTCGACCTGCGTTATGCCGTTGACCAACGCACACCGTTGCTGCTCGGCGATTATGTTGAAGTCACCATCCTCGGCCGCACGCTGCACAACGCCATCAAGGTGCCGCGGCAGATGATTCATGAAAACCGCTACCTGTGGCTGGCCAAAGAGAAGACGCTGCATATTCGCCCGGTGGAGATCGCCTGGCGTGATAAAGAGTATTTTTACCTGACCTCCGGCTTTACCACAGGCGAACAGATTGTCACCAGTGATCTTGCCGCTCCGGTGGAGGGGCTCGCCCTGCGCCTTGATCAGCCCCCAAAAACCAACAGTCGCGATGAGGCCGGCCAATGAGTGATCAGCTTCACCGACCCGATCAAGAACGGGGAGCCATCGCCTGGATGGCGGGCAATTCGGTCGCCGCCAACCTGCTGATGCTGATCCTGATGATCGGTGGCATTCTGATTGCCACTCAGATCAAGCAAGAGGTATTTCCTGAATTCGACACCGACATTGTCACGGTGACCGTTCCTTACCCTGGAGCCAGCCCTGAAGAGGTCGAGCAGGGAATCATCCTCGCCATTGAAGAGGCGGTGCAGGGCCTTGACGGCGTCGATGAAGTCACTTCCAGCGCCCAGGAAGGGGTCGGCGTAGTCACCGTCGAGCTGCTGCTCGGCGCCGACCTGCAGAAACTGGCCAGCGACATCGAAAGCGAAGTGGATCGCATCAGCACCTTTCCCGACGATGCTGAAGAACCGGAAGTCGAGATTCAAAGCCGCAAACGCGATGTGGTGTCGATTGTCGTGTTCGGCGATCAGAGCGAGATCATTCTGCGCAATGTCGCTGAACAGCTGCGTGACTTCCTGCTGCAGGATAAAAACATCACCCAGGTCGAGCTCGAAGACGTGCCCGACCTGGAGATCTCCATCGAGATTCCCCAGCAAACCCTGCGCCGTTATGGCCTGACCACGGGTGAAGTGGCCAGCCGCCTCGAAGCCGCGTCCATCGACCTGCCCGGCGGCGGCATCAAAACGGATGCCGGTGAAGTTCTGGTGCGCATGAAGGAGCGCCGCGACACGGCCGATCAGTTCGCCAGCCTGCCGGTGGTCAGCAACAACGACGGCAGCATTGTTCGCCTCGGCGACATGGCCACGATCAAGGACGGCTTTGAAGACACCGACTATTACGCAGTGTACAACGGCAAACCGGCCCTGATGATCGAGATTTACCGCATCGGTGAACAGACGCCGATCGACGTCGCTAATGCCGTGTTTGACCAGATGGAGGCCTTTGAGGAACACCTGCCTCCCGGCATTGAACTGGCCGTGGTCAAAGACCGTTCAAAAATCTTCAAGCAACGCGCCGACTTGCTGTCACGCAATGCCTTTCTCGGTTTGGCGCTGGTCCTGGTATTGTTAAGCATTTTCCTCGAAGCGCGGCTGGCATTCTGGGTCACCATGGGCATTCCGATCTCGTTCCTCGGTGCTTTTCTGATGATTGCCGTGGCCGGGGTCAGCATCAATATGGTGTCGATGTTTGCGTTTATTATCGCGCTCGGTATCGTGGTCGACGACGCCATCGTCGTTGGTGAAAATATTTATAAATTCCGCCAGCAGGGGCTGCCGTTCGTCCAGTCGGCGATCGCCGGGGTGCGTGAAGTGGCCGTGCCGGTCACCTTCAGCGTGTTGACCAACATCGTCGCCTTCATGCCGCTGTATTTTATCCCCGGTACCATGGGCAAGATCATGATGACCATCCCGGTGGTGGTCATCAGTGTTTTCGCCATTTCCTTGATCGAATCGCTGTTTGTGCTGCCGGCCCACCTGGGTCATCTCAATGATCGCCACAAGCGCACGGGGCCGATGGTCTGGCTGCATGAACAGCAGCAGCGTTTCAGCGCTTTTTTTACGCGGATGATCGAAAAATACTACGGCCCGTTTCTCGACAAGGTGCTGCATACCCGTTATATCACCATTGCCATTGCCGTAGCCGTGCTGCTGGTCACGGTCGCCTATGTCAAGAGTGGCCGTATGGGCATGAGCATGTTTCCGAAGATCGAGTCGGACTATGCCCAGGCGTCCGTCACTTTGCCCTATGGTGCGCCTATCGAAAACACCGAAAAAATCGCTCGCCGGATCATGGCCGCGGCGGATGAGATCATTGCCGAAAACGGTGGTGACCAGCTGGCCCTCGGCACGTTCAGCCAGTTGGGTCGAAACGGCAGTCACAAAGCGCGGATTCGTGTTTATCTCACCGATGCGGAGGTGCGGCCTATCTCCACAGATGCTTTTGCTAAATTGTGGCGTCAGCGCAGTGGCGAATTTGTCGGTGTCGAATCCATTGGCTTCTCCTCCGATTCCGGCGGCCCCGGTTCCGGTTCAGCATTAACCATGGAACTGAGCCATCGCGATCTGTCGGTGCTGGAAAAAGCCAGTGAAGAGCTGGCCGAGGCCTTGGAACACTACACTCAGGTCAAGGACATTGACGACGGTTTCGCGCCGGGAAAACAGCAGTTGGACTTCACCCTGAAACCGGCGGCACGCAGCTTGGGTTTGACCGCTTCCGAAGTCGCCCGCCAGGTGCGCAACGCCTATGACGGTGCCGATGTGCTCAAACAGCAGCGCGGTCGTAACGAGATCACCATTGTCGTGCGCCTGCCCAAAGAGGAGCGGATCTCCGAATACAATCTGGAGCAGATGATTCTGCGCAACAGTGAAGGCATTGAAATTCCATTGCTGGACGCTGTGGAGATCAAACGGGGTCGTGCCTACATTACCATTGATCGCCGCAGTGGCCGCCGTATTGTCACCGTCACTGCCGACGTCACCCCGCAATCCCAGGCCGGTCAAGTCATCGCCGCCCTCGAAGAGGAGACCATCCCCGACCTGCTTAACCGGTATGCCGGGCTCAGCCTGTCCTATGAAGGCAAACAGGCCGACATGAAGGAAAGCTTCCAGGGGCTGGTTTCCGGCCTATTACTGGCCCTGCTGCTGATCTATCTGCTGTTGGCCATTCCGTTCCGCAGCTATATTCAGCCCGCCATCATCATGATCAGCATTCCGTTCGGCATGGTTGGTGCGACTCTTGGCCATCTGGCCATGGGTTACAGTCTGAGCATCATGAGTCTGCTTGGTGTCGTCGCCCTGTCCGGGGTGGTGGTGAACGATTCGCTGGTGTTGATCGACTTTGCCAATCGCCGTCTGCACGAGGGGGAAAGTCCTCACGATGCGGTACTTGCCGCCGGCATGCAGCGTTTTCGTCCGATCATGTTGACCACCCTGACCACGTTCTTCGGCCTGGCGCCAATGATCTTCGAAACCTCGCGTCAGGCACGCTTCCTCATCCCCATGGCCATCTCTCTGGGATTCGGCATTCTGTTTGCGACGTTGATCGCCCTGGTGCTGGTGCCGGTGTTGTTTATGGTGGTGGAAGATATTCGCGCCCATTGGCGGGAAACGCATCCGCAGGAATAACCCTCCACATCGGCTGAGCTCGCCATCATCCACTTATTCCCTTCTCCGGCTGTTTTTCAACAGCCGGGGAGGTTTAAACAATCGTCCGAAGCAAAACGGCGCAGGACCTGCTCCCCGCCACTAATTGAAAAAGCATATCATTTTCAATGCGTGACCCTTATCACAGACAGCCAACAAGCCCCTTCGCTATAGTCACCTCCATTCTCAGCGGTCCCCCGTCTGCCACTCAGTCAATCCACACAAACTCTATTCCCGACTGGAAGGAAGCAGCTGATGATGAGACGTCAACTCATGAAAACAGGCATCATGCTTTTCGCCGCGACAACCCTGTTTGCCACGCAGGGGCTTGCCGACGAAGAGGACACCATGATCGTCACCGCGACACGCACGCAAACCGAACTGGAAAACGCCCCCGGCGCGGTCACGGTGATTGACCGGGAAATGATCGAGGAGGCGCCCGCGCGCGATCTGGTCGACATTATCGCCGAGACGCCGGGCATCTCGCTCATCGGAACCGGTGTCGGCGGACGCAAAACCCTCTCCATCCGCGGCGCCGACAGCCGCCATACCCTGATTCTCATCGACGGTCGACGCATTGCCGCCAGCGACGCGGTGATGGGACACTCCAACTTTGAAAACAGCTGGATCCCTTTGGAGGAGATCGAACGGATCGAGGTGGTCCGCGGCCCACTGTCGGCCCTGTACGGATCGGAAGCGTTGGGCGGCGTCATCAACATCATCACCAAAGTTCCGACGGACACCTGGAGCGGCGTGGTTAAGCTGGGCGGCGGTGTGCCTGAGGGCGACGGCGGCGAAAACATCAACAGCGGCGTGGCGATCAGCGGCGCGGTGATTCCCGGTCGCGTCGCTGCCTCGGTATCCGCGGGCTATATCCACGAACGGGCGATACCGGATGAGGACACCCCGACCATTTCCGAAATCGAGGGCCGCGAAATCTACAGTTTCAGCCCCCAAATTTACCTCACCCCGACGCAAAATCACCGCATCGAGCTGTTCGCCGGCGTCGTTGACGAAGAACGCGACTATATCACCACCAGCGGCAGCGCCAAAATCGACTATACCTACGAACTGGACAAATACACCGCGGGGGTCAGCTGGAGCGGCACCACCGGCCCCCTGGAGTCGAAAATCGACATCTACCGCTCCCAGATCGACAAGGTGAGCATCAAAGAGTACGCCGCCACCGGCGTGAAGAGCAAAACACCGGATAAGGCGACCAACGATGTGGTGGATGCCCAGACCTCCATGCGGCTCGGCTTCAACCTGTTTACCCTCGGCGGCGAGTGGCGCGAGGAGTCCATCGAAGCCGATTCCCTCGACGATATCGGCGGCGAGGAAACCGTCACCTACAAATCGGCTTTCGCTCAGGATGAGATAACCCTGTTCAACGAGCGTGTGCTGCTGACGCCGGGCCTGCGTTACGACCATCACGAATACTTCGGCTCCGAGGTTTCGCCACGACTTTACGCTCTGGTGAAAATGACCGATCGGATCAATCTCAAAGCGGGCTACGGTCATGCGTTCAACGCACCGACCGCCAAACAGACCTCGCCCGGCTACAACGCCAGCACCGGCCCGCACAGCTTTATCGGCAACCCGGACGTCAAACCCGAGACGTCCGACAGTTACGAGGCGGGCGTAGAATACTTCGGCTCCACCGTGACCGCCCGCGCGTTTTATTTCTACAACGACATTGACGATCTCATCGGCTACGACCTGGTCAGTTACGATCCGCTGGCCGGTCGCATGACCTTCACCCCGGACAATGTGGACAAGGCACGGATTCAGGGCGTGGAAACCGAACTAGAGCTTCACCTGCCCCACGATCTGGAGCTGGTGACCAGTTACAACTACCTAGACGCCGAAGATGCGGAGAACGACGTTCCCCTGGCCGGTCGACCGGAACACCTGGTCAACGTCAGATTGCGTCATCATCTGGAGCGCTTCGGCTTGGATAGCGTGCTGCGTTATCAGTACACCGGCGAGCAGCATTTTGAAAACGACGACGGCGACATGGAACGGGTAACCGGCTATTCGCTGTGGGCCTTTTCAATCACGAAAGAACTCACGTCGTTTCTCAGCCTGCAACTGGGCGTTGAAAACATCGGCGATGTCCGGCTGGCGGATAAATCGGAATACATCCCCTACAGTGAACGGGGGCGGTATGTTTACGCCACCCTGAGAGGAACCCTGTAACCATGAAGAAATTCCACTCCATGACCTTGGCGCTGCTGCTCTGCCTGGGGCTGTCCGCCCCGGCATCGGCCCACAATTTGTGGCTCAACGCCACCGACTTCGTCCCGACCCTGTCCGGGCGGGCCGGCGCGCACAGCAAAATCTATTTCGGCTTCGGCCATCGCTTTCCGGTGCAGGATTTTCTCGACAAAGACAAACTGCGCGAATTTCGTCTGATTTTTCCCAACGGCAGCCAACGTGACCTTGACGCGGGCGAAAACGGTTTTTTGGCGACGCCCGTGGTGTTTAAAGACGCGGGTGGCTACATTGTCAGCGCGGCGACCGCGACCGGTTTCTACACCATGTTTACGAACGATGACGGACGTATCCACCACAAAATGGACGGCATGCAAGGACTGAGCAACGTGGTTCTCAGTCTCTACTACGAAAACTACACCAAGGCACTCATTGACGTGGAGAGTACGCATGAAGACGCCTACGCCGCCCCGGTCGGCCACCGCATCGAGATCGTCCCGCTGGAAAATCCCTACCTGAAAAAAGTCGGAGACACCCTGCGTCTGCAGGTGCTGTTCAACGGCAAACCGGCTCCGTTTTGTCCGCTGTCCGCCACCTATCTCGGCTTCTCCAGTAAAGAGGATTACGCCTTCAGCACCAAGACAAACAGCCGGGGCATTGCCGAACTGCGGCTGCTGCAGCCCACCCAGTGGATTGTTCTGGCGACGCTGCGCAAACCGGCCGACAGCGAACATCAGGATCAGTGCCTGGAGTTGAAATACACGGCCTCGCTGTCCTTTTCCCTGCGCTAAGCGCGGCTATCTCCCCCCCCTTCCGAACGGAAGGGGGGGGCTCGCAACCTGACGCCTTCATCATCCCTGCCCACCAGGAAAGGTTCCGATCATGACGCCCCTGCATCCCTCGATGCCACACCGTGCCGAGCGGCAAAGCCGAAACGCCCTGCGCCGCCTGACCACCCTGGCGACGTTGCTGACGCTGTGGACCGGTACGGCCTGCGCCCATACCGCCCTGATGGCCTGCTATGCCAATGAAGACAACACCATCAGCTGCTACGGTGAATTTTCCGACGGATCATCAGCAGCCGCCATCCCGGTACGCGTGGTGGATGACAACGGCGAACTGCTGCTGGAAGGCAAAATGGACACCGACGGCGAATTTACCTTCACCCGTCCCGGCCAAACCTTCAGCGTCATCTTCGACGGCGGACCCGGTCACCGGGTCATTGAGAAAAGCACCACCATCAATTAACCCGCCATGCGCCGTCTGATTCGATTATCGCGAACCTGTCACAAATATCTCGGTCTGATCGGCGCCGCTTATTTCCTGCTCATGGCGCTGAGTGGCATCCTGCTCAACCATCCTGGTCTGATCCGGGGGATGTCACTGCCCGCCGCCCTGCTGCCGGACAGTCATACCCTGGGCGACGGCGCGCGGATGGCGGTTCGAGACACGGTGAGCGACGGCGACACGCTGATTGTCGGCGGACGCGCCGGCGTCTGGTACAGCCCGGATCGTGGACGCCATTTTGTCCCGCTGGCGCAGGGCTATCCGCAAGACGCCAGCGCCCGCGACAACCTGTGCCTGCTCCATTACCATCATCAGGGTCGGGCACATCTACTCGCCGGAACGCGCCGCGGTTTATTCCACTACGATTTTTCCGGCGACTGGCAAAAAGTGCCGCATCCGCAGGACGACGCGGCCGTTGTCGCCCTGATCAGGCGCGGCAACGATTTGTTGCTCTTCACCGAACAGCAGTGTCTGATCAGCCCGCTGAACGGACGCTTTGAATTTCGCCCCCAACCTTTGCACTATGCGCAAGCCGATCTGCCGTCAACCGTACCCCTTATCCGCTGGCTGTTCGCCCTGCACAGCGGCGCCGTCCTCGGGCTTCCCGGTCGCCTGTTCGTGGATGTGTCGGCCGCCATTCTCGTTTTCTTGAGCCTGTCCGGTCTGTGGCTGTGCCCCGTCTCGCGGCGTTTTATGCCGCAAGTACCCGGAACCAAACTGCTATTCTGGTGGCGCAATCATTTAAAACTGGGGATACGATGTGCCCTGTTTCTGCTTCTCATCACCCTCAGCGGCGTTGCGATCCGGCCGCCCTTCTCCACTCTGATCAAGGATTGTCGGATTTCGCGCTCCTCCATGGCCTTTCACCCTGACGACTCTCACCGACTACGCATTGATCGCGTCGCCCTCAGCGCGGATCACAGCGAAATCCTCATTGCCACCCGCGACGGCTTGTTCGGCGGTCCGGCAGACCTGCACGCACCCCTGCGCCGCCGAAGCGTTGCGGCACCGATCAGCGCCATGGGGGTCAACGTGCTGTGCTCACAGCAAGATGGACGCTGGATCATCGGCTCCTTCGCGGGTCTCTACCTGTGGGACGAAAAACACCGGCTTGCCGATGCGCTGATCACCTCGGCAAGCCGCCGGCCGCTGGTGACCGCGCTAATCATGCAGAAGAATCGTCCCGTCGCCTTTGTCGATTACCGCGATGGTGCGTGCCCCTGCCGACGACCCGACACGGACGTGACCCCGCAGCCGGTCCATTTCCCGGCGGCGATGGACGAAGCGTCCGTGCCTTTGCGTCATATTCTTTTTGAACTCCACAACGGGCGCATTCTGCGCCAGTGGCTGGGCGTCTGGTCCATGGCGTTTATCCCCGTCGGCGGCGGTCTGCTGTGCTTCGTCCTTGTCAGCGGCTTTTATGATTGGTGGTTACTCAAAACCATCACAAAGAAATAGATTTTCATTTTCATTTAGCTGTGACCGCCGTCACGGATTTTTTAACGTATTTGACCAATAGTAAGAAAATCGGATGACAACGTCACGGCAATCAACCGCGACTCTTTTGCTGGAGCAGCCATGGAACCGCAAAAAAAAACACCGTCCGCTGAACGCCGCTTTCTTAACACGATGCAGGGTCGTCCCGGCAGTGTCGGCCACGGGTTCACACCGCCAATGATTTCGGACGACCCCTTGGCGAAAGCATTCTCCAGAAAATACGCCATCCATCCCGGCATGATGGAAGGCAGCGCCTGCTCGGGCTCCGCCGAAGAGCAGCTGCGTCAGGAGATTCGCAGCAGCGCACTGAACACCCCCGCCATGGCCTATCTCCATATCCCTTTTTGCCGCGCCCATTGTCTGTTTTGCGGTTTTTATCGGGAATCTTCGCAGCCACAGCTCATGGCCCGTTATGCCCGCAGTCTCGGCGAAGAGATTCGTCAGGCTGCCAGCATGTTGCGCTCCGCCGGGCAGCGGCTGTCCGCCGTCTATTTCGGCGGCGGCACACCAACGGATCTGAGCGCGACGGATCTGGCGTTTTTGCTCCAACAGGTTACCGGACTGTTGCCGTTGGCCAAGGACTGCGAAATCACCGTGGAGGGGCGCCTGTTCGGTTTCGATGACGACAAGGTCATGGCCTCCCTCGACAACGGCGCCAACCGTTTTTCCTTCGGCGTGCAGTCGTTTGACACGCACATCCGTCGCCGACTGGGGCGCAAACAAAGTCGCGAAGAGCTCATTCAACGCCTCAATCGCATTGTCGCGTTGGGCAATCCGTTTCATGCGGCCGTGGTCATCGACCTGATTTACGGATTGCCCGGACAAAACGCGACCCAGTGGCTGGCGGATCTGGATGACGCCCTGGACCACACCGCCATTCACGGTCTGGACCTCTATCAGATCAACCTGATTCCGCATACGCCGCTGTCGGCGCAAAAGGAACAACTGCCGCCCATGGCCGACCTGGAACAGCAGAGCCGGTTATTTTCCTTCGGCCGTCGGCGCATGACCGCAGCTGGTCACCAACGGCTGTCCATCGCCCATTGGGGCCGCGACCCCCGTGAACGCAACCGCTATAATCTCTGGAACAAAGCCGGTGTCAACTGCCTGCCTTTCGGCTGCGGCGCCGGGGGCCGCTGGGGCCGCACGCGCTTTTTCCAAAGCGGCGACCTCGAAGACTATTTTCAACGCATCGAACAAGGGCAAAAACCAGTAGTCAGCGCAACGCTGATGCCGCAGGGCAACACCGTCACGGCTCTGGCCATCGCTCAACTCGAACAACGCCATCTGCGGATTTCGGAGTTGGAAAAAGCGGCGGACCGCCCCCTGGCAGCGCAACTCAGGCCCATGCTGGATCAATGGCAACAGGCCGGGTTGTTCACCCTGACCTCTACCGAAGGCGGCGAACTGACCGAAGCCGGTGAGTTCTGGGCCGTCAATCTGCAACAACTGATCAGTATGAGGTTGAAAGAGATTCTGTGCGACGCATGACCCGACACGAGATCGAGACTCTGATGACGGAGATTACCTGGGGTACGTTGTGCGGCGTGCTGCCCGACGGCACGCCCTATGCCACGGAAGTGACGTATTTGTGCCAAAACAACACCATTCTCTGTCTGAGCCACAGCAAGGGCACCATGGCGCGCTACCTGACCCATTGTCCGCGCGTCTGTTTCAAAATCTGCGACAGCGGCCCTTTGAGTCGTCCGTTTCGCGCCGCGTCCCTGTTCGGTCTCGCGGCGTTTCACCAGCCGTCATCCTGCGAAGAAATGATCGACCTGTGGCGACAATTGGAAGCACGGGTGGGCGAACAGGATCGTTATGCCGTTGCCAGGCAACGCTGCCTTGACGGAAAAATCTACCCGGTGCTGCGCATCAATGTTGAGCGCATTGCCGGGATCACTGACCGGGAGAGCAGGCACCATGAGGAATGAGCGTCCATCGATCTTTCACTGGAACACGCGGGAACTGGTGCTTATCGGAACCTTTGCCGCCCTGATCAAGCTGATCACCCTGACGGTGTCGCTGATGGGCGGCGGCATGAATCCCGTCACCCTGTTGCTGAAAAACATCGTTGCCACGGCGTTGCTGGTGGTGTTGTTCCACAAGGTGCCGCGCGTCGGCGTGCTGACCCTGTATGTGTTGCAACAAGCCATCATCATGATGATGCTCATGGGCAGCGGGCTGATCATTCTGCCCGGCTACCTAGTTGCCGCCTTACTTGTCGAAGGTGGGGCGCATTTGCTCGGTGGATATCGTAACACCTGGGCCATTCTGCTCAGCATCGGTCTGTACGATCTGTTTTCCCGCGCCATCTCACTGGGCCTGAGCTGGTTGTTCATGCGCGAAAACAGCGCCTTGTTTCTCGCCGCCCTCACCATTATCGCCGTCGGCTATCTCGGTTGCCTGATCGGGCTGCGTACCGGCGTGCGTTTTGTCAGGGAGTTCCGTCATGCCGGTTTCATCCGTGAATAGTCCGTGCCACAGCCGTTTTTTTTCCTGGATGGCCACGTTGGATATCCGCGTGAAAGTGGTCACTCTGTGTGTGCTGTCGCTGTCTCTCGCTTTCATGAAAAACCCGATCGCCCTCACATTTCTCGGCGCTCTGAGCAGCCTGTGCCTGCTCAGTTTGCGCCGTTTCCGTCTGACACTGCTCGTCTATGTTCTATTGCTGGTCACTTGGCTGCTCTCTTTTGGTTTCGGCCTGCTGCTTGAAAAACTGCTTCCCGCCATGCAGGGGCAGACCGCGACGCAAGCGCTGATCCCGTTTCTGCGCCTGTGGCCGCTGGCCAACATGACGCTGGCCGTGGCGTTTTCCATACGCATCGGCAATGCCCTGACCACCCTGAAAAAGATGCGCCTGCCGCGCATTGTCTACCTGCCGGTAATGGTGGCGTTGCGTTTCATACCCGGCTTTTTTAACGACATCAAACAGTTGCGCGACTGCCTCAAGCTACGCGGCATCTCCGTCACCACGTCGTCGCTACTCCTCCATCCGCAACGCACCCTGCGCCTGCTCATCGTGCCCATGGTGATCCGTGCGTTGCGTCTGGCCGACGAGTTGGCCATTGCCGCCGAGCTCAAGCAGGTGGGCTACGGTGCCGGACCTCGGACGGTCAAAACACCGCTGCGACACGGTGATGTGGCCTTTGCCCTCGGCGCGGCATTGACGCTGGTCGTTGCCTGGCACCTGCCCGGCACGGACATCCCCAGCGCCATGAGCAATGCGATTCACGCCTCCCATCCCGATACGGAAACCAAACAGCCACTATGATTCATTTTGAAGATGTTCATTATCATTATCCGCACCAGGCGCACCCGGCTCTGCAGGGAATCAACCTGCATATCCGGCCGGGCCGGGCCGTACTCATCACCGGCGGCAGCGGTTGCGGCAAATCCACTCTGGGCCGACTGATCAACGGTTTGATTCCATCCTATTTCGGCGGCACGTTGAGCGGTCGCTGTCAAATCGACCAAAAGGCGTGTTGTCAGCACAGTTTTCAGGATAGAACCCGGCTGGTGGGTTCCCTGTTTCAGGACCCGGAACAGCAGTTTCTTTCAACACGGGTCGATGACGAAGTGCGCACCGCTCTTGAATGGCGCGGCGACAGCGCCGATGACATCGAGCGTAAACTGGTGCCGGTCATGGCGCGACTGGGGATCGAAAACAAAAGTCACAGCAGCCTGTTCACCCTGTCGGAAGGGGAAAAGCAGAAGGTTGCCCTGGCCTCGATTCTGACGTTGGCACCGAAAATCCTCATGCTGGACGAGCCCACCGCCAACCTCGATCCGCAAGCAACCCGGGATCTGTTGCACATCCTTCAGGAGCTGAAAAGGGACGGCATGACCCTTGTCATTTTTGACCACCGGCTTTACTGGCTTCGCGACCTGGTGGACCAGGTTTACCTGATGGACGATGGTCACATCAGCGCGCCGCTGTCCTTTGCCGAACTCGAAGCACATCGCGACCGTTACGGCCTGCGCGCGCTCGACGATCCCGACACCTCGCCGCCGGATCTGCTTATTCAGTCACAAATGGAGCGCCACGGACTGTTTTTTTCCCGCATCAGCTTCGGCTATGATCGGCAGCCGCCGTTATTCACGGAGTTCAGCGCAGGGCTGGCGCGTGGCCGGGTCGTGGCCCTGTGCGGCCCCAACGGTCGCGGCAAAACAACTCTGGCACGACTGGCCATGGGTCTGGAAAAACCCCAATCAGGAGACATTCTGCTGGCGGGCCAACCCGCCACGGCCAAACAACGGCTGCGCCACAGCAGCCTGGTGCTGCAGAATACCGAACTGCAACTGTACATGCGCAGCGTGCATGAGGAGCTCACCGGCGGGCAGCCCTCATCCACCGTCCCGGTCGAGAAGATCCTCGCTCAATTTCACCTTCACGGCCTTGAACAGCGCCACCCCCAGTCTCTGTCCGGCGGCCAGCGCCAACGCCTGGTGATCGCCTGCGCCCTGCAAAAAAAGCCGGACATCCTCATCCTCGACGAACCGACCAGCGGACTGGACGGGCGCAACATGCGGCGGCTTGGGCAGCGGATACGTGAGGAAGCCGAGCGCGGCTGCGCCGTCATGCTCATCACCCACGACATGGAGCTGGTCAACAACTGCTGCGACGCCGTGTGGCGGTTGTAACCGGCGGTTGACAGCCACACTGAGGTGGCTGAATCACAGACGAATTTTGAAATGACACACAGAAGAACAGCGCCTTGTCAATGTGCAGGACTGAAAAATCCGCGATTGGACCGCGTACCATCTTTTAAACACCAGAAAGGAACACGATGAAAATTCTTGTTGTCTATTCCAGCAAAACCGGGAACACCCGCAAAATCGCCCGGTCCATTGCCGATGCCCTGCCCGCCGCCGATCTCGCTGCCGTCGAGGAGACGCCGGACGCCTCGGCCTACGACATCGTCTTCATGGGCTTCTGGGTGG
The DNA here is from genome assembly GCF_963676955.1 of uncultured Desulfuromonas sp. Lineage (NCBI taxonomy): Bacteria > Pseudomonadati > Thermodesulfobacteriota > Desulfuromonadia > Desulfuromonadales > Desulfuromonadaceae > Desulfuromonas > uncultured Desulfuromonas sp. The sequence continues at coordinate 1,587,420 of NZ_OY781461.1, read as the reverse complement.
ACAAAGGCACGGCCGACAACGCCGCGCAAACCTACATGGCAACCATCGGCGCGCAACATGTCGCCCTGTTCGCCACCTTGGGAGCGTATCCCGACTCCCAGCACGCCGTGGACAGCCTTGACAATGCCGCCAAGCTACTGCCCGATGCCGTCCTGATCGACCGCTTTATCTGTCAGGGCGCCATTGACCCGAAACTGATCGACTGGATGAAGCAGTTGCCTCCAGAGCATCCGCACGCGCCGGATGAGGCGCGCGTTCAGCGTTGGCAAGACGCCGCCGGGCATCCCGATGCAAGCGACTGCCGAGCGGCGGCCGACTGGGCGGCCGACCTGATTGCCCACGGCTGCCCCCATCGCTAACAGGCAGCTATCGACACACTTTTTGCAGCCACTGGTACCTTCGCTGGAGCGCTGCGAACCTCGCAGTGTCAAAGCCACGGCGTAGCAGCTTTCCCCAGGGCCCTTCTGTCGGCGTCTTTAGGGCTATACCCTCCTCTTTGAGAACAGTGCCTAACAAGCTATGGAGCCCATGGACGGGCGACTAAAATTAACGACGGATCCTCAAGTGTTTGATTTTATAAACACGACAGAAATCGCATTTTCGGCTTGCATCGCTGAAAAGCCCCGGGATGGAACTTTTTTCAACAACCTGCTGAAACGGCTTAGACCGTCCTTGAAAAAAAAGTTCCAGTTGTGCCTCTAGTCACATCATTAGCAAATCACTCCAGCTAATCTTACTTACATTAAAAACAAAATTCATTAGCTGAGAAATGGTTCGGTCGGAGCTGTAGAAAATACCTCATTCTCAGGAGATAAAGATTCTATGTGCCATTCCTGTATTCTGCGAAGTCCTTTATCTCCTTTGCGACTCCTCTCGACGATGAGAGGAGCCGCCCATGTTATTCCTAAACAGTTCATTGGATTGTATCGTGACCCATCAATTTCATAATTGCTTCAAAATCGACCTCAAAGACCAGAAAATCCACTATGTTTTTGATGGTTTCCTCGATATTCTTCTCAGTCTGCTTGCCCATCGGGATTATTATACCTACCTGCACTCTTTACGCGTCGCGGAGCTGTCACGGCGGATCGGCATCCAGCTCCATCTCAGAATGGATGAGGTACTGGCCCTGGAGCATGGCGGCCTGATTCATGACATCGGCAAACTCTCCATTCCTGATGACGTGCTGCTCAAACCGGGCCGTTTTTCGATTCACGATCGTCATATCATGAACAGCCATGCCCTTATCGGCGCGGATCTGTTTAAAGATAAAGGCATCGATACTCGGTTGATCGACATGGTGCTGCAGCATCATGAACGGCTGGACGGCAGCGGTTATCCGCAGGGACGCGAAGCCGATTCTATCTCCTTTTACGCCCGGATCATTGCCGTTGCAGATGTCTATGAAGCTTTGATTGCACGACGCCCTTATAAAAGGAACCGCAGCCATGAGGATGCGCTGGAAATTCTTCTGTTGGATGTTCAAAACCGCAAATTGGATAAAAACGTCGTCGAAGCCCTGACGGCCGTGACCGAACGATGGAACCCATTGACCATAGAGGGGAACAGCTATCCGGAATCATTGGCTCAACTTGAAGATTTTCGCCACTCCTGTTATTTCCGTGAGCCGCTGAGCCAATTTTACAGTTACCGTTATCTGTTCTCATTTGAAAATGACTACCAATCCCCCCTCAACGCCACCCCCTATGCGTTGTTCGCTCTGTGCTTCCGTAACCTGAAAACGCTTAACCGCCAAAAAGGCTATCTGGAGACCGACAATGTTCTTTGCACCATCGGCGAACAACTGCAAGATCGTATCAGTGAAATCGTCCAGGCAAACATGCCACCGGAGAATCCAGTCCTGCTGTTTTTAAAAAAGGGCGCGGATTACATCATTTACAATCAGTTTGATCCTCAACGTTGCCAACGCCTCGAGAAAATCATCCGCGAGAGCATCTCAGAGGCCCGCAGTATCTGGGGTGTTGAATGTGAATGTCGACAGCGTCGATTCGGCGCGGGTGAGCCTTTTAAGGCGGCACTTGATGTGCTTTTTACCTGAATTCACTGAAGCGATGATGGATAAAAGCGGACACGTGCCCGGGCTGCATGTGGTTTTGAAAAATCTGCGTCGCCCCAGCGATCGGCGGTAATTTTTTCAAAGCTCAAGCAGCTCACGAGCGTGGGTGATCTGCCACCAATGGCTTTGCTGATTCAGGTTTTACCATGGAGGGGGATTGTGACTTTAGAACGTTTTCAACAACCGGCCAAAGACAAGCGCTGCTTCCACACCTGGCCGCTGGGGATCACCGGTCGTGTGGCCATTTTTATTGTCATGTTTGTCTTGCTGCCCATGCTGCTGACCTCCTGGTTGATTGAAACCGGCGGTCTGGTCCCCGGCAATAACATCTACTTTGCCATCCCTTTGGCCGTTGTTTTCCTGCTGATTCCGCTGGCGCGCTGGGTCGCTTATTTTCTGATCAATCGTGATCTGGAAGAGGTCAACCGGTTTTGCAAAGAGATGAAAAAAGGCAACTATCAGATCTATTTCGACTTGGGCAATGAAAAGGAGGATGAAGACGAATTTCTTGTCCTGTTGCGCAACCTGACCTGGATGAGTCAGGGCCTGGCCCGGCAAAAACGGGAGTCTTTGCGCCGCTACAACAGCGTCCAACAACAGTACCGTGCCATGGAGGAACAAGCCTTCACCGATGCACTGACCGGGGTCTATAATCGCCATTTCCTGGATCAGCTTTATAGTCGATGCGGCTCAGAGCTGTGCATAAAGGGAACAGAGATCAGCGCAATCTATATCGATTGTGATCGATTTAAACAGGTCAATGACAGCCTCGGCCATCATGTGGGCGATCAGCTGTTGCAAGATCTGGCACGCTGCATCATCCGCGCAATCCGTCAGGACCCGGATGTGCCGTTACGCCTCGGTGGCGACGAATTTGCCGTAGTACTGCCCAATACCACCATTGATCAGGCCGAGAAAATCGCTTGGCGCATCCGGCATCTGTATAACAAAGTCAAAGTGGCGTCAACGTCGCTGTCCATCGGCATCGCCTCCACCCAGTGTCGACCGGAAGCCTGCCATGACATGTTGCAGACACTGCTGCGCAAAGCGGATGAGCAAGCGTACCTGATCAAAAAAGGTGGTGGTGACGGGGTGTCACGGATCGGACATTAGCAGGATTTGGAAAGACCGGTCCGTGAGCTTCACAGGCGGTTGAAAAACAGCCTGTCAGAGTACCTGTCAGGAGGTGAAGCCACATGTTCGCGACCTTTAGATCCCAGGGTCTGCTCACAGAACCAGATCGCCACGGGAACGCAGATTCTACATCCCGCTATCGTGACTTTGGTCACAGACTTTTATCTGGGACCCTGTACAATGCCTTCCTGTTTCCCGTCGATATTGCGCGGGCCCCACGGAGGATTTATACAATGAGCCACATCGCCACCCCAACACACATGATCCCCTTATCGCAACTTGCGGAGCAGCAGAAAGCGCGGGTTCGCGCCTGCTCGGCACGCGGTGCGCTGAAACAGAAACTGCTCAATATGGGCTTTATTCCCGGTGCTGAAATCCTGATGATTCGCAACGCTCCTTTACGCGACCCTATTGAAATTGGAATTCAAAACTATTTTCTTTCGCTGCGCCGGAGTGAGGCACAAATGATTCAGGTGGAACAATTATGATCAATGTTGCCCTGGCCGGGCAGCCCAATTGCGGCAAGTCGACCATTTTCAACATGCTCAGCGGCGTCAACCAGCATGTCGCCAATTACCCCGGCGTGACGGTTGACAAAAAATCAGCCACCGTCAAATTTGACGGTCACAGCTATCAGATTGTCGATCTGCCCGGCACCTACTCGTTCAGCATGTTTTCGCTGGAGGAACGGGTCGCCAAATCGTTTCTGCTCAATGAGGAAACCGACGTCATTGTCAATGTGGTGGATGCGGCGAATCTGCGCCGCAATCTCTATCTGACGTTTCAGCTTCTTGAACTGGGCAAACCGGTGGTGATGGTGCTGAATATGATGGATGTTGCCGAGCGGCGCCATATCGCGATCAACATCGACCTGCTGTCCCAACTACTCAATATTCAGGTGGTTGAAGCGGTTGGCACCCGGCAAAAAGGTAAAAATGACATCCTCAATGCCATTGAACGGGCCAGTCAGCAGACGGTCACGCGTCCGTTTCGCATTGACTATGACCGCTTCGAGCCCTACATCGCCCAATTGGAAGAGAAGATTACCGTCGAGTCGACCATTGCCCGTCGCTGGCTGGCCATCAAAGCGCTGGAAGGTGACGATGTGGTGCTCGACAAAGTTGGCCTGACCACGGAAAACGTCCAATCTCTGGCCGATGAAATCCATGAACGCTGTGACCTGGATGTGGACCAGACCTTTGCCGCCATGCGTTATCAGAATGCCGACATTGTCTACCACCGTTGCGTGCACGAAACGCCTGACATCAAACGGAATCTCACCGATAAACTCGACCGGATCATCCTCAATAAATGGCTGGCCTTTCCCATCCTCGGTCTGATCATTTATCTGATTTATCAGCTATCCATCGTCGCCGGCTATCAACTGACCAATTACACCTGGCCTCTGTTGGCCTCGATTAAGAATTTTATTGTTGGCTTTTTACCCCCGCCGGCTATGGTTGACGTGCCGTTATTCACCGACCTGAGCGTGTGGATGATCAACAGCACCATTGCCCTGCTCAACTACCTGCCGATTTTCTTCATCCTGTTCGCCCTGATCGCCATTCTAGAAGATGTCGGCTACATGCCGCGCATGGCGTTTATTCTCGACCGGGTGTTCAAACGTTACGGTCTGCATGGCCAATCCACCCTGCCCCTGGTGCTTGGCGGCGCCTTTGTCGGCGGCTGTGCGGTTCCCGGTGTCATGGCCACCAAGGGCATTGCCGATGAACGCGCGCGGTTGGCGACCATTCTCACCGTGCCGTACATGAACTGCCTGGCCAAGGTGCCGTTTTACACGCTGCTGCTGGGTGCTTTTTTTGCCGACAACATGACGCGGATGATGTTTTACATCTCCACCGTTACCCTGTTCATCGCTCTGATTGTCGCCCGCCTGCTGACGGCAACGGTGTTGTCCAACCGTGAAACCGCACCGTTCATCATGGAACTGCCGCCCTACCATCTGCCGACCATCAAAGGCGTGCTGTTGCGCGCCTGTCAGCGGGTGTGGCTGTACATCAAAAAAGTGGTGACCATTGTTCTGGCCGTGGCCGTGGTGTTGTTTGCCCTGTTGCAATATCCGGGCGTGCCGGACGCCACCATGACCAAGCTGCGTGCTGAAGCGGATCAGGCTCTGAAGGTATTTGACGGCACAGCGAAAAAAACCGGCCTTTACGCGCTGGTCGATGAGCGGGCCGAGGTCATTACCCTGATCAACCTGTACAACGGCTATAAGGCGAAACGGATGCTGACCAGCAGTAAAGAAGCCGTTGAAGCTCTGGATGCGGAGTTCCTTGCCGCCAACCCGCAGTTATTCCCCATCGTTCGCGGCACAGGCAAAGATGAAAAAACCATCAACCGCGGCGTGCGCAAACTGTCAAAAGTTGCCCAAAAGCTGCAGATGGAAATCAAAAACGAGAAAATCACCCATTCGTTTCTCGGCATGTTTGGTCGCGCGTTGGAACCGGTGAGTCAATTCTGCGGTTTTGACTGGCGGGTCAATGTCGCCTTCCTCAGTTCGTTTGCCGCCCGCGAAAGTGCCGTGGCCACGCTGGGTTCTATCTACGAAAAAGGCAAACAGGAACGCGCCGAAGACTCGATTGCCACAGATGGTGCGTATACGCCGATTCATGCCGTAGCCATGTTGATCTTTATGATCCTGACGCCACCGTGCATTGCCACCATGGTGGTGGTGAAACTGCAATCCAACTCGTACCGCTGGATGCTCTTTGCCATCTTCTTTCCCATCACCCTCGGCCTGCTGTTGTCCGGAAGCTTCTTTACCCTGGCCCAAACCTTCGGCTGGAGTGGTCTTGACATGATGCACTACTTCTATCTCAGCGTGGTGACCGTCGCCGTGCTGCTGGCATTTATTCGTTCAAAACAACCGGCCTGGGAGGTCGGCGACTAAACCGTTTAACAGAAAGGAACTCCTTATGAAACGCACCATTATCCTGACCATGATGTTTATGCTTCTCAGCGTGTCTTCCGCTCTGGCTCATACCGCGCTGATGTCCTGCTTTGATGAAGGCGACGGCACCATCACCTGCGAGGGCGGGTTCAGCGACGGCAGCAGTGCCAGCGGCGTTGAAGTGCGCGTCGAACAGCATGGCAAAGTGCTGCTGAAAACAAAAATGAATGAATACAGTGAAGTCAACTTCAAGAAACCACAAGGTGACTACACCGTCATTTTCCATGCCGGTGAAGGCCACACGGTCTCTGTTGCCGGTAAAGACATCGTCGAATAGACGACGTATCGATTGACCCTTATCAACTTAGGAAGGAACATCATGAGAAAAGCATTTCTGCTCAGCGCAGCGGCCATGCTGTTAGCCGGCACCCCGGCTCTGGCCCATTTCCAAATGCTGTACACACCGCACTCCGCTCTGGATAGCGGAACAACCATTGAATTACGCGAAGTGTTCACTCATCCGTTTGCTGATGAGCACACCATGGACATGGGGCTGCAAGACGATGGTCAAAAAAAACCTGTTGAGGCCTTTTACGTGATCAATAAAGGCAAGAAAAAAGACCTGCTCGACACCCTGAAGGCGATCACTTGGCAGGGCCATCACAACAGTGGAGCCGCCTATCAGTCACAGTACAAAGCCCAGCGCATGGGTGATCACGTGTTTGTCCTGCAACCAGCTCCATACTATGAAGGCGGTGAAGGGATTTACATTCAGCAGATCACCAAAATGATGGTCAACGTGGCCGGTGCGCCCACGGACTGGGATGCCGAGCTGGGTCTTAAAGCGGAGATCGTTCCGCTGACCAAACCGTACTCCATCTGGACCGGCTCCACCTTCAGCGGTATCGTTAAAAGCAACGGTCAGCCCGTACCGTTTGCTGAGATCGAAGTGGAATATCTCAACCACGACGTCGATCTGGAGAAAAACGCCATGGGCAAGGCGTATGTTGAAGCACCCCATGACAGTTTTGTCACCATGGGGATCAAGGCCGATGCCCACGGCAAGTTTACCTTCGGTTTGCCAAAGGCCGGCTGGTGGGGATTCTGCGCCCTCGGAGCCGGCAGCGACAAAGAATACCAAGGAAAAGAGCTCAGCCAGGATGCCGTCATCTGGGTACAGGTGACGGATATGAAATAAGCAGCATGTTACAGTCGTAAGCCAGCATCAAGTCGCTGTCCGGTGGTCGGGCAGCGGCTTTTTGTTTTTCACCTCACCTGAAAAGAAGGTTTCGATTATTCATCTTATTTTCCAACCCAGCTCAGCCGGCCGGCAGCGTCAAAGCCCACGTTACGTGCGGATCAAACCGCGTGAACGGATGAACTTCGCCAATGTCCTTGTCTCAAAGGCAAAAACCACAAACAAAACAGCCCCCGCAGAAATCTCTGCGAGGGCTGTTTGATGGTGCGTTTTAAGCGCCGGCCTACAGACCGTCAGACTTGATCTTGATGGTCTTGGTCCATTCACGCCACAGTTGCGGCGACGTGCGCTTGGTGCCGAAAGGCAGGTACCACAGCTCAACGACGACATCCATCTCACGCTCGAGGGTCTCGCGAACGACTTTGCCTTTCGCGTTCTTCACATCATCGGTGGGATAGTAGATCTCGAAGCGCTCCTCAACTTCTTTGCCGGGAGGCAGACAGGTGTCTTCGATGATGCCGCTCTTTTCATAAGGACCACGGCCCATCACGTCGCTGCGGGCAAACTGCTGCGGCGTCGGCATGTAAATAATCTCTTCGTCAAAAATATCCCCTTCTTCTTCCGTTTCAGCACGTACCGACAGAACCAGTCGGTTAGGGGTCGGTCAGCCATCAGGGATGGCATGGCCGGAGCGGTTGGTCATCTTGACCTTGACGATGGCTTTGGGAGTCATTTTGCTGCCGTCACGCCAGCGCACGCCATAGGCTTCGACGTCAAAGTCGAGGGCCATCTCTTGCATTTTCGGATCACTGTAGCTCAGGATCTTGTGACCGAGGCCGGATTTCTCCATGTGACATTCCTGGCAACGCTCGTGGCCGCCCTCAGCGGTGTAGGACCACAGGTAGCTGCCGTACAAGGTGGCGCACTGAGTGGGGTTTTCCAGCTCAAGGTTGGGACCGAGACCGTGGCACTGACCACACAGGATCGACTCGTCCATGATCGGGCTGACCTTCATTTTGGTGAAGTGCTCGTCTTCGTGCTCACCTTCGTTGAAGCCGTACACGGTGTCATGCTGCGGATAGCCGTCGGTCCACTTGTGGGTGATGGCCATGCGGTTGTGACAGATCAGGCAGTTGATGTTGAGGGCCAGCAGGGTTTCCTCATACTTGGCCTGCTCTTCCTTTTTGCCGGCCTTGGCCGCATCGTACCAATCGTACAGGGTGTGGACCAGTTCCACGGCAACGCTGTCTTCGGCATCAGCCAGTTGCGGCAGGTGACATTTGGCGCAGCCCATCAGGTGCTCCACCTTAACGTCTTCCGGACCGTTGACCCCGGAGTACGCCCAGGACATGAAACCGTTTTTCATGGCGGTAATCATGGTGGCGGCGGTACGACCGGTACCGTACATGGGACGGGCATGGGGGGATGCCGCCCAGTCGTCGTGAATCTCTTCGTGGCAGTCGATACACCCTGTTGAGTCATACATCTCGATCAGCTCTGCCAGGGTCTTGGCCTTGCCTTTGGTCGCTGCGATGGTGCCGTCACGGCCCACACCGGCACCGATAGCCAGGGCGCAGGTGGCGCTGAGCAGCACAATCAGCAGAGAAAGGCTGATGTTTTTAAATTGAATCATTGTCATATCCTATAGATGTACGTGTAAAAAAGACCCTCACTGGGGATGAGGGTCCCTAGATATACGCTAAGAGGGTAAAATTCTTAGCAGCCGGTCAGCATATCGTTGCCGCCCGAAGGAGCTGCACCAGAACCTTTTTCGACATCCATTTCAACTTTGTCGCCGACAGAGATTTTTTTAGCGTCAGAGCGGGAAACTTCTACAGTGACTTTGCTGCCGCGAACTTTAACAACCTCGCCATCGACACTGGCGAAAGCAGAGCAGCTCAGGCCACCAACAAAAGCAACAGCAGCCATCAGAACGATCATTTTTTTCATGTTGTTTCTCCTCTAGTTGAATTAAAAGTGATAACGAACACCTACCCGATCTCCTCCAGGGAGAACGAATAATCATATATATTAATATACAAAAACTTCATGATCAAGCTCAAGAAAGAGCGTTCGAACTTTTCCGCCTAACTATCTGACATCATATGCATTATCAGAAATCCAACCTCAGCATATAAAACAAAAACGGTAAAAATTACCTGTTGTTAGGCAGCTTGTATACATCTTGACTATCAAGAAATCTGAGCTGTGTCAAGAAAAGTCGGATTATAGAATGACTTTTCATTTTAATGATAAACTTCCGCCCGGGTTAGGCAGAGCGCGGCTTTGCGCGCGCGATTTATGGCTGGTCGCCACTGGCTTTTCCATAGATTTGCGTTAATGTAAACACAGGGGTTCTTTCTTTTAAAAGGCACACGGTGGGGCCGAATAAATCATGGACGCTAAACACCAGAGCATCATGTCTGAAGTCATTTTTCAAGGTCAGGTCGTTGCGATTCGCGGCAGCGTTGTCGATGTGTATTTTTCCGATCACCTTCCGGAGATCCATACCCTGTTGCACTGCCCGGATCTGAAAAATATCGTTCTCGAAGTTGCGTCTCAACTCGACACCTGCCATGTCCGCGCCATGGCGCTGACGCCGACCCAAGGGCTGGCGCGTCAGATGGTCGTCACCCACAACGGCACCCCGCTGCAGGCTCCTGTGGGGCACGCCACGCTGTCACGCATGTTCGATGTGTTCGGCAACCCGATTGACCACAAACCATCCCCGGACAATCTGCAATGGCGCTCCGTTCACCAGCCGTCACCGCCCTTGAGTCAACGCTCCACCGAGCCGGAGGTGTTCGAAACCGGCATTAAAGTGATCGATGTGCTGATGCCTTTGGAGCGCGGCGGTAAAACCGGTTTATTCGGTGGCGCCGGGGTCGGCAAAACCGTACTGCTGACGGAAATGATTCACAATATGGTCCACCAGCACGAAGGCGTCAGTCTGTTCTGCGGCATCGGCGAACGCTGCCGTGAAGGGGAAGAGTTGTATCGTGACATGGAGCAGGCCGGGGTGTTGGACAATATGGCGATGATTTTCGGCCAGATGAATGAGCCGCCGGGCAGCCGTTTTCGCGTCGGCCATGTGGCTTTGACCATGGCCGAATATTTCCGCGATGACGAGCATCGTGACGTATTGCTGCTCATCGACAATATCTTCCGTTTTATCCAAGCCGGTTCGGAGATCTCCGGACTGATGGGCCAGATGCCGTCACGCCTCGGCTATCAGCCGACCCTGAGTACTGAATTGTCGCAGCTGCAGGAGCGCATTGCCAACACGGAAACCGGGGCCATCACCTCGATTCAGGCGGTATATGTACCGGCCGACGATTTTACCGACCCGGCGGCGGTGCATACCTTTTCCCACCTGTCGGCATCGGTGGTGCTGTCGCGTAAGCGGGCCAGCGAAGGTCTCTACCCGGCCATCGACCCGCTGCAATCCAATTCAAAGATGGCCAATCCGGCCATTGTCGGCAGCCGGCATGACACCATCGCCCGCCAAGTACGCCAGACGCTGGCGCAGTATGAAGAAATGAAGGATATCATTGCCATGCTCGGGCTGGAGCAGCTGTCGCAGAAAGACCGCGCCATCGTCTCCAAAGCGCGACGGCTGGAGCGTTTCCTCACCCAGCCGTTTTTCACCACCGAGCAGTTCAGCGGCATGCCCGGCCGTCTGGTGAGTCGTGACGAAGCGTTGGATGGCTGCCGCCGGATACTTGACGGCGTTTTTGATGAGTGTCCGGAGCAGGCGTTGTACATGGTCGGCACCATTGAGGAAGCCCATGAGAAATGGCAGGCTCTTAAAGGTGAGCAACAGGGGGACGATGATGAAACTTAACATCCTGCTGCCGTCGCGAATCTTCGCAACCTACGACGATGTCCATCACCTCATGGTCGAGACGCCACATGGTGCGCTGGGGTTTCTGCCCCGGCGACGCGATTGCATCACCCCGCTCAGCGCCGGAATTCTCACCTACCGTCACGCTCAGGGCGGCAATCGCTATGTGGCCACGGATACCGGCATCTTGGTGAAAACCGGTCTGGAAGTCGCGGTGTCGGTGCGCCATGCCGTAGCCAGCGATAATCTGGAGCAGTTGCAACAGATCGTCCGTGACGAATTCTTGCAACTCACGGAACGGGAACAGAATGTGCGCCTGCTGTTCGCCAAAATCGAAAGCGGCTTTATTCGTCGCCTGGCGGAGTATCGTCATGACTGATCACACGCCACGTCAGGAACGTTTTCACGAGACCGTCGACCGCAAAGCACGCCGCAAACGCACGGAGCAGATCCGCAGTCAACAACCCCTATGGAGCGGGTTCAGTCTGTTCGGCATTGTCGGCTGGTCGGTGGCGATACCCACCCTGCTGGCGATTGCCGTGGGCATCTGGCTGGATCGTCATGTGAAGGGCGGACCGTCATGGACGCTGACCTTGCTGCCCGTCGGCATCGCCCTCGGCTGCCTGGCGGCCTGGCGCTGGGTATCTCACGAAGAGCAGCAGATTCATCATCATCCGGACGACCCAAAGGAGGATGACGATGACCAGTGAGGTGTGGCTGCCGGGAGCGTTGTCCGTAACTGTCGGCGTGATGCTCGGCCTGTTTTTTTTCGCCGGTTTATGGTGGACGGTGCGGCGCGCCGTCATCTCGCCGCGTCCGGCATTGTGGTTTATCGGCAGTATGCTGATCCGGGTAGCCGTCACCCTGGTGGGTTTTTACTGGGTCAGCGCCGATCAATGGTGGCGACTGCTGCTGTGCACCGCCGGTTTCATTGTCGCTCGGCCATTGGTCTCACGCTCTGTCAACCGTCCGGCCCGCGACAGGAGGGAACCATGCAATTAAGTTCCGATGCCGTCATTTTCTGGCAGCACGGCTGGGTCAATCTCAACCTGACCATCGTCGTCACCTGGATACTGATGGCGGTACTGGCCGGCGGCAGCTGGTTGCTGACGCGCGGGTTGGCACAGCGCGACCACCACACGCGGCTGCAGGCGTTGCTGGAGATGATTGTCATCGCCATGGTGGACCTGCTTAAGGAGAGCGGGTTACGCCCGGCCCGGCATTATCTGCCGTTGATCGGCACCCTGTTTCTGTTTATTGCCTTGTCCAACCTGCTGGTGATCATTCCCGGCTATCAGGCGCCGACAGGTTCGCTGTCGACCACCACGGCCCTGGCGGTGGTGGTGTTTGTCGCCGTCCCATTTTACGGCATCCGCTCCCAGGGGGTACGCGACTATCTGGCCTCGTATCTGAAGCCGGTGTGGATCATGCTGCCGTTCAACCTGATCGGCGAGCTGTCACGCACCCTAGCCCTGGCCGTGCGCCTGTTCGGTAACATGATGAGTGGTGCCATGATCGGCGCGATTTTGCTGGTTATCGCACCGTTGATTTTTCCATTACTGATGAACCTGCTCGGTCTGCTCACCGGCATGGTTCAAGCCTATATCTTCTCGGTTCTGGCCATGGTCTACATCGCCGCGGCCATCCGGGTTCACCCCCAATAGCGTGTTGACTTCAGGAGGAGTTATGGAAGCACAAACCTGGATCGCCATGATCTCCATTTTTACCGCCGGGCTCACCATAGCCATCGGTTCCATCGGCTCGGCTCTCGGTGAAGGTCGCGCCGTGTCAACGGCCTTGAGCTCTCTGGCGCAACAGCCCGACGCCGCTTCGACCATCACCCGCACCCTGTTTGTCGGCCTGGCCATGGTTGAATCAACGGCCATCTACTGTTTCGTCGTCTCCATGGTGCTGCTGTTCGCCAATCCGTTCTGGAACCATGTTCTGGAGGCCACGGGAGGGTAACGCCATGTTACTGGACACCTTTACCGTTATCGCCCAGCTGATCAACTTCCTGATTCTGGTCTGGCTGCTCAAGCGGTTTCTCTACAAACCCCTGCTCGATGCCATTGACAAACGCGAGCAGCGGTTACGTGACAAACAGCAGCAGGCCGTAGAGCGCGAACAACAGGCCAAAGATCAGGAAGAAAAACTGCTCGCGGAACGTACCGAACTGGAACAGACGCGACGCCAGGTGCTAGATGACGTCCGTTCCGAAGCGGCCACCCTCAAACAACACCTCAGTGAAGAAGCCCGCCGCGACATCGAACGCAAACGACAGATCTGGCATGACCAACTGTGTTCCGAGCAAGAAGCGGAAAGTCAGCGCATCCGCCGGCGCATCGAAAAGGAACTGCTGTCCTCGCTGCAGCACATGCTCGAACAACTCGCCGACCGCTCCCTGGAACAACAGAGTTTACGGGTGTTTATCGACAAGATTCACCACCTGGACGACGGTGAAAAGCAGGCACTGGCCTCGGCGCTGTCGACGGCATCGACCCCACCACGGTTGCTCACCAGCGCCCCACTGGAGAGCCAGGAACAACAGTGGGTCTCCGAACAACTGCACCAAGCTCTCGGCTGTAACAACCTGGTCTTTGAAACCCACGCCGAATTGCTGTGCGGGGCAGAACTGCTGACCGACGGCCATAAAATCAGCTGGACCCTGGCCAGTCAATTGGCGGATCTGTCGGATCACCTGCGTCAGGCCCACGCCGTCACACAGCCCTGCGACGAAAACACGGAGCAGAAACATGAGTGACCTTCTGCACCAATGGATCGATGACGCCTGCAGCCGTCTCAAGCAGGGCGTGAACACCCTACCCGATCAATTGACCATCCGCGAATCGGGACGGGTCACCACCGTCTCCACCGGCATTGCCAAGATCAACGGTCTCCCCGGAGTCGGTGCTGAGGAGCGGGTCGAGTTTCCTCACGGCCTTGAAGGGATCGCCTTTAACGTCGATGCCGACGAAGTCGGTGTGGTGCTGCTGGGAGATTACCAGTACCTGCACACCGGTGACGAAGCCCAGCGTTCCGGCCGAGTCATGGATGTGCCGGTGGGTGAGGCCCTGCTGGGTCGGGTGATCAATCCGTTGGGGGCTCCCCTCGATCATCAGGGACCGGTCAACAGTCAACACCGCCTGCCCATTGAGCGCCCGGCTCCGGCGATCATGGAGCGGGCTCCGGTCACCACCCCGCTGCACACCGGCATCAAGGTGGTGGACGCCCTGGTGCCCATCGGTCGCGGCCAACGCGAACTGATCCTCGGCGACCGCCAGACCGGCAAGACGGCCATTGCCATTGACACCATTCTCAATCAGAAAGGGCAGAACGTCCGCTGCGTCTACTGTGCCATCGGCCAGCGGGCAGCCGCCGTGGCACGGGTCATTGCCGAACTGGAACGCCGCGGGGCCATGGACTACACCGTGGTCATGGTCGCCGAGGGCAACGATCCTCCGGGGTTGTCGTATATCGCCCCCTACGCCGCCACCACCATTGCCGAAGAGTTCATGCGCCAGGGCGATGACGTGCTGATCGTCTATGATGATCTGACCCACCACGCCCGTGCCTACCGGGAACTGTCGCTGCTGTTGCGCCGCCCGCCGGGACGCGAGGCGTTTCCCGGCGATATTTTCTACATCCATTCACGGCTGCTCGAACGCGCCACCCATCTCCACCCCGATCTCGGTGGCGGCTCCCTGACCGCCCTGCCGATTATCGAAACCGAGGCGCAAAACATGTCGGCCTATATTCCCACCAATCTGATCTCCATCACCGACGGCCAGCTCTATCTGTCGCCGACCCTGTTCGAACTCGGCGCGCTACCCGCCGTTGATGTCGGCAAATCAGTATCGCGGGTCGGCGGCAAGGCGCAACTTGAAGCCTACCGCAAGATCGCCGGCAACCTCAAACTGGCCTATGCCCAGTTCGAAGAACTGGAGACCTTTGCCCGGTTCGGCACCCGGCTTGATGAGTCAACCCTGGCGACCATCAACCACGGACGACGCATTCGCGCCTGCCTGAAACAGCCGCAATACAGTCCGGTCTCGGTCGTCGAACAGCTGGGCGTACTGCAAACCCTCAACAGTGGTCTGTTTGATACGATTGACGAAGAAAAGATGACTGACGCCGAGCAGCTGGTGCGTGACGCCATGAATGAACTGGACGAGCAACAGCAACACCAACTGACAGGAAAAAGCCAATTTGACGACCGCGTCATGGAGGAGATCAGTACCCAGGCGCGCAAAGCCCTGGCGACAATGAAGGAAACATCATGAGCGACACGCTGCTCGGCCTGCAACGCAAAATCAACAGTGCCACCGACCTCGCCGGTGTGGTGCGCACCATGAAAGCGTTGGCCGCCTCCAGTATCAGTCAATACGAGGAAGCCGTTACCTCATTGCGTCATTACAGCCATACCGTCGACCTGGGGCTCAGTGCCTGTCTGCGCGCTCTGCCGCCTCACTTTAAAGATGAACAAAAAGCGCCCGAGGCCACCATGGTGCTCATTTTCGGCTCAGACCAGGGGCTGGTCGGCCAATTCAATGAAAGCCTGGTCGATTTTGCCGTCAAAAAACTGGCTCAAGACAAACCGCGCCGCCTGATTGCTGTTGGCGAGCGTATTGCTGGGCAACTCGAATCTCACGGCCGGCCGGCCGACCACGTCTATCGCACGCCGACCAGTGTCGATTCCATCACCGAGTTGGGCATTGACATGCAGCTCGACAACGCCGATCTGGGACAGCTGCCACAGCGACACGGTTTTCTGGTGTTTTACAATGCGCCTCATCTTGGCGCCACCTATCATCCACGCATGCGCACGATACTGCCGCTGGATCGCGCCTGGCAGGAGAAACTCAGTCAACTCGCCTGGCCCTCCAGCGCATTACCGGAAATTTACGGTCCCCTGAATACAACCTTTGCTGCATTGATGCAGGAATATTTGTTTATCTCGTTTTTTCAGGCGTGCGCCGAATCCCTGGCCAGTGAAAACATCTGTCGTTTGACGGCCATGCAGCGGGCGGAAAAGAATATTCAGGAACAACTCGACGGTCTGGAACGGACGTACCACCGTCGCCGCCAGGACACCATTGATGCGGAACTGTTTGATGTCACCTTCGGTTTTGAGCAGCTCAATCATGAAAGTCGTTGAGGTTTTAAGGTCAAGGTCGCCGGGACTCTCCCCGGCAGGCAACATCCTTTTGAAGACGCAAAAGGGACCGAAGTATGCGTGCGGGGTAGTGTTCAAAATTCTGTGTCATTTCGGTATTATTGCTAAAAGCAAAGGAATGACATATGACTAAGCCAAACATCCCCTTCGATATGGACGCCGCCTTACAGGCTCTGCGTGAAGGCAAAGACCTCACGGGTAAAGATGGCGTTTTAACACCATTGATCAAGCAACTCACCGAAGCAGCCATGCAAGCGGAGCTTGACGCGCATTTGGACCAGGAAGAGACGCCAAACCGCAAGAATGGCTCATCTTCCAAAACAGTCAAATCCGTCTCCGGCAGCTTTGAGCTGGACACACCCAGGGATCGCGCGAATACATTCGAACCGCAGTTGGTGAAAAAGCATCAAACACAGTTAACCGATGAGTTGGAGCGCAAAATCATCGCGCTGTTTTCTCTCGGCACCAGCTATCAGGACATCCGTAGCCACATTGCCGATATGTACGGTATCTCTGTCTCCAACGGCACCATCAGCGCCGTAACCGATAAGCTGTTACCCGAACTACAGGCATGGCGTGAACGCGATCTGGAGCCGGTTTATCCGATTCTTTGGCTCGACGCAATTCATTACAAGATCAAGGAGAATGGCCGTTATGTCAGCAAGGCCGTCTACACCATTCTGGCTCTGAACATTGAGGGCAAGAAAGAGCTTCTCGGTCTCTATCTTTCCGATCAGGAGGGCGCTCATCACTGGTTGAGCGTCCTGACCGATTTACACAATCGTGGTGTGGAGGATATCTTGATCGCCTGTGTCGATGGACTCAAGGGCTTTCCCGAAGCCATCGAAACCATCTACCCGCATACGGAAATCCAGCACTGCGTGATTCATCAGATCCGCAATTCCATCAAGTACGTGGCCTCTAAAAACCAGAAAGCTTTTATGGCGGATTTGAAGTGTGTCTATAAGGCTGTAACCCTCAATGCTGCCGAGATCGCCTTGGATGAACTGGACGCCAAATGGGGCGACAAGTATCCAATGGTGATCAAGTCCTGGCGTAGTAAATGGCCGACGTTGTCCAACTATTTCAAATATCCAGCTGACGTCAGAACCGCGATCTACACGACCAATGCCGTCGAAGCGGTTCACCGGCAGTTTCGCAAACTCACCAAAACCAAAGGCGGATTTGCCAACGAAAACAGTTTACTGAAATTGCTCTATGCGGGCATACTCAAGGCCAGCGAGCGGTGGACGCATCCCATCCAGAACTGGAATCTGACTCTGGCTCAGCTGACGATCCATTTTCCAGACCGACTCGAAAAATACCTCAGCCTATGACGCTGACACAGAATTTTGAACACCCTCGCGTGCGGAAGCCCACGTCACGTGGGCGCCAAGCCATATGAACGGATGAGTTTCGCATAAGCGACAAGCGTTATTACTATTGGCTCTCTTTTGTCGGGATCATTGCAGATTGCAATAGCGCAATAATTTCTGCCTCTCTTGCTCTAATCTCTGACAATTCCTCAAAAAGAGCCATAATATCAGCATCTTTACTCGCGAAAAGCTCTCTATCTACTCCTAATGCCTTATCTTCTTTTTCAAGTTTTAAAGCATAGCGATTAAGTGAAGAGTTTGAAATGTCATATCCTAGATCATTTAGCCATTTAGTAATTTCTATTTGCTTTGAAGATCTAGCCCTTAAACGCTTCTTTACTTCAATTACGATATCGATCGGAAGCCTGTGAATGCTGGTTTGTGCTAACATCTTTTTCTCCTAAATTCGTTGTTTGCATCCAGGAAATGGTAGCACTACTTCCAAGTGCCAAATCAACCGTAAAAAATAGGGGAAAATGCCCGAATGGCGCTAGTTTAAGCCTGTGTAGCACGATATTGGTTACGATGAGGAATCACCTCTATTTCGTGTCTTGGTGCCGTCATTCGTTGGTAATTTTTAGGTCGTCGTTTTATACATCGAGGTTCACTCCTGCCCGGCCTTTGCCTAATTGGGACATTGGTCATTGCAGCGTACAAATCACTAACGAGCCGGTAGCGTTCCATCTTGCTGATTTGCACCTGATTCAGGTGCGATTCCCAGCTACGTAAAGCCTGTAAACTCCCTTTAAAGCTGACAACGCGAACATCAATATCGGCCTCTTCTGCCGCCTCATACATCAACCTGCGGATGCAGTTGTAGGCGATAAAATACATCATGATCTCTTTGCGGATCATCTCAGGCGTTCGGCAACGCAAAACATCCATGCCCATAGTTGTTTTTATGTCACGGAAAAACAGTTCAACATCCCATCGCTTGTAATAGAGTTTCGCGATCGATTGCGCTGGGTATTTTATGGGGTCAAGCAAAGTCGTGATGATGTAAAAGCTCTGCGTTCTAAATCCTGGATATTGGACCGCCACCTTGATTTGACGCAACATTAGCTCATCAGGCAAGAGTTCCCACTGCTCTCTTGAGTAGGATAATCTCTTCATATATTTTGGTCGTTCCCATGTGATCAAGCGATCATTTTCCCCAAATTCTTTAAGGCATTTTGTTGCCCTGACGGGTGCTCTTCGCGCCAGCGTGAGAACGCTGTCCACCTTCTGTTTCCTCAACTCGGCGATATCGAAATAGCTACAAAATCCTTTGTCTCCTAGGAAAATATCTCCGGGTCTGAATGTTCTCCACTGCTTACGTAACAGGGGCAGTTCATTTGTCTTTTTGTTGCCAATCTCATAGCTGAGCAACGCTCCGCTTTGCAATGAAAAGCAGGCGCAGATGCGGGCTGATGGGAAGCTGCAGCCTGCTTTGAGCAGAGAAGACTGAGGCCATAAGTGCTGATTAGCCTGGGTATCCGGCATACTCACACCCGTTCCATCAACAACAATCACGCGCCGATTTGCAAGCAGGCCGGATTCTGGGAACTGATCAAGTTGATTAGCTGTATGCTCAAATATCTCACAGAGCATGTCTTCATCGAGCTTTTTGCGAGCCGTACAATACGAAGCTGTCGACGACGAGGGGATCTTGCTACCCTTTATGGAAGCATAGGACTGCAACTTCCGAATCACTTCTTTGCAACCACCGTCTGAATCCAACACTTGGCTAAAAAAAGCCCAGAATGTGTTCTCTTTGGAGAAAAGCCTTCTGCGACTCATGACACCGGATCTTGCAGGTTTTAGCAGGTTATAGGGGATAAATCGTTCAAAGATTTCACCAACCTGCTTAAACGACTTTTCTTTTAATACAGCTAACTCAGCAGCAAGTTTCTGTTGTGGTGTGCGTGGTTTACGTCGTAATGTTTGCAGGTGAAATCCAGGGAATATAGGCGTTGAATTCTTCATGGCTTATTATGCCATATTTGCCAAATTAATCTGGAATTTCACCATGGTAGAACTCTTAAACTAGCGCCATTCGGGAAAATGCCCAAAATTCATTTACGCATGCTTTGGCACCAGTTAGATTGCTATTTAAATCGCAAAGTCGCTCCAGCTCTAACAATCCCACCTTGCTCCGTTCATTCCCACTAATGGCCGGGTGGTGCTATACCAATCAATGCTTCATCATAATGAAGTTACAACAACGACAGATCGATTTCGCAATGGCCGTCACAAAACGGCTGATTGGCGCTCTTACCGCAACTGCACAAATAAACCTTTTTCTTTTCCGTGATTTCAAACTGCAGCGGCACGCTTTTCCCACCCTGATGATGGCCGTCACAGAACGGCAGGTTTTGTGATTTTCCACAGGTACAACGATAGTAGGTGCCGGGCTCCAGAGTCAGGGCAATCGGCATTCCGGCGTCGGTATTCATTTTTGACATCGCTTCTCCTCATGTTTCCATTTAAGTGGCGTCATGGATTCAGAGTATAGCTCAACAGCGCGTCATTTTTGCACTGATATCCGCTGGTTTGCCAAAATACATCCAGCTGGTCACCAGCAGGTCGACACCGGTTGCCGCATAGGCGCGCACATTTTCACCATGAATACCACCGGCGGCAATCACCAGCAGGTCGGGAAAATCGCCTTTCAACGCAGCCACCATCTCTTTGAGTTCCGCGGCGCTGCATTTATCCAGTTGCACGCTGTCCGCACCACGGGCCGCAACCTGACTGGCCTGCTGCAGGGAGGTCACTTCGACACCGATTTTTTTCTCCGGGGCCGCAGCCTTGATGGCTGGAAGGCGTTCGAGAAAACGCTCAAAACCGATCAATTCGTAATGATGGGCAAAAATCAACACGCTTTCCCCGAGCCCAAGTCGATGGGGAATGCCACCCCCGGCAATCAACGCCTGCTGCGAAATTCGCCGCCCACCG
This sequence comes from uncultured Desulfuromonas sp., assembly GCF_963676955.1. Classification (NCBI taxonomy): domain Bacteria; kingdom Pseudomonadati; phylum Thermodesulfobacteriota; class Desulfuromonadia; order Desulfuromonadales; family Desulfuromonadaceae; genus Desulfuromonas; species uncultured Desulfuromonas sp. Next base: position 1,566,770 of record NZ_OY781461.1, on the reverse strand, counting down.
GGAAAAGCCTTACGGGTGCCGCAGATCCGCGCGATTCCCTCCTTTTGCGCTTCCGTCACCAGTTGGGCGGTGCGTGTGGCAATGCCGCCAGCATATTCAAGCAGATTCAAAGCCACCCGCCAGCCGGCATGCAACACCTCGGCATTGCCGGTAACCGTCATCAGGGGTTCGTCGGCAACCAGACGCTGACCGCTGCGCGCACTCACCTCAACCTCGGCGCCGAGACGTTGAAACACCCCTGCCGCCTCCATCACGCCGGCCACGATGGTCTCATGACGCGTTGTAAACGTCATCCGGGCATCGACCTCGGCCATCTTAAGTAAATGTGAGGTCAGATCCAGTCCCGGCACATCCTCTTCAATCCACTGTTCCACCATCCCTTGACTTACAAACACGCCATCCTCCATAGAAAAACGCCCCACAGACGGGCTGTGGGGCGTATGGGGTAAAGATTATCGTTGATCAGACCAGGGTAAAGCCGACGACCGCTTCAGGCGCCACCACCCGGAAGGTGAACGACTCGGTGATGAACAGATGAATTTCACTGGCGGTATGGCTGTGGTAGCCCACCGACAGATCCTGCCCGACGGTCAACTCGACATCGCCGCCCCGGCTGGCCACCAGCAGGGCATCTTTGACCAGCTCGGAATAGATCACCTGGCCACCGATCTGTTTTTCAATGATCGAGCGCAGGGTTCCGCCGGGCGTGCTGCGGGCGAGGAACTTCCAGATGGCTGGCGAGACCACCAGATTGGCGCCACCTTCCACCCCTTCCTTGAGCATGCGCGTCTGCCCCTCGGACACGGCATCGACAATCACATCCATATCCAGAGACAGGGAGATCTCCTCCCCCTTGACCGTATCCTGCAGACCGGCAATGGCCGCCGGTTCAAAGCCCTGAAAGATGGCTTTTTCCTCAAACAGAGCAATATCACGGCATGCCTGCACCAGAGCATCGAGCTGAATATCTTTGGCACCACGTTCCAGATTATCCAACTCCCAGGTTTCCAGGCTGAAATTGACGCGTGCCTCCATCAACGGCTGGACCTGATGAAGGCCGTAACCGACATTGCCGTCACTGCTGTCTTTGCTCACGGCCAGACGACCAAGTGTAACGCAGGCGTGGCCGATGCCGTGGGGGCCGTCCATATCGATAAATTTACGTCCGGAAAGGTTGGCCACCAGGGTTTCCCGGGCCATGGTATCAATTTCACTCCACCCTTGCGGACTGATGGGAGCGAGTTCTCGACGTAATAAATCCATGATTCTTTCTCCTGTCGCGTGAGGGGCGTTCTTGATCGCTTAAGAACGGACCGAATTGATGATTGCTGAGCCTCATGCAAAAGCACGAGATGGCTTGTTGCATGAAATCTCTATTTCTTTAAACTGCCGATGCCCAGCCCCTGACCGCCGGCTGAAGCCTGTGGCGCCGCTTCTCCAGCAGCCCCGCCATTAAGAAATTCCTCTTCAACCTCCTGGGCACCTTCCTGATAAAACTGCTCCTCCTGCGGTTCCAGCTCTTTAAGCAGGCGGAGAAATTCTCCGGCGTGTACTTTTTCCTCATCGGCAATGTCGATGAGCACCTGCTGAGCCAGCACATTGTCGGTGGATTCCGCCAACTGCTGATAGAGTTGAATGGCTTCGTATTCGGCGGCCACCATAAAACGGATCGCACGCACCAGCTCGCTATGCGTCAACATGCGGTCCTGCTTCAAACCACTGAAAGGATGTCCAAATTCAGGCATCTGCTTCCTCCTTGGGGATTGTCGTTCACAGGGTTAACGGTTCAAACTGTCCAACAACAGCATCAAGTATAACGAACTACGCTCTAAGGTAAATCCAGCTTAACATTATAAAACAAAGCCCTCCGCCTGACGTGATTCAGATCACAGGAATCAGCAATCTTGCCAGTGCGGCGGTCGTTTTTCGAAAAAGGCGTCCATCCCTTCCTGCTTGTCCTTGGTGGCGAAGCACATGCCGAACAATTCGGCTTCGTACTGGATCGCCTTATCGAGATCCATCTGCATGCCCTGGTGAACGGCCTGTTTGATCATGCGGATGGCGGATTGCGGTTTCGACGCGATGGTCACGGCCAGGGCGTGGGCCGCTTCGAGCAATTCGTCGCCGGGCACCACCTCATCAACCAGGCCGAACGCCATGGCTTGCTCGGCCGTGATCCGTTCCCCGGTAAACATCAGTTTTTTGGCCCGGCTGACACCAATCAGGCGCGGCAGGCGTTGCGTGCCCCCCCAACCGGGAAAGATGCCCAGATTGATCTCCGGTTGCCCCAGCTGGGCCTTCTCCGCGGCCAGACGCAGATCACAGGCCATGGCCAGTTCACAACCACCGCCCAGGGCATACCCGTTAACTGCGGCAATCACCACCCGCGGCGAGCTTTCGATGGTATGAAACAGTTCCGCCACGGTCAAAGCGACCTTGCGCGCTTCAGCTGGCCCCAGAGTGCGCATCAACGCCACGTCACCACCGGCGCAAAACGCTTTTTGCCCCTGTCCGGTAAGGACAATCACCTTGGCGTCCGGTGAACATTCCAAGTCTTTGATGGTCTGGGTCAACTCGACGGCCGTGGGTGGATTGAGGGCATTCATGGCGTCGGGGCGATTAATGGTGATCCGGGCGACCTGGTCGCGGCAGTCCACCAACAGATTGGATGTTGTCATAAGCTCTCGCGATCCTCACTCCGGGAGTCCGCCCCGGTATCGGTCCGTGGCAGGCGATAAAAGCGCACGGCATAGGTAGAAAGATCATCTGGCAGATCAATTCAACATACAGACGGCTCCATGGACCGGTATCAGCCACGCGTGTCGGCAGCCAACCTCCTGTTCATGGGCTCCACAGACGGTTAGAGTTGCGGTTTTAGCCACTGAATGATCTGTGCTGCGGTCATGGCGCCACTGTGACGGTTGACCTCCTGACCCTGTTTGAACAGCACCAGGGTTGGAATGGAACGAATCCGGTAGCGGGCAGCTAATCCCTGTTCCGCTTCGGTATTAACTTTGGCCAGCCGCAATTGCGGCTCCAGTTGCCCGGCCGCTCCGGCAAATTCAGGAGCCATCGCTTTGCACGGCCCACACCATGGTGCCCAGAAGTCCACCAGCAACGGCAGATCGTCTTTATCCAGGTAGCGCTGAAAACTGCGCTCACCGAGTGTCAACGGCGCCCCTGAAAACAAAGACTTGTGACAGCGGCCACATTGCGGCTGGGCCGTAATGCGTTCAGCTGGAATGCGGTTGATCGCGCCACACGCGGCGCAAATCAGATGAATCGGTTCAGACATGGTTCACTCCTGTTGTTTCGGCGTTCTGCTTACACAGATAACCATCCCCGCCAGGAAAATCAACGTTTGTCGGGAAATTGTAATTTTTTTGACACCCGCTGCATTTCAGACGTATAGTAAAGCTCTTTAATTTGTTTTTTGTCTACAATGATAACTCGATCCGAAATAAGTCATTGGGAACCCCTATGTCCCTATTGTCCGCCCCCGACAATCCATTTAAAAGCGGCAAACAGACGGATTTAAAACGCCGTAAACGTGCCGCGGTTATCATCAATATCCGCTGGTTACTGCTGATTTTTGTTGCGGTGGGCTGTGCGCTGGTGGTTGCGGCAATCCCCTTCGGCGCTGATCTTAATGCGACCCATGTCGCCGGTCTGTGTCTGGGGCTGATCCTGTTTACACTGTACAATACCGGGCGTCACATCCTCAGCCTGTCAAATTGCGCCCCTCTCTGGGGGGACCGATTTCTGTTGATCATCGATACCGTGCTGATCAGCGTGTTGATTTTTTTCAGCGGTGCCGAGCACAGCTGGCTATGGCCGTTGTATGTCCTTGTTGCCATTGAGGGCACCTTTGTGTTGCGGCGGTCACGCGACGTGATTGTCATCAGTCTGCTCGGCGCACTACTGTTCGCAGCAGTGCTGACTGTCGGCAGTTATGGCAACGTACCGCAGTTCAACCTGCACCTGCTCGAAGGCCTGGGTCATCATCAGACGATCGACCGGATTCTGCTGTGGCTGTGGGTCTGTTTTCTCGGTTGTGCGGCCACGTTGATCGGCACCTCATTCAACTCAGCCCTCTCCGATGAATCGCAGGAGACGCTGTCGCGAGAGCACCAGTTGCAGCGTTTTGTCGAAAGTGCCCAAGATCTGATTTTTGCCTTTGATGCGAACAACCGGATCCACTACCTCAATGAAGCGGCGCGCCAACGCCTCGGCGTTGACTGCTCCGGCCCGCCCCTGCACATGGACCAGATTCTTGACGAGGCCGAGCTGCCGCGCTGGAACAGTAAAACATGCCTGCTCACCCTGGGCACCTCTTTTGAACCAACCGTATTTCACCTGCGCAACGAAGCAGGCCATGAGCTGCCGGTGGATTGCCGAATCAGCACCGCCGCCGATGGTGGACCAACACTTCACTGGGTGGTGTGTCGCGACCTGTCGGCCCAGCTCGAAAATGAAAAACGCCTTTACAACCTGTCTAACTTTGACCAGCTGACCGGGTTGACCAATCGTCAGGAGTTTTCAGAACGCGCAACCGACGCCATGCGCCAGACCAAACGCCTGCAACAGCAGATGGCTCTGGCTCTGATCTCCATCGATCATCTCAAAGTGATCAATGAAACCCTGTCCACGGAAGTCGGTGACAGTCTGCTGCGTGAATTCAGCGTTCGCCTGAGCCAGGGGGTGCGCGAAACCGATCTGGTCGGTCGGCTCTCCGGCAATCAGTTCGCTGTGGCGTTCACCAATATTGACAGCATCCAAACGATCGACCAGGTGATGACCAAACTGCGCAAAAAGCTCAGCCAACCGATGGTGATCGCGGATCAGGAGATGTTCGTCACCTTCAGTGCCGGCCTCAGCCTTTATCCCAACGATGCACTGAGTGTTGAAACCTTGCTTAAAAAAGCCAACAGTGCCCGCTATTACGTCCGGGCCCACGGTGGCAATAAACATCAGTTCTATGCCCCTGAAATGGATGAAGACATCAAGAATCGCCTGGAAATGATCAACGGCTTGCACAATGCGCTGGTGCGTGAGGAGCTGCAGCTTTGCTACCAGCCCAAGGTCAATCTGGGCGACGCCGAATTTCACTCCGTGGAAGCTCTGTTGCGTTGGAGCCACCCCACCCTCGGCCAAGTGTCGCCGAATGATTTTATCCCCATGGCCGAGGAATCGGGCATGATCGGCGAATTAACCCTGTGGGTTCTGCGTCAGGCCTGCCTGCAGGTCCATGCCTGGCAGCAGCAAGGGCTGCTGCCGATCCGTGTCGCGGTCAACGTCTCCGGCCATCAGCTGCAAAGCAGCGATTTCATCACCCAGCTGACGGATCTGCTTGATGAAACCCAGCTTGATCCACAATGGCTGGAAATCGAGATCACCGAATCGGTGTTGATGCAAAGCCCGACAGCCGCGATTGCCACGTTGAAAAAACTGAGAAATCTCGGCATACACCTGGCCATCGATGATTTCGGCACCGGCTACTCATCTCTGGCCTATCTCAAACGGTTCCCGGTGCATTCACTGAAAATCGATCGCTCCTTTATCAAGGATATCGAGCAGAGCGAACGCTACGCCACCATTACGTCATCGATTATCGAAATGGGCAAATCCCTCCATCTGACCGTCATTGCCGAAGGTGTGGAAACCCTTGGTCAGATGGCCTTTCTCAAAGAGCAGAACTGCGATGAGATTCAAGGCTTCCTCTACAGCATGCCGGTCCATGCCGATGAGATTGTCCGTTTGAAAACCAATCTGCAGGACCAGACCTGCCCACTGGCTGCCATTGCCGCCTCATGACGCCCGATCTTCCCCTAAGTTATTAGACAAAACCACAACAACGTGGCATCCTCTGGCATGGGCCTTTTCACCCCAACCGGGACACTCTGTGAACGACATCGCCAAATCACATCTGATGGTTCTGCTGGCCACCTTTCTGATCGCCGGATCATTTCTCGCTTCGGCCCGACTGGCCGGGGTGATCAACCCATTTTCCCTGACGTTGATGCGCTTTGTTGTTTCATTCGCACTGTTGCTGCCGCTGGTTCTTTCCCGGCGTCACTGGCGACGACGCATTCTGCCCATCCTGCCGCGGGCGACGGTGATCAGTTTTTTTTACGCGATGTTTTTCGCCTGCCTGTTCGAAGCCCTGAAAACCACCACTTCACTCAACACAGGAACCCTCTACACCCTGGTGCCGTTTATGACCGCCCTGCTGTGCTTGGTTTTTCTACGCCAGCCCATTGGCGGCCAGACCTTTCTCATCTATCTGTTTGGAGCGCTCTCGGCCTGTTGGGTAATTTTCGAAGGACACATTGATCGTCTGATGGCGTTCAACCTCAACCAGGGAGACTGGCTGTTTCTAGGTGGTTCCCTGCTGATCTGCGGCTATTCCCTGAGTATGAAACTGCTTTATCGTCGCACAGACCCGATGCCGGTACTGGTGTTCTGCATTTTATTCATGGGAGCGATCTGGATGGGCATTGCCCTGCTCGTTCTGGGCTACCCGCTGAACTGGCAGAAAATCCACAGCGAACATCTGGCGGCAATGAGTTACCTTGTCGTCGGCTCAACATTATTCACCGTCTACCTCTATCAGCGCAGTACCGTAGTGCTCGGACCTCGCCGGGTCATGGCCTACATTTACCTCAATCCCGCGGCCATTGCGCTGTTACTGTGGTGGGTCGAGGGTGTCACCATTCCCCCCATTGTCCTGCCCGGCATTGCCCTGTGCAGCCTGGCGACCCTCCTGCTGCAACGCGACCCGCGATCATCCTGAAAAGTCCCCCCTGAAACACGTGTGCCCATGATCGTGAAACGGAGGGGTTTCAACAACCTGGGCACACAGCGTGACGGAACTCTTTGATTGGATGCGTTATTGCGCCAGTTTCTTGGCAATCTGTGCCACATGCTCACCTTGGAAACGGGCAATTTTCAGTTCGTTTTCCGACGGTTGTCGCGAACCATCCGGGCCGGCCAGGGTCGTCGCACCATAGGGCGAGCCTCCGGTAATTTCATCCATATTTACCAGGGCCGGTTCCGAATAGGGTACGCCGACAACGACCATCCCGTGGTGAAACAGCGTGGTATGGAAACTGGTGAGGGTGGTTTCCTGACCGCCGTGTTGGGTGCCGGTGGAGGCAAAAACGCTACCCACTTTGCCGATCAGAGCGCCTTTAGCCCACAGGCCGCCGGTCTGGTCGAGAAAGTTGCGCATCTGCGCCGCCATGTTGCCGAACCGGGTCGGTGTACCAAAAATGATGGCATCGGCATCCGCCAGCGCATCGGGCGTGGCCACAGGAATCTCGGCAAACGCCTTCTGCGTTTCTGCGGCACCGATGCGTGCCACCGTCGCCTCATCCATCAGTTCAGGTACGCGGTACACAGTGACCTCGGTATCTTCAACGGCAGCGGCGCCTTCGGCGACCGCCTTGGCCATTTCATAGACATGCCCATAGGTGCTGTAAAAAACAATTTGTATTTTGGTTGCCATGATAAATCTCCTTTGCGAGTGAATCGTTTAAGTGCGTTTTTGCAAGACGCTTAAGTGATCGGCGGTTACTGGCGAATCAACTCCATGTCAATCTGCAGTTCCACCTCATTACCGATCATGGCACCGCCGTTGTCCAGAGTCTGATTCCAGACCATACCGAAATCTCTGCGGTTGATGGTGGTGGTTGCCGAAGCACCCATGCGCGTCAGACCCCACGGATCGCGGATGGCCTGGGTCGGCCCGGTCACGGCAAAAACAACCGGCTGACTATGGCCGCGAATGGTCAGGTTGCCGTAAAGAGTCAAGCCTTGCTCGGTGGTGTCAATTTTTGTCGAGACAAACGTCATGGTCGGGTAGTTGGCAACATCGAAAAAATCTCCACTGAGCAGATGCTCATCGCGCTTGGTCACGCCGCTATCGAGTGACGCAACCGCCACAGTCACCTCAATGGAAGAATCGCTCATTGTGTCGTCATTCAACGTCAGCGTGCCGTTAATTGTCGGAAACATGCCGGCCACTTCACTGATCATCAAATGGTCGACGCGAAACTGGGCATTGGAATGATCCGGATCGATGGTCCACTCACTGGCGGAGGCACCGGTGACGAGCACCACAAAAAACATCAACAGTAACACCATTATTTTTTTCATGACGAACTCCTTATCTCAGATTCAGGTTCAGCCATCACACCAACCTTTTTACATAACAGGGCCAGCTGCTCCTGCTCATCCTCACTCAGGACACTGAACCGCTCGACGATGCGCTGGACATGTTCGGGAAACACCCCGGAGATCAATTGACGGCCCTCATCGGTCAGATGAACCAGAAAATAGCGGCGATCGGTTTCCAGACGTCGCCGCTCAACGAGGTGACGTTTTTCCAGATTATCGATCACTGTGGTAATATTGCCGCTGCTTTTGAGAATTTTCTGTCCCAGCTCTTTCTGGCACAGGGGACCAAGATGATACAGGGCTTCCAACACGCCGAATTGGCTGATGGACAACCCGGCCCTGATGCGACCATCCTGCAAAAATGAGGAGACCGATTCAGCAGCACGCAGCAATTTGATAAAGGCATTCAGAGCACGTTGTTCCTGTTCTGTTCCTTGAAAAGCGGTCGGCATAACTAACTCCATATCGAATAGTTTAATATTAAACTATCACCGTATGGCCGCTTGTCAAGTTGGTGCGCTGTTTTTCACGCCAAGGAGGTGAAATCATGCAACTTGTTTTTTTACATGGTCTGGAAACCGGGCCGCACGGCAGTAAGTATCAGGCCCTTAAAGCCATGTTTGGCGAGGTCATATCTCCGGATTGCGAAGGGGTGTTTGATCCTCAGCAGCGTCTGACCATCATCCGCGACACCCTGCGCGATGAACCCGGCCCGTTCATCGTCGTCGGTTCCAGTGCCGGTGGGCTCATGGCCCTGCTGCTGCAACAGGTGGAGCCGCGGATCGCCGCACTGGTCCTCTGTGCTCCGGCATTGCACACGGAGCACGCGGCAGGGCTCAAAGCCGCGAGTCTTCCGCCGACCGTGATTATCCATGGCCGCCAGGATGACGTGGTACCCATCGACAGTTCACGGCGTTTTGGTGCACCGCTGATTGAGGTGGATGATGATCATCGATTGAATGCCAGCATTCCGCTGATGTTGGAGCAGGTGTTTCGCCTGAAATGCCGGCTGCTGTATCCGGACAACGATTTCACCGCCTCCTGACAGGCTGTGGAGCCCATGGCCGGGCGCCCCAAATCAAGGCAGTTTTTTCAAGCCCTTGATTTGGGGCACGCCGAAAACCGCATTTTCGGCGTGCGTGATTAAAAAGTCGCTGGAGATGACTTTTTTAACATCCTGCTCATACAAGGCTTACGGCAGGCTGACGCAATTCAGGCAGCCTGCCACGATGGAAAAGAATACTCCTAACGCTCAAACCATTCTATCGCTGCTCAGCCTGGCTCATCCGTTGCTCCACTGCGCTCTTGCCCCGCTACGCCCCTTCATCCGGTTTTACCGTCACAGCGGCAGTCGGGGCATTGCCGCCACAGCAATCCTGTTGCTTGGCTGCCAGGCCTGCCTGACTCTCACCGACCCTCCTGAACAAGTCACCGGCCCCAACCTCGGTCTGGAGCACTACCAGCTTGTCGCGCCCCCCATTGACCTCGGCCCCACCATACACAATGCTTCGGGCATCACCTACCATCCCGGTAGCGACCGTCTGTTTGTGGTCCTCAATGGTCCCACCGTCCTGCTCGAACTCGACCGTTCAGGACAGCTGCAGCGTCGGATTGAACTGCGCGGTTTTGAGGACACGGAAGGGATTACCTGGTTGCAGGAAGACCGTTTCGCCCTTGTGGAGGAACGCCGTCGCCGCATTGTTTTTGTGACCATTCAACCGCAAACCACCTGCATCAATTACGCCCAGTGCCGTCATGTTGAAATCGACCCGCAACCGGCGCAGAATAAAGGGCTGGAAGGAATCACCTGGGATCACCGCAACCAACAGTTCTTTGTCGTCAAAGAAAAAAATCCACGCCGCGTTTATCGCGTAGCCTTGCCGCACGCCCAAAACGAATCCCTCACCATCGACACGCCCTGGGACGCCCAGCGTCAGGCTCTGGGTCTCCACGATCTGTCTGATCTTTACCTGCATCAGAGCACCGACAATCTGTTGATTCTCAGTGATGAATCGCGCAGCATTGTTGAAGTGGATGCCCTGGGACGTGAACGTTCCCGGCTGTGGCTGGAACGTGGCCGCGCCGGTCTTGATCATGACATTGAACAACCGGAAGGACTCACTTTTGACGCACAGGGACGCCTTTATGTGTGCAGCGAACCCAATCGACTGTATATTTTCGGCAAAATATAGCCCTCAGCGGATGCAACACGACCGGAATCAGCTACACTTGGAGTCGTGTTCTTTAATACGCAGCACCATCCGAACTGCCTGTTTGTGTGATACAATTAATCTCTTGCCGCCCAATGCTCACTTTTTCCTAACATAAATGCAATATTATGAGCCCCTCTCTTGATGCGAGGGGCTCTATCAAATGAAACACGTACAATGACATGGGGACATCGGTGACAAATCAACCGTTTATCAGTAAAGAGATCAGCTGGTTACTCTTCAATGCCCGGGTCTTGCAGGAAGCGGCGGACCCCCAGGTGCCATTGCTGGAACGTCTCAAATTTCTCGGTATCTTCTCCTCCAACCTTGATGAATTTTTTCGCGTGCGCGTGGCCACTCTGCACCGGCTGCTGAAAATCCGCAAAAAAGCCATTACCTTAATTGGTCAGGATCCTAAAAAAATTCTCGACGAAATCCAGACCATGGTTCTGGAACAAACCGACGCCTTCGAAGTGCTGTACGATGAAATTCTCGGGCAATTGGCCGCCGAGCATGTGTTTATGCGCGACGAAACCCAGCTCAGTGAGGAACAAAAAGCGTATGTCATGGACTATTTCCATGACAACGTCCGCCCGTTCCTTGTGCCCCTGATGCTTAAACGCAAGACCGAACCGTTCGTCAAAGACCACCTGATCTATCTGGCCGTCACCCTGCATAACAGCACCAGCGACACTACGGATTACGCCTTGATTCAGGTTCCGGCAGACAAGGTGTCGCGTTTTCTCCAGCTTCCGGCCGGCAACGGCACGGTGGAAATCATTCTTCTTGACGATATTATCCGCCTTGGCTTGGCTGATATCTTCTGTTACTTCGACTATGACAGCTTCACCGCCTATACCGTCAAAATGACCCGCGACTCAGAGCTGGATGTTGACGACGAGCTGTTCAAAACGTTTCCGCAAAAAATTCAGGATGGTCTGACCCGACGCAAGTCCGGAATTCCGGTTCGTTTTCTCTATGACCGCAGCATGCCCGAGGCCTGCCTCGAACAACTGCGCAAAAACCTCGACATTGCCGATATCAACACCTGTATTCCGGGTGGGCGCTATCACAATTTCAAGGATTTTATCGGCTTCCCCAAACTCAACCGTCCCGATGCCTATTATCCAGGAAATTTTGAGCCGCAGAGCCATCCCTGGTTGCTGCCCAACCGCTCCTTGATGGATCAGATCAAACAGCGAGAGGTGTTGCTCTACTTCCCTTATCACGACTTCAGTCACATGATCGATTTGTTGCGTGAGGCGGCCATCGATCCCCGTGTGACCACCATCCGCATGACCGTCTATCGGTTAGCCAAGAACAGCCAGATCGTCAACGCTCTGGTCAATGCCGCCCAAAACGGCAAAAAAGTGTTTGTCGTCGTTGAGCTGCAGGCCCGCTTTGATGAAGAAGCCAACTTGTCGTGGTCGAGCCTGTTGCGTGAAGACGGCGTGCAGGTGGTTCACGGCCTGCCCGGCCTCAAGGTCCACGCCAAGCTGTGTCTGATTACCCGCCATGAAGGCAATAAGAAGGTACGCTACGCCTGTATCGGCACCGGAAATTTTCACGAAGGCACGGCCAAGCTATACACCGACCACATGCTGATGACCTCCAATTCCCAGCTCACCGGCGAAGTGCATAAGGTCTTCGAATTTTTCTCCAACAAATACCGCATCCCCATCTTTCGTCACCTGGTGGTTTCACCGTTTCAGACCCGCAACAAACTGCGCCGTCTGATCAATGCTGAAATCCGTCAGGCCAAGGCGGGCAAACCGGCGTGGATCGATATCAAGATCAACAACCTCTCCGATCAGGACATGGCCAAGCTGCTGTACAAAGCCAGCAATGCCGGTGTTAAAATCCGCATTATCGCCCGCAGCATGTTTTCACTGGTCGCCGGCATTGAAAAATACAGTGAAAATATTGAGGCGATCAGTATTGTCGACCGGTTTCTCGAACACTCGCGCTTTTTTATCTTTTGCAACGGCGGCGAGCCGAAGTACTTTATCTCCTCAGGCGACTGGCTGCCGCGCAACTTTGACCGGCGCGTCGAAGTGGCGGCACCGATCTATGATCCGCAGCTCTGTCAGCAGCTGCGTGACTGTTTTGACCTGCAATGGAAGGACAACTGCAAAGCACGGGTGTGGGACGCCCAGATGAAAAACCAGTTCCGTAAACGCACCAAGAAACAGCCGATTATTCGCTCACAGATGGCCCTTATCGACCACCTGCAGAACACCATCCATCCCGTTGATTCCTAGGAGAAAAACGTGGCTGTCGAAATTGAACGTAAATTTCTTGTTGTTGGTGAAGACTGGCGTGAACTTGCGACATCGCGCATTCGCTTCAGTCAAGGGTACCTGTCCACCCTGCCCGGTCGCTCCGTGCGGGTTCGCGTTGCCGATGACAATGCCTGGTTGACCATCAAAGGCGCCACCGTCGGTGCCACCCGTAGTGAATTCGAATACGCCATTCCCGTAGAAGACGGTCAGGACATGCTCGACAACCTGTGCCAGCGTCCGCTCATCGAAAAATGGCGCTACCTGATCCACATCGATGGTCTGACTTGGGAAGTTGATGAATTTCTCGGTGAAAATCAGGGCCTGGTCGTGGCAGAGCTCGAACTCGAATCAGAAGGTCAGACCTTCCAACACCCGGACTGGCTCGGGATCGAAGTCACTGAAGATCCCCGCTATTTCAATGCCAGCCTCAGTGTCACACCCTATTCAAGCTGGGAGAAACGCTGATGGCCACCACAACTAAAAAACTCACTCTGATCCGACACGCCAAATCCAGTTGGGACGACGGCGAGCTTGACGACATAGAACGCCCGTTGACCCGCCGCGGTGAAAAAGATGCTGCCCGCGTCGGCCAGTGGCTCAAAGAACAGCATTGGCGCCCTAACGCTTTCTGGACCAGCAATGCCCTGCGCGCCATGATGACCGCCAAGATTATTGCCAGCACCGCCAAGCTCAGCCTCAGCAGTCTGAATAAAAAGAAGAAACTCTACCTCGCCGAAGCCTCAGAGCTTCTCGGGTTCATCAACACCCTCGACGACCGCATTGACCATCTTGCTCTCGTCGGCCACAATCCCGGCATGCTCGACCTGATCAACGCCCTGACCGGAGAGATGATAGACAGCCTGCCGACCTGCTCCGTGTATATTATCGAATTCCCCTGCCGCACCTGGCAGGAGGTCACCACCGGCAGCGGCATGACTCAAGTCAAGATCACGCCCAAGAAACTTCGTTGAGTTAAGGGGCCTTCTCAATCAGAACAATGAGAACGCCCCTAGCATGTCTCCACTGTGCGAATGACGGTTTTTTCCGTTCGCAACGGGTGCTAGGATAGCCGGCATCAGCATATATTTGCCCCCCTGGAGACACCTCATGAAAGTTACGCCCCAACTGACCACCGTGCGCTTCTGGCGCTTAACGGTTCAATGGGCTTTTTTCGCCTGGATTCTGTTTATCGGCGTTCAATTCGGCCGCTTCGTTTATCATTTCACCAGTGGCGGCCAAGGCGCATTCGTCAATCGCCCACCGGGAGTTGAAGGCTTCCTGCCCATCGGCGCCCTGGCCGGCACCAAGTTCTGGGCCATGACCGGCACCATCCACCCGGTTCACCCGGCTGCCGTGGTTTTGTTCGTTACCTTTATCGCCATGAGTCTGTTGGCCAAGAAATCATTCTGCTCCTGGCTGTGCCCGGTCGGCACCTTGTCCGAACTCACCTGGAAACTCGGTCAGGCTGTCTTTGGCGAAAACTTCCGCCTGTGGCGCTGGCTCGACCTGGTGTTGCGCAGTGTCAAATATCTGTTGCTGCTGTTCTTCGCCAAACTGATCCTGCTCGACATGCCGTCACGCGCCTTGGGCGGCTTTCTCGGCTCACCATACTGGGCCATGAGCGATGTCAAAATGCTCCACTTCTTCACCGATCCCAGCTTCGACACCATTGCCGTGATCATCGTGCTCGTCGGTTTCTCCCTGCTGTTTAAAAACGCCTGGTGCCGTTACCTGTGCCCCTATGGCGCCTTGCTTGGCCTAATTAGCATGCTCAGCCCGCTGAAAATCCGCCGTCGCATCGACACCTGTACCTCCTGCGGCAAATGCGCCAAAGCCTGCCCGTCACTGTTGCCGGTCGATATCAAGAAAACCATCCACAGCCCGGAATGTACCGGCTGCCTGAGCTGTGTCGAATCCTGCCCACACCATTCCCTGCACATGGGACCGCCTAAACTGACAAATACGCCGAAGTGGGTGTTGCCGGTAGTGGCCATGGGAATTTACGTTACGGGGATAGGTTTAGGAATGGCGACTGGGCACTGGCACTCGGTGCTGACTTATGCGGATTACGCGCAGTGGATACCGAGGTTGTCGTCCTTGGGATTTTGATCCTCTGGGGGATAGAAGAGAGGTCTTTCACCTCCAAGTCACCATGGTCCACCACAGCAAAATGGGGGGGGGTGGCGCGTCCTGCCGGTCGCACCATAAAAAACGGGGCATTTCTGCCCCGCTTAGCATATCTCTCATTTTTATCGTATCAAAAAAACTTATGCCTTCTTCCGTTTACCTGCATAGAACCCTAGCCCCACCAAACCACTGCTAAAAAGAAAAAAAGTCGAGGGCTCGGGAACGGGATTATTGCCCTGTCCTTCATCATCTATGTTGGTTAATAACAGACCGGAAGACGATGTAAAAATCGCTCCTTCGGATAACTGAATATCAAATAACCCGGTATGTGAGAAATCCGCGCTCGCCCACTGCGTCGTATACGTGTCGAGTGTGGCATTAACATAAAGTTGGAAGCCGATATGGCTATTAACGGATGGATCAAACAAAATCGTCGTCGTCCACGTTTCTGAACCATCGGCCAGATTTGTCGAACTGGGGTAGGGTGTAAAGTCGAAATCATAAGGATGAGTTGTATCCAGGTTGGCAACAGCCCCAGTTTGCAGGGTAAAGTTCCTCAGACTGCCGCTACTGATTTCGTAAATCCCTTCCATGCTCCAGCTGAGCGTCACCTCTATCGGAAGATCACCTGGAGTCCCAACTTCCCACTGGGGAAATATTTCGTCATAAAGAGTTATATTCAGAAAGGAGTATGCACCATAGCCTGTTGCATAGAGGTCGAACTTCACTTCTCCTCGCGTCAGATCAAAACTTGCATTAACCGTTGATTCGTCGTCCTGCACTTTGTACCGTGTATCAGCTTGTTCAACAAAAGCAGCGACAGAAACAGCAGCACTTCCTGTTGACGCATTTTCGATAGTAAGGTGATCTGTATCCGTATTGGGATATGGGGCGGAGACACTCGCAAGAGCGTCAATGTGAGTGGAAGACAGGGCAAAACAAGGAGTGCTGATTAGCAAAACAACGAACAAACTCAAAAGAAAAGAAATAACACGCATAACACACCTCCTTGGAATTTTGTCTTTGATCGATAGCATCGTCCAAAAATCTGTATTTCCCCACCGTCAAACCTGAATCATCGTGATAGTTCGCTGCTCTCCCTTTTCAAAAAATTACTCAAGATTCCCGCCCTGTTGATGGATTCCGTTTTCTGCCGTAGCAGACAAGGACAATAACACCACTACCCAAGAGCAAAACGGTTGATGGCTCAGGAACCGGAGCGGGGGCATCTTGAGGATTTTCTTCATAAATACGTGATGTTGTTCCCATTTCCAAATCAAGACCGACCTTACCACGTAGAGGGGTGAACTCTAATGACTCGATATCAACATCAAAGCTGAAGAGACTGTCATAGGGGTTCAGATAAAGAGTCCAGGAATTCTGACTTTCCAGTGGCACATCTGTCGTTTCATAGACCCACTCCACTAAATTCAGAAGACTTATCGTGTCATAAACTCGTACAGCAGTCGTTTCACCATACAAATAATAGTACGCTCTGAGCGTAAACTGACTAATGCTTTCCTGCGATGTATGGCTACCGTCCATGGCCGAGTTAAACCACGTGTCAAGGTCAATGTTCAAAGTCCAATCAGGCTGATTTTCAAAACCTTCAGAGCCCGCAGAAAAAGAGACATCGAGATTCCAGATACCGTAGCCATTACCAGCGGTCGAATATTGTCCACTCGGATTTAAATCCGCATAAGATGAAAAAGCGAGAGACCCCTGGTTGCCAGTCCCCTCATTTGCAGTGTCAACAACCACTTTACTATTGGCATAATTTGGTCCTTCGGTTGAACTTGTATTCATCTCTCTGGTACCTGGCACCGAAACGGAACCGTACCAGGCATTAAAAGTTTCCGTGTCGGCAGAAACATCCGTATAAAGATAATTATGTCTAAATTGAACACTTCCAGAGGCTGCGGAGGTGAGGCCACCTGTTGTTAACCAATTAAAATCCATTTGTGCTTCGGTTAAAACAGCTGAGGATGCTACTAAAGGAAAAAAAACGAAAAAGATAAACAAAAACAAAATAATCCGTCTCGCCCCTAACCTAAATTTGTTTTCCATCTCATCCTCCCTTCCTCGTTCCTAAAACAGCACGTCAGAGTGCCACCCGATTCCCTCTTAAAACAAAACCCGCCACTCGTATTGAAAATGGGGAGGGCGCTTTTTCAAGAGCACACAAGCCTAACAGCCCGCTAGAACTAATAACTGCATAAATCATTCCGTGGGAAATACACGAAAAAATCCGAAAACTTAGGCACATACAATCAAGACAATACAGTAGATGTAAAACATTTCGACAGTCTATCTTTCTTGGAGAAAACGAGGGAGTTCCCCACCCTCGCATCACGACAAGGGCGGGGAATTATTCTTCAATCCAATCGTTCCACCGTCACATACAAAAATCCATCATTATTGCCGTACATCCGCTTCAGATCATTGGCAAACGGACAGAATTCGCCGCTGTTTGCCGGGGTGTATTGTGTACCGGCCTGACCGATGACAAACAGTTCGTCGTCGTTATCGTCAACCGCACCGATGAGGGCGAACCATTTCGCCTCGGGGAAACGCCGAAACGGCTCCATCACGGCCACGCCGACATCTTTAAACCAGCGGATGTCGGGATGATCGCGGTCCCAACCATCGCCGTCGCACTCGATGGAAGCATCGCGCCAGGTGCGGTCTGTCGCCACGGTAAACTGGTAGCGTTTGCCTTTTTCCAACAGCAGGCCGGTGCGATTGTAAAGTTGGTGGGCAAAGACCGGAACCGTGGCCGGCGCCCCCACCTTGAGAGGGGCCAGGGGCCGCATGCCAACTTCGAGATGGTGGGCGAGGTTGTCAAAGTCACTCAGGCTGCCATCGACATTGAGGATGGTATGGGGCCGCCGCAGCCCTACGGGACGGTATTCGTTATCGCCGTATATCCGCTCGGCCACGGTATAGTGGACGACGGGACGGGGCTCAGCGACCACCTGATCGTTTTTGATGCGAGTAATATGGCGATCATACAGGGTAAACATGGAGATGGGCCACAAGCGTGTCTGCTCATGATTGACGCCAAAGGCATTGGGCTCAATCAGCACATCGTCGAGTTGAATGTCCGCTTTGTCCTCACCATCCGTCAGCGTGTCGAAGTGAATCTGGCTGGCGGCCAGCTTTTTCAAGCCCAGATCTCTGCATTCGATTTCGTCGAGCAAAAACTGCAGGGTGATATCGGAAAGTCCGTCACGGCGATAACCACCGCCGACATCGGAATGGGCCCCGGAAAACCACACTTCCGTCACTCTGTTTTCATCATTCATCAACGTCGGTTGAAAGGCTTTGCGGCGGTCATTGATGCTGACCAGATGCAGGGCCTGGTCGATATTGGGGGCAATGGTGCAATCTTCAAACAACACATCGGAATTGGGTCGCCGTTCCGCGCTCAAATCAGGCATGCCGAAGGAGGCGACCGTATCAAACACACCAAGCAGGGCGATTCTGACGTTGGTGAACTCCGCATCGTGACTGATCACTGAGCAAAATCGACGAGCAATGGCGGCCCCACGGCTGAAGCCGAACACAAACACTTTATCGCCCTGATGATAGTGCTCCCGGAGATCTTCTTTGGCATTTTTGATAATACGCCCGACATCGGTCAAAGCCAGAGCGGCATTAAAAATGCGCTTGATCTTGCGCCCGTAGGTGCCGACGCCGGAATAGTAAAGACTCAGCTGATCATCAAAATGGTGCTGTCCATCCCGTAAATCACCACCGAGCAGCAGGTGGAGTTTCAGAACGTTGGTGATGTTGTTGTCTTCGGTGCCGCCACTGGGCGTTTCTCCTTGAGCGGCGTCTTCGGCATCATTGCAGGTACCGTCAAAACAAAAAATCAGATTGGCCATGATTTCCTCTCCCATTCAATTCAAAATCATTCAACAGAGCACTGGTTATTGTTCAGCTCGCTAGACTTCAGTCCAAGTTTCAGATGCAACTTTTCTTTTGACGTCATCCTCGCCTGCGCGAGGATGACAAGAATTTAAGATCCCAACAGGAAACTATGCACCTTCAGTGCATAATGGTTCACTGATTACGCCGCTGTGCATAAGCGAGCAACTTGGCCGAATAATCACGGATGGCGTGATCACTCGCCGCAGCCTTGAACCGTGTGGCGATCAGTCGGGGAAGAACAATGGAAACACGCCAGAAAATATTCGGACTGTTTTTCACCTGCAGGTCTTTAAAATCAAAGCCTTGGTCATCTTTGACATTGGCCGCATCGGAAAGGAACACCAGGGTGCCGTAGTGGGTATAACCGAGAAAGTATTTGCGCAGCCATTCCGCCACCTGAAAAGTACCGTTGATGGGAATAACGCGCAACAAACCAAGCGCAAAGGAGAACCCGTAACCGAAAGGCACCTTGGCCACGCCATCCGCCGCATTGACCACCCGGTAGACCGGCGTCTTGATGCCTTTAAAAAATTCATCATCGGCCACACGCGGACAACCGAAGGTATAACAGGCGCCGATGGAATCGTTGCACAGCAAACGGGTCGCCAGCAAGGCCAACGCGCCGCCCAGAGAATGGCCGGTGATATACAAGGGGAGCCCTTGATGCTGATCGAGAGCATCGGCAATACGCTTCTGCAGCGGTTTAAATGCGTCCTGAAAGCCACGATGCACCCGACCATTACACGCGTCGGCATTGACCAGATCCGCTTTAATATCGGTGAGCACATCCTTGATGTTGGGTTGGGTCCCGCGAAAGACGAGCACCAGCATTCCGGAAAAATCTTTATGCTTGTGCAGCTGCACCAGCATGGCTTCCGTACCGTTTTCAGCAAAACACTCGACCAAATCAAATTTGGCTTTTTTCAGGGTTTCCACAACAACATTATTCGGTTGAATGCCCTGCGAGCGGGCCCGGCTGATCAAAGCCTCCAGCACATTGTCTGCTTCGCCCTTGGCAATGGCGTCACGAATCGCGGGGATTAATCCGGCGCTGGATTCTTCACAGGGCAGCGGTTCGTAAACCAGCCGTGAAATCTCCGCCAGCAACCAGGCGGTGCGGTCGGAATAGGCCGCCCGTTTAACGGGCGGGTTTTTGATGAGTGCCGTGTCGGAAAAATAGCCGTCCATGGTTTGTCCCTCCTTGTTGACATAACAAATTAAAATGAATTTTTACCAATATCAATATAGCCAGAGGTGCCGATAGCGCAAGGCCATCCGCTAAAAAAGCCATTGCGCCATAAAGGTTTTCCAATAAAAAGAGGTCATTACGATTTAAAACTTTTTCAGTCTCGACAAGAAGTCCGCAGTGGTTATAGTGATGCCATGGTGCACCAAGTGACATCAATCGCCGGCGACATCTCAGTGCACCGTCAATGCTAAAGGAGCGAGAACAATGTACAAACTCGTCTTGCTACGCCATGGCCAAAGCCTGTGGAACCAGGAAAACCGCTTTACCGGCTGGACGGATATTGACTTAACCGAGCAGGGAAAACGCGAGGCCAGAGAGGCGGGAAAGCTGCTCAAGCAAGAGGGATTCAGCTTTGATCTTGCCTATACCTCGGTGCTGAAACGGGCGATTCGCACGCTATGGATTGTTCTCGATGAGATGGATTTGATGTGGATTCCGGTGCAGCGGGACTGGCGCCTCAATGAACGGCATTACGGCGCGCTGCAAGGCCTCAACAAAGCGGAAACCGCGCAACAGCATGGCGAAAAACAAGTGCTGATCTGGCGCAGGAGTTTTGACACCCGGCCACCGGCGCTGCACCGCTCAGATCCGCGTTATCCCGGCCATGACCGCCGCTACCGCCACCTGAACAACGACCAACTGCCGACCACGGAATGTCTTAAAGAGACCGTTGCCCGCTTCCTGCCGTTGTGGGAAGAGAGCATTATCCCGAACATCCGCCAGAAGAAAAACATCCTGATTGTTGCCCACGGCAACAGCTTGCGCGCCTTGATTAAGCATCTGGAAAAAATCCCGGATGACGAGATCGCTCACCTCAACATCCCCACGGGTCAACCACTCATCTATGAGCTGGATGAATCACTGCAGCCCATAAAACATGACTATCTGGGCAACCCTGAAGCGGTGAAGCAGGCCATGGCAGAGGTGGCAAAACAAGGCACGCGAAACCATCAGCCATAAACTCAGGTGCTCTGCGTCATTGCTTCGGCATAAAAAATCCGTCCAACAACCGTCTTAACAGGGAGAAGTTCCGTGAACCTGGTTTTACTCATTGTCTTGATTTTGCTCAACGGAGCCTTTGCCATGTCGGAAATGGCGTTGGTGACGGCACGCAAAAGCCGCCTGCAGCGCCTAGCTGACGAAGGCAGCCATGCAGCGGAGATTGCCATGCGTCTCGGTGAGGAACCGACGCGCTTTCTCTCCACGGTACAGATTGGAATCACCGCCATCGGCATTCTCAACGGCATTGTCGGCGAAGCCGCCTTGGCCGGACCTCTGGCGCAATTTCTCACCGGGCTGGGGCTAAGCGCGCAAACGAGTTCCGCCGGAGCCACCACCCTTGTTGTTGTCAGCATCACTTTTTTGTCCATTGTCGTCGGCGAGCTGGTGCCCAAACGGATCGCCCAGTGCAATGCCGAAGGGATCGCCCAACTGATCGCCCGTCCCATTGCCTTGCTCGACCGACTGTCACGACCGTTTGTTTATCTGCTGTCCATCACCACGGATGGCCTGTTGCGACTGCTGGGTAAAAAGGAACTGGCCGGCGCCAACCTGACGGAAGAGGATATTCATGCCATGTTGATCGAGGGCTCACAGGAGGGGGTGATCGAAAGGCAGGAACACGAGATGGTGCGCAACGTATTCCGCCTTGATGATCGCCAGATCGCCGGTCTGATGACACCGCGTAGTGACATCGTACACCTTGACCTTGAACAGCCCCTGGATGAAAGTCTGGAGAAGCTCATTGCCTGTGACCATTCACGCTTCCCGGTTTGCCGGGGCGGGTTGAAACAGTTGCGCGGAGTGATCACGGCCAAACGTCTGCTCAAGCATCATCTGCAGGGCGAGAGCATCGAGAGCCTTGCCGGTTACCTGCTGCCCGCGGTTTATGTCCCGGAGTCGCTGACCGGGATGAAACTGCTGGAACAGTTTCGTGAATCAGGCGTGCAGATGATGTTTGTCGTTGACGAGTATGGCGAGATCCTCGGCCTGATCACGCTGCAGGATCTTCTTCAAGCCCTGGCCGGAGAATTCAAGCCACGTCATCCGGAAGATGTCTGGGCCATACAACGCCAAGACGGTTCGTGGCTCCTTGACGGTCTGATTCCGATCCTGGAGCTCAAAGATCGCCTGGAACTGAAAACCGTGCCCGACGAGGACAAGGGCCGTTACCACACCCTCAGCGGCATGATGATGTGGCTGATTGACAAAGTGCCCAGCACCGGTGATGTCACGGAATGGCAGGGATGGCGTCTGGAAGTTGTCGATCTCGACGGCAACCGCATCGACAAAGTCCTCGCCAGTCGCCTGCCGGAAGGGCAAGGGGCAGCGGGAGATGAGAGTGCAGAGAAAGACAGGAAGAGATGCGGTGCGGAGTGAAAACGCCCCCCAGGAGTCTGTCGGACTTAACGGATCGTCACGAGAAATCGGCTGGTCGAGACCAGATTTTTGATCTCTTGCGGAAACACCTCAAACGAGTGCCATTCTATGAAATTCCCCGAATCTACGTTGACAATTATCCCTCGGCACAGCTGCAGATAATAGTATTCTTTCCCTGCTGTTTGGCTCGGTAAAGCATATCGTCGGCCTGTTTCAGCACCGCCTGACGGTCGTCCTGCTCTTTAGGCACCAGCGTATACGCGCCGGCGCTAATGGTCAAAACCGGAGCCGCGTGGCTGTTACCGTGTTCGATCCGCAGCGCTTCAATGGCCTGACGACAGGTTTGCATGATGTGCCTACTCCCGTCGAGACCGGTGTCGGGGAGCAGCACGACAAACTCCTCGCCACCGTAACGGGCAACAAAATCTCCCGGTCGTTTCAAGTTTGCGGAGAGCGTCCGGGCCACCTGTTTCAATGCGGCATCCCCGGCCGCATGACCGTACAGGTCGTTAAACTGTTTAAAACAGTCGATATCGACCATCACGACTGATAGCGATTTGCCTGAACGAAGGGCGATCCGCCATTCCATTTCGAACACCTCTTCGTATTTGCGCCGGTTGGCGATGGAGGTCAGGGCATCGATATTCGCCAACTTTTCCAGCATTTTCCTCTGTCTGACCAGCTGTAGATGCAGATCGATGCGGGCCTTGACGATTTCGGCATCGAAGGGTTTATAGATGTAGTCGCAGGCACCCAACTTCAACCCTTTTTTTTCGTTTTCCACGTCGGACAAGGCGGTTACGAAAATCACCGGGATCCAAGCGGTGGCCGCATCGCTTTTCAATTTAGCGAGCACCTCGAAACCGTTACAGTCGGGCATCATCACATCCAGCAGAATCAAATCGGGTTGAAATTCATTAGCCTTTCTGATGGCCTGAGCACCGTCCTTAGCCAGAATCACAGCGGCCTCAGCTTGAAGAATATCGCGCAATATCCGCAGGTTAACCTTTTCATCGTCAACAATGAGTATTTTCTGTTGCTGATCCATGCACATACGGGAAATCACTTTTCCGCCGGGGACAGTTTATCCAGCATACCGGCCGCAAAAACGGCGGCGCGTTCGTACTCCAGCTCATTTACATCGGCAATGATCCGCTCGACAGCCTCGGCATAAGGCGTATTGGCGCATAACCGCCGCAAAGGCGGCAAAAGCTCCTCCACGGCAAAATCGGAACGTTCGAGTAACGGCAGGATCGCGGCCAACGTGTGCGTCAGCCGTTCGCTGGAAAAGACCGGTGAATCGACCGGCTGTTCTTTTTTCTCGCTGAGATCGAATTGTGCCAGCAAATCGGATAATTTCCTACAGACCTCGAACACAAGATCGCGGTCGATAACACCGCTTGCAAACTTCTTCTCCAGGGTTTCCCCCAACACAGAGAGTTCCGGTGCACCGATATAGGCGGCATTCGACTTCAGGGAATGACTTTCGCACTGTAGCATCTGCCAATCCGAGGCCTCGAACCAGGCGTTACACTTATCGGCAAATCCCTGATACTTCTCAATGAAAGCATTGACGACCGGCAGGTAGAGTTCCTCATTGCCGAGGTTGCCGATACCGACAACGCTATCGATTCCCGCAACCGTTTCCAGCTGTTCGAGGGTGCGCACCGGGCCGGTGGAAGACGATATGTCCTCGTCGAAGGGCTCTTCCGGCGCTGCTTCGCCACGAATCGGTCGCGGTTGCTCCGGCAGGTATTTTGCCAGGACACGGTACAAGGTTTCCGGGACAATCGGCTTGGTCAGATGTTCGTTCATGCCGGCCTGAAGGCTTGCATCGACATCTTCGGCCATGGCCTGCGCGGTCATGGCGATCACCGGCAATTCGGGCTTTCCCAACCGGGTTCGTATTTGCCGAACAGCCGTCAGACCGTCCATCTCGGGCATCTGAATATCCATCAGCACCAGATCGTAGTCGGTTTGCGCCAGTTTTTCCAACGCCCGCAAGCCGTTGTTCGCCGTCTCCACAATGGCCCCGGTGTCCCGCAAAAAACCAAGGGCGATCTGACGATTGATAGGGCCGTCGTCTACCAGCAGAATACGTGATGCGGACAAATCCGGGGCGCTTGCCTGCTCGGCGGCTTCAGAATAGCGGCCGGTGGAATAAGCTGCCGCTGCATCGACTCCGGTCACGGCCCGTTTGAGCGCATCCAACAAGGCCGATGAGTTAACCGGTTTTTCCAGCACCTGTCCGACGATTTGTTGATCAAGCCGTCCGAGAACCTCATCCCGATCATAGGCGGAGACCATCAGGATTTGCGGCGCTTTTTCCTGCTGGGCCTGATGGATCATGACGGCCGTCTCGATGCCGTTCATACCGGGCATGCACCCGTCGAGCAGGACAAGGTCAAAGAGAACTCCGTCCTGTTGCTCCCGGTTGACGATGGCAACAGCATCGGCCCCGTTACTCGCCTCAGCAGTTTTGATACCACAATCGTGCAGCATCCTGACCAGAACGTTTCGTGCCATGTCGCTGTCATCGACCACCAGCACGTTAAGCCCCGCCAGCGTGCCTTCCTCTCTCTTCTGCCCTGCTGCCTGAGTCGCCACTTTATCGAGCTGCAGGGTAAAGTGAAAACGGGTGCCTTTGCCCAACTCACTTTCCAGCCAGATCTCTCCGCCCATCAATTCGCAAAGCTGTCGTGAAATTGCCAGTCCCAGCCCGGTACCACCGTATTTGCGGGTGACGGATTCGTCGGCCTGGGTAAAGGAGCCGAAGATTTTCCCCTGCTGCTCGCGGCTCATGCCGATACCGGTGTCGATAACGGAGCAAAGCAGACGAATCTGCCGCGGCGTCTCTTCACGTACGCGAATTTTCAGGCAGACGCCACCTTCGTCGGTGAATTTCGCCGCATTATTCAACAGGTTCACCAGAACCTGGCGGATCCTGAGTTCATCTCCCTGCAACTGGGTCGGAATCTCCGCAGCGATATCAGTGACCAGCTCCAACCCCTTGTTGTAAATATTCATGGCACAAAGGCTGACTGCTTTGCCGACCACGTGTTCCAAACGGAAAGGTTTTTGTTCGATGGTGAATTTTCCAGCTTCGATTTTGGAAAAATCGAGGATGTCGTTAATCAGGACCAACAGCCCCTCGGCGGCATCCAGAACCTTATCGAGATAGTCCTTCTGCCGGCGGTCAAGGTCGGTCTTTAACGCCAGTCGCGTCAAACCGATCACCGCATTCATCGGTGTGCGGATTTCATGGCTCATCTTGGCGAGAAAATCGGATTTGGCCCGGGTCGCTTCTTCAGCCTTGAGTTTGGACGCCCTCAACTCCGCGGTGCGGATTTCGACCTGCTCGTCCAGCTCGCGGTTGATCTGCTGCAAGGCCGCGTTCGATTGCGTCAATTCACCCTGCGCACGCACGGCCAGTTTTTCGGCATTTTTTATGTCGGTGATATTACGGGAAACCCCGCAGATCAGTTTCGGTTCGCCCTGCGCGTCGAACAGAGGGACCAGCAGGGTG
This sequence comes from uncultured Desulfuromonas sp., assembly GCF_963676955.1. Taxonomy (NCBI): domain Bacteria; kingdom Pseudomonadati; phylum Thermodesulfobacteriota; class Desulfuromonadia; order Desulfuromonadales; family Desulfuromonadaceae; genus Desulfuromonas; species uncultured Desulfuromonas sp. The sequence goes on along the minus strand of NZ_OY781461.1, from coordinate 1,540,886 downwards.
CTGACATAAACAGTTGCGCCGTCGGGATCGTTCGCTTCCTGCTCGACGGTGATCGGCTTGCGCGCCGCAATCGCCTTGCGATAGCTTTCATAAAGCCCCTCCACCACCTCGTCGTCCCAGATGTTACGAAGATTCAGGCGATGGATATTTGCATCCTCGGCAATACCGCACACCGCCCTTGATGCCGGGTTGTTGTCGTAGAGGGTAAACTCGCCATCCTCCTCGACCGCCATGATAAACATCAGGTCGGCCGAATATTGCCAGAGATGCATAAAGCTCTGCAAAATCATATCGTCGTGTTTGACCTGTTCAAAGGCGGCACTGAAGTCCATAGTGGCTTTCCCGGATTGGAGAATAATAAAGCGGACCTTTTAACGATCTGTTGTGTCAGGCTCAAAGACCCAACTTCCCAGATCGGTCTGCACATAGCCATCGGCGCTCGATGTCGAAAGAGCAAACCAACGACTCAGGGTAAGCCGACCGGTGGAAGGATCGAGACTGCCGTTGAGCGCGATCGCCGCCCCGCGAGCACTGGAATAACCGCTCAGAGTGACGCCCCGCAACATCGTGTCATCAGCATGAATATCGGCAAACCCGCGCATCAGGATAGCTTCGCCGTCGAGACTCAAACGGCCGCACAGCCAGCCGTAATCGGATTTTTTTACCGACAGCGACAATCCCGGTCCGCCGTAGCTCGCCTGCCACTGGCCGTTGAGCGGATCCTCCTGTTGCGGATCGTCGGGAGACGGCGCTGCGGGGATAGGCGTGGTCGGCCCTTTGTCGGTTGTGCTGCAGGTCAATTTTTCAAGATAATTGCCGATTCCCGCCAAACCGGGAAAATCGGTGGTTGCCACCAACGATTGGAATAAGCTGATCGTGCCGTCGATCTGCAACTGGCCGCATTGCGTGGTGACCCAATGCCAGGAGGGATCGCTTTTTGTGCCGTCAACCGGATGCCAGAACACCGAGACGGCCAGATTCCGTCCAGCCTGCTCGGTAGGTGCGTTCAGCCCGGCGGCACCGACCAGATAATAGGTGCCGGAAGAACCGGTGTCCGAACCGTAAACGCCGGTGATAACACCCTGAGCATCCACCTTGAGATTGAGAAAAGAGCCGAAATTGTTTTCCCAGCGCCCGTTCAGGTCTACAGCCATCAGTCCCCCTCCGCGACACCGGCGAAAATCCGCGCCGGTTGGCTTTGCGTGTTTTGAATGATCTTCAACCCGTTCTTCTTGTTGAACAGCCACATCCCCTTGGCCGAGAGTCGATAGCTGCCATCCGGCTCACAAGCGACCTCGTACTCGTAGACTGTGTAGAGGTAATCCAGCAGCACGGAACCCGCCAGGATCAGCTTGTCCACCCCGGCCATCGGCTCGAATTGACTGATGATTTGCCCGCTTTTGTCGCCCGCTTCGATTTCCACCTTGTAAACTTCGGCGGGAATCACCAGCGTGCCCGGCGTATCATCCCCTTGCTGTGCCAACTCGATGGTCACCAGCGGATTGCTCTGTTTACCGTCGGTCAGTGCAAAGGCTTCCTGCATGACGGCGACATCGCCCTTGAATTGCGACGAGCCGGTATCGAGGCAGAAATACATATCGGTCGCCAACGTTTTCTCGCCCACGCGAAGCGATTTCAGCGCCGAGGTCCAGACATAGGTAATGGTCGGATAGACGGTGAACGGCAGATACAGGTATTCCAGGCTGTCCTGATAAGCCGAATCGAGCGCCCCCAGCGCAACCGTTCCCGTTTTGGTTTGCGGATCGGTGTCAAAGGCAAGAAACGGCTGGTCGGGACTGACGCGTCCCTGATTCATCAGGTTCTGAAAAAACGCAAAATCCGCGTCGGCGCATTTTTCGTTGGCGCCCTGCGTCAGGCTCCGCCGGATTCCGCGAATAAAGGTGCGACTGGTCGCATGCAGTTCCGTGGAATAACTGCTCGGCACACCGATGCCGCCGTCCCAGTCGAGCTCCGCGAACTGATCGCCGCTGTAAGCTTCGGCCAGATAGATCTCGCTGGTCGTTGCCGTCTGCTGATCCAGGGCCAGCACATCCTGACCGGTCTCAACCTGCATGGTACCCCAGGGGCCGAAATCGACAGGGATCGTTTGTTGCGAACACCAATGAAAACTGGACGAGTCATCGTAATTGAACTGCTTACCGCCATAATGTTGGCAGCCCTGCGCACCGCACAGGGTCGAGGTCACCCAGACGAAGTTGCTGCCCGTATCCAGGGAAAACTTCAGCCGCTGCGGCTTTGTTCCTTCTTTGGGCGTACCGACCGGCAACTCCAGATACCAAGGGGATGCGCCGTTGTTCTGGAACGGACCCTTGTAAAGCGGCAAACGGATACCGTCACACGAGGAAGGCGGGGAGGAATTCCGTTTCCGGCTTACACGATCATTGCAGCGTTCATGACCCATTTTCATCTCCGATCAACAGGGTTATTCGAAAACTATCTAATCTAACTTAGAATCAAACTCTAAAAAAACAAATGAAAAAAAACTTTCTGCCGCCAGTGGCCTGGAATCGACAGTCAGATTTGATGATAATAACCGTAACTTTTGCAATGCTACAAATAATATAATTATATGATATACTATTAATTTTTACGATCTTGAGGCCGATGGAAGCATCGACAAGCCTGACAAAAAAGACAGTCAGTTTCTGCGCAAACAAAGACGATCATGGCCATAACAGCTTCGTTTTCGGTCTTTTCCCTAGCTCAGTCTGGGCAGACGCCAGACCGGAGAGGGGAGATTGTTCATAAACCCAGATTCTCGATCACCTCTTGCACATCCCTATTTTCCCTCACCACCATTTCACCGAGTAGCATCGCCGTGCTGACCGCAAACGTTTAAAAATTCTGTGTTGCCACCTCACGTCCGGCCATGGCATGACAGCTCCTGCCATTGGAGAAGGTGGTCAACGAAGTCAACGCCACCGTTAGAGGGTTGGTTATTTTCAGTATCGTAATTGCAGTAAAAGCCTCCAGCACGTTCGAAAACATGTCGGGCAACGATTACGCACTCACCTGAGCAAAGACATAAGGTCAGAAATCGAAAAGAGGGATACGCCCTATTTGGCAATAGGAATCTGTATGAGAAATACGGGTTATGAAAAGTGCCCACATTAGCAGTCAGGAAGAGAGCGCATGCCTTGCGGTGAAGAACATCGCAAAGCCATGTGAGGAAAAATCGCATGCACAGTTTGATGAGGCAAAGTTGGTAAAACTGCGAAGGTAAAACTATTTAGGCACCGCCGAACGAAAGAGGCGCAAACAGACAAGTCAACCTAAAACTGTCGAGGCCTGCGCGCTAGCCACCGACCTCTCTTCGATGACGACAGTGTGGTAAGGGTTTAGATGGTCATACTTGGGCCTGCGGCGCCAGTATACGATTCCGTGGTGGTGCAGGTGAAGAAGGTCGGCTCGGACTGCTCGATGTCAATGAGAGCGGCCGGGGTGTCGCCATACCAGACCACGGCACGACGCAAGGTACCGTCACTGTCGGTTTCAGCGAGCAGGCGGCCCTGGAGGTCGTAGTGGTAGTGGGTGACGACACCGTCATTGTCTTTGACCACGCGCAGGTTGTTGCCGTCGTAGAGATAGTCGCTGACTGTGCCACTGTTGCTGAGAGATTTCAGGCGACCACTCTGGTTGTAGGTCAACTGCAGATCGTCGAATAGCTCCTCTTTTCGCCCATAGGGATTTATCTCCTAAATGGCTACACCTTACTGTTTAAGCTTTATCAGAAAAAAAACAGCCAATGAAACCAGACCTAACAAGATAGATGGAAATACAATGAATTGCGCAAGCTCAACATGTCCCCAACAGGCAAGAGCAAAACCACCGAAGGCACAGAATAGACACACAATTCCAATAAACAATGGAACCTCTAAGGGTTTATTTTTAAAAAAAGGTTTATTCATCACAACCACATTCATCAGATTCATTGATGCAGAAGTATTCTGTTTCACACTCTATATATCCGGATCCTGCTCCTGCGGCAATTCCTCCTAAAGCACGAGAAAAGCTCAATCCACCTTCTCCTATTAGCATCTGCGCTTCTCCCCCCAATCCAGAACCTCCGAAATAATAAGCTCCTGCAGATTTTGATTTGCCACTACAGAGGGTTCCAGAACCAACTGAGCCAACAAGACCAAGCCCTCCACCGCTTAGAGAATTCCACCCTACGACATAACATATGGTTGAGTAGAAGCAAATGGTGCCATTTGAATCCACAGCGATTCCAGAATCCGCCGTTACTCCGGGAGCTAAAATATTACCTGCGCCACCCGAGCCAAAAGAGGCATTCCAAGCAAACCCCGTAGGATCAATCCGATTAATCGGATTTCCACCCACATATCGATAAAAATTCACATCTCCCCCAGCCAAGCCAATCGGATCCAAGGTAATATACCGCCCCGACCGTGGCTCATAGTAGCGATGCCAATTGTAATGCAGACCGGATTCCGCGTCAAAGTACTGCCCGGGGAAGCGCAGGTTGCAGATGACCTCAGTGCCGTCACCGTCGACATCGCTGTTGATTGTGGCCTGACCGAAGGGGGCATACTGTGCGGACCAGACGGCCGTGCCTGTGGCGTCGGTGAGCAAAATCGGGGCACCAATCTGGTCGGTGTGGACCTGGTACGGGGTGGCGATGGCGCCGCTTTCGCTTTCTTTCCACAGTTTGTATAAATCGGAGATCTCGAAGTTACCTTCGTCGTCCTTCTGATAAAAGACCAGACCACCGCTACGTGTGGGCAGTTCATAATCGGGTGCGAATCCACCTTGAATCTGAAAACTCTCATCACTCCAGATGAACACGATTCCTGAAGAATAGACCTGCCAGTTCTCATCGCTGATGGCGTAGGTGCCGGCATAGTCTCCACTCTCAATAACGACTGTGTGAGTGACAGTGTCAAGGGTCATGCCGGGGCCTGCGGCGCCGGTGAGGGATTCCGTGGTGGTGCAGGTGAAGAAGGTCGGCTCGGACGGCTCGATGTCAATGAGAGCTGCCGGGGTATCTCCATACCAGACCACGGCACGACGTAAGGTACCGTCGCTGTCGGTTTCAGCGAGCAAACGGCCCTGGAGGTCGTAATGGTAGTGAGTGACGACACCGTCATTGTCTTTGACCACGCGCAGGTTGTTGTTCCGGCTGCCATAATGTTCTTTTGAGTTCGGCTTCTCTCACTATTTCTTTTAAAACCTATATTCCAAAAAGTTTTCTCGCTATTGGCGAATCGATAATAATATTCTCTCCAAGTTTTTGACAAAATTCCTTGATATCGTCTGGGCTTTCATCCCAGGACTTATCTGGCAATGAAATTGATGTATAAAGATGGCGCTCTTCTCCCTGAACACGGTAAATAGTAAGCAGCCTTTCCTTTTCATCAATCTCAACAATGTGAGCAAAATCGTTTAAATTCATAGTCAATTATTCCAAGTATTTAATGGAGGTAAAGGTTTTCCACGTAAACAAGCAGCATAACGTTCAGTAGCGGAGGCGTGGCAAGCCGCCCCCGCACTCGCTCCTCGCACACGACTGATCCCATTACAGGTATCAGTATCTGTTTTGTAGATCTTTTCGCAATGTCCATCATCGTCATCTTTACACCCATCGGGCTGCGGATAATCTGAACATGTTGATGTTGAAGATGGCATACCCAAAACTATGGAGGTTGCGAGACCAATCGGGTTGCACTTGCCAAGAGTTCCACCGACATCCCATACCCATCCCCATGGGGCAGCAATTGCTTCTAAACCGTTGGGATCAATCCAGTTAACTGGATCATTTTGGACATAAGCATAAAGATTAATCCCCCCAGCCAAACCAATCGGATCCAAGGTAATATACCGCTCAGACCGTGACTCATAGTAGCGATGCCAATTGTAATGCAGACCGGATTCCGCGTCAAAGTACTGGCCGGGGAAGCGCAGGTTGCACACGACATCGGTGCCGTCACCATCGACATCGCTGTTGATTGTGGCTTGGCTGAAGGGGGCATACTGGGCAGACCAGACGGCCGTGCCAGTGCTACCCGTGAGCAGCACTGGGGCGCCGATCTGGTCGGTGTGAACGTGGTACGGGGTGGCGACGGTGCTACTGCCACGTACGCTCTGTCTCCACACACTCGCTGTCAACAGGATACAAATTTGTAACCGTATCTACCGGAAACCGGCAATAGAGAACCTCAAAAAAATTATTCCAAATAATAACGCCGAGACACAGCTCCCTTTCTCCACAAGGCTGCCATAGACTGGGTCAAAGAATTTCCATATTCCTGCAACAACCAGAAAAACTCCCAACAGTGCGGCGAATGTTCTCAAAAAAATATTCTTCATTTTAGTGCACAGCTCACTTGGCAATAAATATATGCAGTGACTTGAAACGAAGTTGCACCAACGCCTGCCACGAGCATCATATTGTTAAATCTGGAAAATTGAGCCAAGGTTTTCATTTGCCGCTTCCCAGCCCTGTATGCTGTATCAGAGTAAAGCTTAGATGTTGCAGATCTCTTTAAAGCCATTGAAACCTCATTGCTATACAACTCATAGACTGCAGAGGGTATGCTTATATAACTAAGGCTGGCAGCCCATGTGTAGGTATCACCATACTCTCTCTCAAGGCAATCTTGTACGCAATTCGAGTTATTTGGGCAATTGGCTCCTTCCCGAACTAACCCTGCTTGATCAATGGAATTGACAGGATTGTTTTGGACATAAGCATAAAGATTAATCCCACCATCCAAGCCAATCGGATCCAAGGTAATATACCGCCCAGACCGTGGCTCATAGTAGCGATGCCAATTGTAATGCAGACCGGATTCTGCGTCAGAGTACTGACCGGGGAAGCGCAGGTTGCACACGACTTCGGTGCCGTCACCGTCGACATCGCTGTTGATTGTGGCCTGACCGAAGGGGGCATACTGTGCGGACCAGACGGCCGTGCCTGTGGCGTCGGTGAGCAGCACTGGAGCGCCGATCTGGTCGGTGTGGACCTGGTACGGGGTGGCGATGGCACTGCCGCCGCTTTCGCTTTCTTTCCACAGTTTGTATAAATCGGCGATCTCGAAGTTACCTTCGTCGTTCTTTTGATAAAAAACCAGACCGCCGCTGCGCGTGGGCAGTTCATAATCGGGTGCGAATCCACCTTGAATCTGAAAACTCTCATCACTCCAGATGAACACGATTCCTGAAGAATAAACCTGCCAGTTCTCATCGCTGATGACATAGGTGCCGGCATAGTCTCCACTCTCAATAACGACCGTGTGAGTAACAGTGTCGAGGGTCATGCCGGGACCTGCGGCGCCAGTATACGATTCCGTGGTGGTGCAGGTGAAGAAGGTCGGCTCGGACTGCTCGACGTCAATGAGAGCTGCCGGGGTATCTCCATACCAGACCACAGCGCGTTGCAGAGTGCCGTCACTGTCGGTTTCAGCGAGCAGGCGGCCCTGGAGGTCGTAATGGTAGTGGGTGATGACACCATCACTGTCTTTGACCACGCGCAGGTTGTTGCCGTCGTAGAGATAGTCGCTGACTGTGCCACTGTTGCTGAGAGATTTCAGACGACCACTCTGGTTGTAGGTCAACTGCAGATCGTCGAACAACGGCGTGGACAGTTGCAGGCTGTTGCCCTGGATGTCGTAAAGGCGGCTTTCGGCGTTGACGCCGCTGACGGCGAGTAGCTGATTGCTGTCCGTGGCCAGGGTGGACGTGTCGATCTCGCCATCTTCATTGAGGGTAAGGCGGTTGCCGACCGGGTCGTAGCTGTAGGTGCGTAGGATGCTGTTTTTGTCGGCGGAGATCAATTGGCCAACAACATCGTATTGATAGGTGTCCTGACCGGTGGTCGGCACGGTACGTGTCAGGGCGGTGAGCTGACCGGCGCCGTCTCGGTTGTATGCTTCCGCCAGATGCGAAGACAGGGTCAGACTCTGCAGCAAACCGCCGCCATCGTAGCCGGCGCTGGTGAGCAAACCGTTGCCATGTTGCCATTGGACGGGGCGGCCATTGGTGTCGTAGCTGATCTGGGTCAGAATATCCAGGGTTTGGTCGCCCAGTTCAGCCTGTATGCTCAAGGGACGATGGTTGCCGTCATAGCTGGTTGTCACAGCGAACCCGCCGGGATAACTGAGAGTGACCAGGTTGCCGGTGGCATCGTAGCTATAGTCGGTGGTGTAAGCCGTGTTTTGTAACGTATAGGTGTGACTGACGAGACGACCCAGGCTGTCGTAAGCGTAGCTGTGGCTGCCACCGGCATCTTGCATGCTGGTCAGCTGGCCACCACCCCAGGTACCGGCATCGTAGCCGTAAAGAACATCCTGACTGCTGTCGGCTGGAAAGTGAAGCTGGGTCAAACGACCGAGGCTGTCGTAACTGTATTCGGTGACGATACCACGGGCGTCGGTTCGCGTTGCCAGTTGCCCCAGGCTGTTATAGGTGTAGCTGGTGATGACGCCGTGTTGGTTGGTTTGGATAAGGCGCCCGGCACTGTCGTAACTGTAGGTCAGGCTGTTGCCGCGGCCGTCAATCACCTCGGCCAGGCTGAGACCGTCGTCCTGATACACCAGATCGGTAACCGTGCCGAGCGGGTCGGTGATACGGGTGAGCTGGTCCATGAAGTTGCTGGTGTAATCAGTGCTGTTGCTGTTGCCGTCGGTACTGACGATTCTCTGACCGAGGTTGTTGTATTGATACTGTGTACTACGCCCGGCGCCGTCGGTAAGGCTGAGCAGACGACCGGCATGGTCATAGGTCAAACTGGTCGTGGTTCCGTCGGGGTGAAGGACGCTGGTGAGGTGTCCCAAAACGTTGTATCCGTAACTGGTGGTGTCGCCGTCGGGAGTGGTTTTGCCGGCCAGGCGACCAGCATTGTCATAGGTGTAACTGGTAACGTATCCGCCGGCATCGGTTTCGCTAAGCAGGCGACCGCCATTGTCAAAACTGTAGGTGGTGATGCCGCCGTCGGCTGCGATGGCTTGGGCGGGAAAACCGTTCGCATCGTAGGTATAGCCGGTCACGCCGCCGTTGACATCCTGGCGACTGACGAGTTGGCCAAGACCGTTGTAGGTGTTGATAATCTGCAGACCGTTGGCCAAGGTGACGGTTATGGGATTGCCGTTGGCATCGTAGGCGATCTGAGTGGTGTTCCCCATGGCATCGGTGACGGCAGTCACATCGCCGTTGCTGTTGTAGGTGTAGCTGGTAGTAATGCCGGCGGCATCGGTTTCAGTGAGCAGATCGCCTTGGGTGCTGTAGGTGGAGGTGCGGGTGCGCAACTCCTGATCGCTGGTGGACGTCAGTTGGTTGCGGCTGTTGTACGTGTACAGGGTTTCTCCGCCCTGGGCGTCAATGGTGTAGACCGGCGTACGTTGATCAGCGTCATAGCCGTGGATGGTCTGGCTGCCGTCGCGGTCAGTGATGACGCTCTCATTGGTGGAGTCGTCGTAGCTGATGGTGCGTGTGCCGTCCGGAGTGGTACCCTGCACAACCCGACCGCTGCTGTCGTAAGCATAACTCTTTTCGTTCCCGGCGGGATCACTGATTTGCGTCAGACGGCCATCACTGTAGGCATAATTCCAGGTGCGACCATCGCTGGTGGTCATTGAAGCGATCAGCCCGTCACTGTAGGTCAAGCTGACGCTACGGCCATCCGGAGCGGTGATGGTGGTGATGTGTCCGTCGCCGTCATGACTGAACACGGTGGTACGACCGAAGCGATCAGTGATGCTTTGCAACTGGTCGTCGGTATAATCGTACTGGGCAACAAGGCCGTTACGGTCGCGGCGCTCAAGAATCCTCCCGTCGTCATTAAAGGTCAATTGCGTGCCATTACGATAGGTAACGCTGTGATCTTCAGTCGACCAGGTGGCATACGAGCCGTTGACCGAGGCAAGATCGCTGCCGCTTGACGTGTCGGAAAAATACAGATACCCACCATCGGCCTGACGAACGCGAATATAGGGAGCATCCGCGGTTGAGCAACTGCCGGCCGGCAAATCCGTTCCGGTTTCAGTCCACTTAATCGGATAAACGACACCGTTGTCGTTGTTTTTATCACTGCTCAAGATAGCAGTCCAACTCGAAACACTTTCAGTGCAGGTATACGTGATGCCGGGAGCAGGAGCCCAAGTGGGTTCGTAATGGACATCCTGATTCAACTGCCAGCCATTCCCCAGACTATTCCAGCTGAAGTAAAGCCCTCCGGGCAATCCGGTTTCTGCTTCAGAAAACAGGGATTGTGTCAAAGAGAGATTGCCGCTGGCGACATTGACTTGGGATCCGAGAAATCTATTGCCGACTTCACACGCACCAATGACCGGCTCCGGTTCTTTTTCTGCCTCAGGGGCATCTCCATTATCTGCGCAATCCGGATTGCCATTGCCATCCGCATCGGGAAAAGCATTTGGCATGAAAATTTGATCAAAACCTTCGGTGTTGATGGTTCCAGAAGGGACACTCGTCATGGAAACACCGTCAATAGTGCCGCGAAAATAGCGATGTACCATAACAATGTGGCCGTTGTCTTTGTTCCACATCACCCGATAGTTATTGGAGGCGGCATAGGCGGCAATGCCGGCCGGTGTAGCCATGGTATCTCCGTAAGGAGCATAAAGAGTTACCTTGCCACCGCTACATGTCAGCATCGTGTCGATGAAATGGGTGACTTCATTGTCTCCATATGGCGGACAAGTATCAGGAACATATTCTATGCCGATGGTTGAAACCCCTCCACCTGTCGAGCAATCAACAGCAAGGACCTGAGCTGAAAAGATTAAAACCAAAAGAACCGTACAGAGAAAATAACGCAGAACGGGCATATCCGCCTCCTTGATGAAAACATTTTTAAGTCAAAATGTCCTCGAAGGCTAGCAGCTCGTTTTTACCGCTGTCAATAAAATTTATTCATGTGCAAAAACATAGTCAAGATTAGACTTTGAGGACTTTAACCTTTTAGAAATTTTATCCCGTTATCAACCAACTGTTTTCACTGACATTTTTACCATTCCAATATTCACCTATATTAATTTTATATTTACAGTTAACCTGAGTTTATGTAGTGTCTATTTTTTGTGGGAAATATCGCGCTATACTCAAAGTCTTTTTTTGATTTGAATTTTGTGCTTACTGAAGAACCTGCTCGAGAAAGGAAAAGCCATGAAACCCCTTTTTGTCACCTGCATTGTTTTACTCGGCTTGACGGCAACGACAGCCGGAGCAATGTCTTTTACTCTCGATGGCGACGCTACCGGCAACATCGACACCTATCCGGCAACCTACGTTTCCCTTACTTCAGAATTAAATGGTTTAATAACGGATCTCAATGTTCAGATTGAACTGGGAGATGAAAGCTCTGGAAAAACATTTTGGAAAGACGTGAGCATCTGGCTTGAGCACAATGGTGTCGGCGTTTCTCTCGCGCCATCAGGTGGAATTAATTTTTTTGAAGGCATTTTTGATGTTGTTTTTGACGATGCTGCATCTTCTCTGATCTCCTATGACTTCACATCCGTCAATGCTGAAGGGACCTTTCAGGCACTGGACTCCCTCTCGGTTTTCAACGGGTTAAGTCTTGCTGGAGAATGGACACTTGTGCTTTTGGATACCTACTGGCCTGGAGATGGAACAGATCTGCTTTCCTGGTCGTTAACAGGTACAGTAGCCGAATCCGCAACACAGCCAGTGCCTGAGCCTACCACTCTGATATTGCTTGCCATTGGCCTATTAGGGCTGGTTGTACTTAAAAAGGCTCAAAACTAGCTTTTTTTATTAACCTTCTTTTTGAGACGAGATAAAAAATGAGAAAAATCGTCATGCTCCCCCTTGTAGTAATGATCTTTTCTTTGCCGTCCATGGCATTTGCCCTGGCAATTAATTTACAAAATTGGACAGCCTCTCCAGGGGGTAACTGGAACGTGAGTAACGATGGCTACAGTGTCCTGCAAACCATCAATGGGCAACCCACTTACTTTGTCAGTGACACTGACTATTTTAATCGCTTGATTGAAGGGACATTTACTGTAAAGACAACAAGCGATGACGATTTCATCGGCTTTGTTTTTGGCTTTAATGGCTCAGAGGACTATCTCCTTTTCGACTGGAAGCAGAACAATCAGACCTCAGGACTAGAAGGCTTCACTCTTTCTCGAATCACGGGCTCTGATATTAATCTGTGGGGACATACAGGGAACGATCTTGAGATCCTTGCCAGTTCATACTCTTCTTCCCTGGGATGGCGAGATCTCCAAAGTTACGAATTCTCTCTCGACTATTCCGCGGCACGTACCATCATATCAATTGACGACGAAACCATTTTTGATATTGCAGGGAATTTTAATACCGGGCTATTCGGCTTTTATAATTATTCTCAGGCTTATGTGAGTTATTCGGGGTTTGTTGAAGAGCAAAGTGCCGTTGTTCCGGAACCTTCGACATTTGCCCTTCTGAGCTTTGGATTGATGGGGGTTATGGCGCTAAGGAAGAAGCAACATCGCCTCTCCGCCTAAAGTTTCAAGATCTTTCCCCGCCTCGTCAAAATGGGTAGATAGAGGCTGTTCTCAAGGAAGTATCCCGGTCGATCCGGGAGCTTTAGCGAGTGCGAGGCCCTCAACGCAAGCTTCAAAATAAAACACTTCTTGCCGTCATTCCCGCGACGTAAAAGGAAGAGTGTCGTCATATCCCCTAGACCGCTAAACTTTTTGGGTCCCCCAGAAAATCTGGGGGATTACTCTTTGTATTTAAGAATGAGAACGCCTCTAACGATAACGCAACCGCGTGCCGTGATTGAGCGACATAAGAATTTCATCCGCTGACAGCTCGACCGGGAAATAGGTGCCGGAAATTTTGGCGGAACGCAGGCTCGCCCCTTCCAGATTGCAGGTACGCAGATCCAGACCGCGTAGATCGGTCTGGCGAAAATAGCCATCGGTCAGATCAAAGCCGTGCAGATCGGCGCCGCGCAGATCGAGGCCGCGAAAATCCAGCCCTTTTAACACGCTGAAATCCTCGTTGGCTTCACGTTCGCTGTTGAACTCTTCAATCTCTTCAGCATGCAACAGCATATAAAGCGGATGCGCGCTGTTTTTCGGTTGGCTGTCATTTTCCATAAGAAACTCCTTGTCACGTCTGAAATGATTGCGTCGCAGGATAACCCACTTTGGGCATAAAGTGGCGAATTATAATCAACAGACCGACCGTGTTATTGCCGGAACGACCGCCGCCCTGCGCATCATAAAATATCTGTCATACTGTGTATGTGCCCCATGACAACAATCAGCTGATCCATGGGGAGGTCTTGTCATGAGAGTGTGCTATGACCGTTCCCGCGCTGCAACCATTGACCATTCTCGGCCTGATTCTCGTCACCGGATATTTTTCCGGTAAGGCGGCGAACATCCTGCGTCTGCCACGTATCAGCGGCTATATTGTCGCCGGTCTGCTCTTCTCCCCTTCGGTGACCGGCATGATCCCTTATCAACAGATCAGTCGTCTGTTTCTTTTCACCTCGGAAATCGCTTTGGCGTTTATCGCCTATTCCATCGGCGGCAGTCTGCGCATCTCGCGGATCCGCGATTTGGGCAAGGAGATCATCTGGATCAACCTGTCGGAAGGGGCCGGAGCGTTTATCTGCACTTGTGTGGCCGTGTATGTCTGCCAACCATTGCTCTCCCCGTTACTGCACGAAAGCGACAGAATCTTTCTCTCGGTCATCCTCATTCTTGGCGGCATTTCCGTGGCCACGGCTCCGGCAGCGACCATGGCGGTCATGCATGAGCTGCGCGCCAGAGGCCCGCTGACAACAACGCTGCTCGGTGTTGTCGCCCTAGATGACGCGTTGAGCATTGTCTTGTTTTCAGCGTCGATCACCATTGCCGGACAGCTGTTACTCAGTCACGCGGACAATCATCTGATCATGCAAGGCATCCTGACCATTGTCGGTTCATTGCTGATGGGAGGTCTTGGCGGGTTGGTGTTCGGTCACTTTTTTCAACCGTCAAAACGTCCGGAAAGTAATCTGATGCTGACTCTGGGCGCTATCTTTCTGGTCAGCGGAATCTCCAATCATCTTGGCTTTTCGCCGCTGTTGGCCAATATGACCATGGGCTTTTTCATCATCAACCGGGTGAAACATGCCGATGATCTGTTTCATCAGATGGACATCATGGAGGAGACCATTTTCTGTCTGTTCTTCACCCTGGCCGCCGCCCATTTTGATTTAAAGGTATTTGCCACGTCGGCCGTGCTGGGCATCATCCTTCTGCTGGGTCGGTTTATCGGCAAACTGGGCGGTACGATGGTGGGCGGTAAGATCTCTCATGCGGCGCCACCGATTTATCGCAATCTCGGCCTGGCATTGTTGCCGCAGGCCGGTCTGTCTCTAGGGCTGGTCTTTCTGGCCGAGCCGATTTTGCCAACGGAAATTTTCGACATGCTGCTCAGTGCCATTTTGGTATCCATCATCCTCAATGAGATGATCTCGCCACCTCTGGTGAAATGGGCGATCAGCAATGCAGGTGAAACACATCTGGAGGAATCGGATGAAAATTAAAGAGATCATGCAGCGTATCAAGGATCGAGAAATCCCGTGCGTCAATGAGCACTGCGCCATCCGTGACGTGGTTGAGGTGGCGGTGCGTTTCCCCCACTCGCGTCTGGTCTATGTGGTTGATGAGCAGTGCAGGCTGCTCGGCGCCATTACCCTCGGCTCGCTGCTGCGGTTTCTCTACCCTTATCATTATGAAGCCAAGATCCATTCGCGCGACATTCTGCGCCGCCTCAGCGTCAAAAAAGCTTCCGACCTGATGAGCCACGGCAACGTCAAGGCCTCACCGGACGAAAGCGTGGACACCATTCTCAAACGGATGGCCAAGACCGGCGTTAAGGAATTGGCCGTGATCGATGATGAGGGGCACATCCTCGCCGATATCACCGTCATTGATCTGTTGGCCCACAGCGAGCCGGACGCGCTCTAGCAGACGACTGAAAAACGACCTGTGGAGCCCATGGAGGGCCGCTCAACATCAAGGACTGGTTTTAAGTGCTTGATGTTGTCGGCAAGACGAAAATTCCTGCTAGATATCTACCCAAAGCGTTATCTGATCCTGATTTTGCCCGATCCATGTGGAAGTGCTGGATAAGTGCCGCAACACCTAACGCCCACCAACCTCTTTTAACTCACGCACCACATAATCAAACAATTGACGCGAATGGTCCCCATAAACCCGAATGGCGTCCAGATTCACGGGACAATCCACATACTGCATCAGAATCCGGTCATCACCGTCATGGATATGCGGCATCAACCCGGCGAAAGAAAATCCCATCTTTTCACAGTGATCAACCAGCGCCGGTGCCGCAGGCATGCCGAGGGGGATAAAAACAAACACGGCGTGACGGCGTTTCAAGCGCGCATCTCGAAGCGCCTGGCCAATCTGTTCCACGGATTGTTCGCCGATCTTGCGCACCGTAATAAAGACGACATTGAGTTCGTCGGGGAGTGCAAACACATCCGTCTCGGCGTCGCCTGTCAGCGCACAGGTTTGTGGCTGAGAAAATTCTCGTGGCAGCTCAAGCCATTGATAGATACAGCGCATGATGTCAAGGTGACGTGGCGGGCAAAACACCTGTTTTACCGTGCGGTTAAAGGCGAAATAATGATTGATCACCGAGCCCTTTTCCTGAACCGAGGTGGACAACTCTCTGGCCTGCATTCCCGCTGCGGCAATGGCGAAGAATAAGCTGCAAGGCTGGGAACCACAGTAGACCTGCATCCCTTTTTGCGATGCGGTATGGGTCGTTACCGAACAATCAAAAACACCGTCAGCCCCATTGTTCCGCGCGAGTTCGAACGCTTTTGAAGCCATCGCGCGAACGGCTTGACGTGGAACCCGGTACGCAGGATCAGCAAAAGCCAATCCATACTCGGGAACGTGACTGTTCGGATCGTGATATTTCAGGCAGCTATGCATCACCATGGCCCGTGTTGTTGCATCAATAACAACAACCGGACGATACTCGCCGCAGCGGAACTTCTTTTTCAACAGGTCGAGATCATAGAGCAACTCTTCCTGGCTATAGCCGTAACACTTCCAGGCCAAACGACTGATTTCAGCCAATTCATGTTCCTCTGGACAATGAATCTCAAAATCGTCCACAGTTAAACGCTGCGGTTTGTGCGGTTGCTTTAGCGGCAGTAAATCCTCCGGAATCGTGACATCCGTGAGCGTCTTGCTCAGTCGCGTCTCTTTGCCTTGCCGCCCATGCAACAGAAACTCAACATGATCCACGCACTGGCTCATCAGCAAGGTTCCCAGTCCCGGCCGTTCCATGGTTTCAAGTCGCTCAGAGGAATAGCGCGGTCCGGCCTCCGGAGAAAACGGCATGCCTTTTTCCGTCAGGGAAACAACGAGCGTATCGGCGTTTAGAGCAAAAGCCACGTGGATACGATCATCGGCGCCGGGAATGACGGAATAATGTTCAACGATATTGCTGAAAGCTTCTTCGACCGCCAGCTCCAATTGACTGCGAAACGTCTTATCCAGTTGCAAGGCCTGGGTCACTTGACCCGCACAACCTACCGCGACCGACACCATGGAGCGTGATACGGGAAGAGACAGTTTGGCGAGAAAAATAGCTCGCGAACCTGTTGATAATTTTGTCATAATGAAGTTCCATAAAATTTCAGTATTAATGAATGGCTCATCTTAGGCGGCGTTCTCAATCAGCTTTCATGGTACTATTTTAGGTCTTTTTCGCGTCAGGAGCGTTACAGGTCGTTGCCATAGAAGGACTATGGCGTGCCGTGCTGACACAAGCCCAGGATAAACATCCGTTTCTGTTCTCTCACAGACAGCGTCGATGTCACGTTATCATCCTTTTGCCCAGGCTCAAAGCAGATGAAACATAAACAAAAGCAGCACCTCCGCCGCACCACTCACGCACCAAGATTAATCATGGTCCGGCGCAACTATTGTGCATTCCTAAAAAGATGGGGCACAGCAGGATCCATCTCCTTGGAGTATCATGCGTCTTTATAATCGCGGTTTCATCAGTATCACGCTACTGTTCGGCGCGTTTATCAGCGCAATGGCCTGCTTTGTTTCCTTTACGGAGTATCTGGGCTACCTCGGCATAAGCACCCAGGCCATCGGCATGATCCTGAGCTTTGATGCTCTGGCCTCGCTGGTGTTCCAACTGCTGCTGGCCCCCTATGTCAGCAACGGAAACGCCCGTCGCTGGCTGGTGCTCGGCGTGTTATGCTATGCGACGGCACTGGTGCTGATGGCACAGGCCGGCACGGTGTGGCAATTTTCACTGTTGCGCCTGGTGCAGGGCTGCGGCCTGGTATTTATCCAGGCGCCTCTGGTGGTAATGCTGATCGAGTTTATCCCCGAAGGGCGCAGCGGCGAGGCGTTCGGCGTCTTTACATTGATCCGTTTGCTGCCCTATACCGTGATCCCGGTGATCATCGATCTGGGTGTCCAGCAGCCGGGCCAATTCACAACCGTGCTCTATCTGGCCGCAGCGGTGTCACTCTTGCCGGTGCTGGCGGTCTTCCTGCCCAAGGGTAGAATCCCCGCTGCCGTGGCGCATCAGGCCACGGGATTACGTAGCGTCGTCGACAGTTTCCGTTCCAGACCGGTGTTGTGTCTGCAGCTGTCGACCCTGCTGCTGTTCTGCGGCTATTCGTCAATTTTCTACTATATTCGCGCCTACGGTGCCTCCGTGGATCTGAAAAATCCGGCCATCTTTTTCAGCGCAGCCTCCGCCGCCATGATCCTCATCCGCGTGCTGCTGTTACGCGCTTTTGATCGTTATGATAAGGTGACCATGAGCATGATCGGCATGGCGGCGGCCATGGTCAGCTATGCCCTGATTCCACAGTTCCATCAAGAAGGCCTTTTTTTAGGCTTGGCGGTGTTGCTGGGCGCGGGATGGGGTGTTGCCATGCCCCTGCAGGGTGCGGTGTTGTTTGACATCTCCGCGCCGGAAAAACGGGCTCTCAACCAGAATATCTTTCTGGCCATGGTCATGGCCGGCTTTTTTGTCGGTCCGCTGTTCGGCGGTGTTCTGATCAGCGCCCTGGGATATGGGGTATTTTTCTATGCCATGGCGGTTCTCACTCTGGTGTCGGTGCTGTTGATGCAACAGGCCAGGACACCCTCACCCGTGCATTCTGAGGTTTAACATGGGTTTTAAACAGCGCCTGACCTTGTTCACCACCGGCCTGGTGATCCTTGCCGTGGCCTTGACCACCATCGTTCTCGCCGTCAATGCCCGCCGCCAACTGCTGACCGTGGCCGAGGCCGAGGGCAACATTGTGGCACTTCTGCTCGCCCGCAGTGCCGGGGCCGCGGTACAGATCCCGGCCGCGGTGGAACAGGTGCTGGACGAGCAGATGGTCAGCCAGGCGCGCCTGGCTGCCTATTACGTGGCCGCGGCCCAGCAAGCCGGGCTCAGCGAGGAACAGATCAATAGTCAATTACGCCAACTGACCGCTTCCACGGCCATGGATGAGTTGTGGATCAGCGATGCTCACGGCCATGCCGTTCTGAATAATCTCGGCCTTGATTTCACCTTCACCGCCGATACCCGGCAGCAATCTCAGGCCGCCGCGTTCTGGCCGTTACTCAGCGGAGAATCGTCTGAGGTGGTACAACCGGCGCAACCGCGCGAGATTGATGGCAAAATGTTTAAATATGTCGGTGTCACCGGCATTGATCAGCCGCGCATCGTTCAAGTGGGCTACGAAATGGGGCTGTTCACCCAGCTCAACGAACGGATCGGTCTGGAATATATCATCCGCCAATTGGTCGCCGGTGGCGACATCAACGCCATCTGGGTGGTGAATCGCACCATGGAGACCATCGCCCACGACTCGATTCTCGGCGGGGATCAGCGCCCGGACACGACCGAACTGAAAAAAATGGCCGAGGTCTATCAGGCAAACGAGCCGATGAGTTTGTTGTCGTCGCAGAATCTGACGGTGATGGCACCGATTCCCGGTACGGACGGCCAGCCCATCGGCGTCACCCTGGTACGACTGCCCACTGCCCATATCAATGCCACGTTGCAAGAGCTTGTCACCAATGCCGTCATGGTGGGTTTGCTGGTGGCACTCATCGGAACCTTGGTCTCACTGAGTGTCGGCCGTCGCATGATCCGCCCAGTGATTGCCTTAACGGACGCCGCGGCCGAGATTGAAGCGGGGCGCTTTGATGCCCACACCATGCAACCGGTTACTGAGCGCCGTGACGAGCTGGGCCAACTGTCCCAGGTTTTTACCCGCATGGCGCAGCAGGTTCAGGCCCGCGAAGAGGATCTGGATCGTCAGGTCAAAGACCGCACCCGTGATCTGCAACAAAAAAACAGTGAACTGGAATACGCTCATCGCACCCTGCAACGCGAGCTGGATGCCGCTCGTGCCGTGCAGATGGCGATCCTGCCGACGGAGTTTCCTCAGCATGACCGTTATCAGGTCTATGGCCGCACCATCCCGGCCCGCGAAATGGGCGGTGACTTTTATGACGTTTTCCAGATTGACGCAAACCGGCTCGGACTGGTGGTCGCGGATGTTTCCGGCAAAGGGGTTCCGGCGGCATTTTTCATGGCCGTCGCCCGCACCGAACTGCGCGGTTCGGCCATGACCGGCCTTGCACCGGGTCAGGTCTTGCAGCGGGTCAACAACATCCTGTGCCGCGAAAACCCGTTGGAGCTGTTTGTCACCGTGTTTTATGCCATTCTCGATGTTGAAACCGGCCTGCTGACCTACGCCAACGGCGGCCACAACCCACCGCTGGTGACGCACGTCGGCGAAGTCACGGCCCTGCCTTTATGCCAAGGCACCGCCCTTGGCGTCCTGCCGGAGTTGGACTATCTGGAGAAGCAGCACCAGCTACAGCCCCGTGACACGGTGCAATTTTATACCGATGGCGTCACCGAGGCGTTTGATCCGAATAACGAGGAATTTGGCGAAACACGTCTGCAGGCGATCCTGGCCGGACAAGCCAACCGTTCCGCCGAAGAGTTGACGGCTGAAATTATTGCCGCAGTGCAGACCCACGCAGCCGACGCCGCACAATCGGATGACATCACCAGCCTGAGCCTGACCTATGGCAACCGACAAGAAAATTCCGACGAGAGCCATATTACAATGACTTTGACCAATGACGTCAGCCAGCTCGTTGCACTCGGCGATGCGGTGGAAAAATTTTCGGCCACCATCGCTCTTGACCAAACCGCCATCTTTCAACTCAACCTGGTGTTGGATGAACTGGTCACCAACATCATTACCTATGCCTTTCCCGATGGTGGAGATCACCCGTTTACCATTGAGTTGTGGGGAACACACGGCGGTTATCGGGTGCGTCTCCAGGATGACGGCGTTCCCTTTAACCCCCTCGAGGCTCCGGAGCCGGATCTCAGGTCGGAGGCGGAACAACGCGATATCGGCGGCCTGGGCATCCATTTTCTGCGCACGTTGATGGATGACGTGAGCTACCGGC
This sequence comes from uncultured Desulfuromonas sp., assembly GCF_963676955.1. Lineage (NCBI taxonomy): Bacteria > Pseudomonadati > Thermodesulfobacteriota > Desulfuromonadia > Desulfuromonadales > Desulfuromonadaceae > Desulfuromonas > uncultured Desulfuromonas sp. Next base: position 1,520,376 of record NZ_OY781461.1, on the reverse strand, counting down.
GCGACGCACCGTTTAATGTTTTGGAATTCACCAAAAAACTGCATTGATCATGCAAAGGATGGAATCATGGAAGATCAACTGAACGTAACCAAAGACCAGCGCGACAACCTGTTACTGATCGCGTTGAATGGCCGCCTGGACAGCACCACTGCCCCGGCTTTTGAACAACAGCTGATGAATGACATCGAACAAGGGCAACACCACCTCGTTTTTGACTGTTCCGGATTAGATTATATCTCCAGCGCCGGATTGCGGGTGTTCCTTATGGCGGTCAAGCGGGTGAAAGCACAGCAGGGGGCTCTGGCGGTGAGCGGCTTATCCAGCCATATCCGTGAGGTGTTCGAGATCAGCGGCTTTGTCGCCATCCTCAACGTGGTGGACGATCTGGAACAAGCGATTGCCCTGTGCCAAGGCGCATAAACACCGCGCCATTTGTCATCATCAAGGAGCCGTTATGCCCGCAACGACACTGACCCTGAAGCTTCCCGGTCAACTGGAGTTTCTGCCCGTGGCCATGGCTTTTATCCAGCAGACGGCACAGTTATTCGGCTTTGCCGACAACGAGGTCGCCTCGGTGCAACTGGCGACGGAAGAAGCCCTGGTTTATACCATGAACGGGCTGGGCATAAACGGGTTAGCCGCGGAAGACCCGCAGGAGATCCGCCTGGAGTGTCGCTATGTTGCCGGTCGCATGGAGCTCTCCATCTACGACAAAGGGCTGCCGGTCGCTCCCGGGCAAATTCCCCGCTATGACCCCACCACCCTCATGGACGACGCCCCACTGCACAAGGACTCCTTGAGCCTGTTTTTACTCCAACAGGCCATGGATGAAGTGCATTTTCGCAATCTCGGCCGGGGCGGAAAAGAGACCTTGCTGATCAAGCATGTCGCGGCAAAACGGATTGACCCGCTGACGCCGTCCTCGCCCAAGCCACCGGAAACGCCCGTTGCCCTGACAACATGGCAGGTCCGTCCGTTTATCCCTGACGATGCCCTGGAAATCTCACGCTGTGCCTACCGTGCCTATGGCTACAGCTACGAGTCTTACATCTATTACCCTGAGCAGATTGTCGAGATGAACCGCAGCGGCACCTTACGCTCTTATGTGGCCGTCGATGATCAACAGACCCTTTTAGGTCATGCGGCGTTGAAATTTTATCACCCCCACGATCCGGTTGCCGAAGCCGGTGTGCTGTTTGTCAACCCGGCCTATCGCAAAAAAGGTATCTTCGACAGCATTCACCGCTACCTGTTCAAACAGGCGGGTCAAGAGAATCTGGCCGGTCTCTATAGCCGCGCCGTTACCAGCCACGCTTTGTCACAGAAAAAATTGCACGCGTCCGGGTGTGCCGGGTGTGGCTTGCTGCTGGGGCTTTTCCCCGACGATGTCGAATTCAAAAAGCTGACGGGAAAAACCGTCCAGAAAGAGAGTGCGCTGCTGGTGTTCAAGGCGTTTAACGCCTCATTGCGGCAAATCTATCCCCCCAAACAGCACAGCAACATGATCGGGGACATCTTTCACCACTGCGAGGTTCCGGTTACGATGGAAGCTCCGCAGGTGCCGACAACGCAGACCGATCGCCACGACGAGGACTGCAAACTCAGCTACACGCGGATGGACATTTTTAATACCGCGGACATTCTTTGTTTCAGCAACGATGCCGCTATGGCCGACGAAATTTTCGTCGCCACCAAACGACTGTGCCTGGAACGCACCGATGTTCTCTATCTGTTTCTCGATCTGGAACAGCCCGGATGTGATGCGCTGTGTGAGGCCAGTGAAAAGATGGGCTTCTTCTTTTGCGGCGTGTTGCCGTTTGGCTTGCACGGACGCCATACCCTGATCCTGCAATATCTCAACAATCTGGCCATTGATTTCGCCAGGATCGACCTGTGTGATCCGTTTGCCCGGCAGGTTGCCGCGTATGTCGAAAACAGCAGCCGCCACCACTCAATCGTTGCCCTGTCATAGCCAAACTCAAGCGATATTAAGCCAGCGTCCGCTGACGGTCCGGGAATTGATTGAAAACACGCAGAACAGTGTAGAGATTGTCACGCAAACCGCTGAAGCCAACGGGCCAACCCGCCTCACGACACCCCCCTACATGATGGCGCTGCCCGCGGACTTAAACGACTAGCTCGCCGAGTTGCGGATTGTCTTTTGCGGCCTGACCGTCGACAGTCTTGAGGATCTGAGGCTGACCTACATCTTCTGCGCCGATCCGGTGGATTTCAGCAAAATAAAAGTCTTCAGCCCCACGGCTGAAAAACTTTCACATCATATTCAACGACATTATTTTGAAGTTTATTCAAAAAAATCATAAAAACACAAATCGACAAGATTGTCGCTCCAATCAGCACTTCTTGTCGACTCTCGACACCTGCCAAAAACAAGCAACCATAAAAAGTATTTTGTTTTCAAATAGTTACAAAAAATCATTCTGATGGCACGCAACTTGATATATCAGAAAAATAAACCAACTATTTTATCCCCCCAGGAAAAGGAGCCTAACAATGAAATCTTCCTCTCTCATCATGAGTCTTTTGTGTGTCCTGCTTACTGCATCACTGTGTGTTGCGGCCGGTTATCGCGGTGGATCAGGACAACAAACGCCGGCCTCCAACGGCAGCGCCCTGGCCGGAACTGTTGACTGCCTGATCGACCAACTGCCCCTTGAAGAATTAAGCGAAGAAGAAGCCGCTGAACTTCTTTATATGTATGAAGAAGAAAAAGTCGCCCGCGACGTTTACACCGCGCTTTACGCCACCTGGGGACATTGGGTTTTTGATCATATCGCCACCAGTGAGCAACGCCACATGGATGCCGTAGCCTACCTGCTTGAGCGCTATGAACTGGATTTTCCGTTGAATGCGGATACCGTCGGCATGTTTGATTCCGACAGCATGCAGGACCTCTACGATTCCCTGGTTGATCGTGGCAGCGCTTCTCTGATTGATGCCCTGCATGTCGGCGCTACGATTGAAGATCTTGATATCTACGACCTGCAAGAGTACCTTGCGCAGACCGACAATGAAGATATCATGACCGTCTACCAGAATCTGCTGCGCGGTTCCCGCAACCACCTGAGAAGCTTTGTTTACCAGCTCTCTCTCAACGATGTGGAATACGCCGCCCAATACCTGACTCAGGAAGAGGTGGATGCCATTGTCAATTCCGAGCGTGAGGCCGGTCGGGCCAACGCCAACGGCGGCTCCATGGATTCCACAGACAGAGCCGGTCAAAATCAGAATCTGCAGGATTGCCCCTACGCGGACGACACTACCGACGCTTAAGTTCAATGAGATAAACTGAAAAAGGGACTTGCATGTCAGATGCAAGTCCCTTTTTTATCAGCATCCTCATGCTCAAAGGCAGAGGACATGCGCTCAATTTCTCTTTTGCTGAGGCCATATTGTGCAGCAATTTTCTGCCACTGGCTAACAGCCGCACTGACCTCCTTAATCATTTCACGGGTGCGTTTTTTTTAATCCGAAATTCATCACGCACAGAAAGCGCGGCATCCATAGAGACTATCGGGTCGTCAAAATCAATGGCAATTGAAAGAATACGTGCTTTGATTTCAACAGGCGTGGGATTGATATCGTAGGCAGGAGATAACCACCATCAGATTTGAGGGAAAATCTCAACGCCCCTTGCCGCGCTTCATCATCAACACAGAAGATAATCAGCCCCAACGATTCGGCGCGGAATCGCCAATAGCGACAAAAAGGAGTTGATCCGCCTGAGTATGGAAGGCGCCCTTTGTTAGTTGCAATGCAGGATCAAGGGCAAAGCGTTCAGGATGTTTGAGCCAGTTCTGATCATATTCACAAGATGCACTTTCGCGTGCACCGCGTTGGTGACACCACAGTTTTCCGACTGGAATTGTGTCCTCTCAGAGCTGGACAAAAACATATATTTCTCGACTGCTCTTGGTTCACTGCCTTTGTTACTTTTGGGAGGCCTCACACGTTTAGGAGGGTTTTCTTCCAATTCGCGCCCAACGATATCCAGGCCGGCATCGGCAAGATTTTGAAGATTATCCACCAGCCCCAAAGCAAAAAGGACGGAGACATAAGCCCCCATGGAAGCCGTTGCTTCCCCCTTTTCAATTTTAGAAAGTGTAACCCTTGATATGCCTGCCCGTTCAGCCATGAGTTCCATTTATCGCATAATATAGCTTGCATTATTGAGAGGATTCATGCTCTTGGCAATGCTCTTTTTAGCCGAACGCAACTCAACTCAACGACAGAATTGTTAAACAAATGGGGTTTCAGGGCAGTTTTTTAATCTCAATTTAGATTTTTGGGGTTTATGGCACCGGTGGATTTAATTTTTGGGAGTTATGTAAATTCGTTATTGAACAAGAGTGTCATGTGTCCAGCCCTTGGAGAGAACACTAACTATAAAAAGGAAGCACCGATTTCTTTCTCGACAAAACCTGTCAATGACTATCATAAAAGGCATTAAGCTATTTTGTGACCACTATAGTAGTCAATCCTTTCCAACATATTTTGACATTTAAAAAATGGCTATTATAATAATCTTTAAATAGCTTTACGAATACTGTAGTAGCCATTTAAGGTGCTAACATGACAAAAAAAAGAACGTATTCGAAATACGCAAAGGAAGCAGCTCTCTTGCTGGGGCAGCAGATAAAACTTGCACGCAAAAAGCGCAAATGGTCTGAAGCGAATTTGGCCGAGCGTGCCGGGATCTCGCGCGCAACGCTGCAAAAAATTGAAGCCGGTGAGATGACACCGGGGATTGGTCTTGTGTTTGAAGTTGCCGTGTTAGTGGGCGTGCCTCTGTTTGAGCAGGACAGCCAAAGGCTTTCAACCAGCATTGATTTAACCCAAAGCAAAATAGCCCTCCTCCCAAAGCGGATCAGGGAGCAAACAAAGGTAGCCGACGATGACTTCTAAGCAAAACAACAAAGAAGCCTATGTCTGGATCTGGTTGCCGGGAAAAACCAAGCCGGTTGTCGCCGGAAAGCTTGAAGCGGATAATCATCTTGTCCAATTTAACTATGGTAAAAGCTATCTGAACCGGCCAGAGGCTATCCCTATTTACGACCCTGAACTGCCTTTGCAGCCCGGCATATTACCTTTACTCGGCGACTTGGAAATTCCAAACTGCATTCGCGATGCTGCGCCTGATGCATGGGGACGGCGCGTCATTATCAATCGGCAGTTAGGAAAAAAAGGGCGTCATACGGATACGGCGGAACTTGATGAACTGACCTATTTACTTGAATCTGGTTCAGACCGGATCGGCGCGCTGGACTTTCAGCGCTCTCCACGTGAATACACCCCAAGATCGCCCCACAATGCCCGGCTGGAGGAATTGCTGGAATCCGCGGAGCGGGTTGAGAAAGGTGTCCCGTTGACCCCAGAACTTGATCAGGCCTTATTTCATGGCAGCTCCATCGGTGGAGCACGCCCCAAAGCTTTGATTGAAGATCGTGGGACAAAATATATCGCTAAATTTTCATCCAGCAGCGATACCTACAGCGTGGTTAAAGCCGAATATATCGCGATGAGGCTGGCAGCAATGGCGGGACTGAATGTCGCGCCGGTTCGGTTGGTCAAGGCCGCCGGTAAAGATGTGTTGCTGATTGAACGCTTTGACCGCCTCCGATCAGATTCCGGGTGGACGCGCAAAAGCATGGTCTCCGCCCTGACCCTGTTTGGGTTAAGCGACATGACGGCACGCTATGCGAGCTATGAAGAGCTGGCACAAATGATACGCGCACGTTTTTCCAGGCCGAAACAGACGCTTCAAGAGCTGTATGGTCGCCTGGTGTTTAATATCCTATGTGGAAATACGGATGATCATGCCCGCAACCATGCGGCCTTTTGGGACGGGCGCGAATTGACCTTAACTCCCGCCTATGACATTTGCCCGCAAGCGCGCACAGGCAATGAAGCGACACAGGCCATGTTAATTGTCGGCAATAATCGCTTCAGCCAACTCAAAACCTGCCTGGAGGTTGCTCCGCACTTTCTCTTGTCCGCTGATGAGGCAATGAGCCTCTTTGATAAAACAGAAGCCGTCATTCGTGAACATTGGGATCGTGTCTGTGAAGAAGCGGAGCTAAGCACGGTTGATAAGGCTCTGATGTGGGGGCGTCAGTTTTTGAATCCGTTTTCAACCGCGCGGTAAAGTTTGAATTAATTATCCTGATAGAGCTTAAGGCGTTTTCCTAATTCATCAGTTTCATTGGGGTCAAAAATTTCGCGCATTAAAGGAGGGCTTAAAATAAAATCTGTCACCTTTCTGTGCGTTTGCTGCAAGCCGCCGTAAAGGCCTTCCACAGTTCCGGAGCTTCATTTTCCAGAGATTCTGTACCGATTCCATGTGTTTCCCATAAAGGTTGGATAAAATATCCCCGGCGGGGTCATTAGCAGGCTATGTTTTAATCGTCTGTCTGACAGGAACGAACCGCTGCCAATTTAACCATGAATCCTCGGTCAACACAGGTATAAATCCCGTTGCAGCCATTTTGTGACCAGCCACAGACCGGACCATGGCAAATGCTAATAAAAACGGATTCATCCTAGCACACAAACCTGGATCAGCAGAAAGATTCTGTTACAGGAGTTTGGCAGGAGCTAGAGAATCGAGTAGGGTGAGGTGAGATGGTCAATTCTCACCTCATCCCTCTCACAGAACCGTGCGTACGGGCCTCGTACACGGCTCCTGTTCATTCTTCTCTCTAATAGCTCTGAGGCAGATAGCCCGTCTCTACTCTGCTTAGATCAAAAAGTCCCTGCTTTGCAAACCAGATGTTCGGCATTGCATAGTTGGCCAGGTTGCTGGCGGCATTGCGCCATGAGTTCATTTTGATGGCCTTGAACTCGCCCTGATAGCCTAGCTGCCGGAGTCTGCGGTGGAGCCGTTGCGGCTTTTTCCACAGTGTCAGCTGCTTGGCTCGCAGGCGTCGGCGAATCCACCGGGACAGTTTTCTGAACTGCTCGCGGCAGTTGGCTACCCGGAAGTAGTTGGTGAATCCACGCAGTACCGGGTTCAGGTCGTGGATGACCTTGGCCAGATTGACTGGTGTATTGCGCCGGGTGATCCGCTTCACCTTGGCTTTGAACTGTCGAACCTTCTCGCTCTGTATGCGTGTGTACCGGCTCGTGATGATGACTCCGAGATAGGGTACGCCTTCGCTGCTGTGAACAATCCGGCTCTTGCGTTCGTTGACCCTCAGGTGAAGGGTTTCTTCCAGATAGTTTCTTGCCACGTTGAAGGCGTTTTCCGCCCCGCTTCTTGATCCACACAGGATCAGGATATCGTCCGCGTAGCGGACGATTCGATGCCCTCGGTTTTTCATGTGCTGGTCGAAGGCGTCGAGGTAGACGTTGGCGATTAGCGGACTGATCACCCCGCCTTGGGGGCTCCCTTGTTCGCTTGCTTGCCAGCCGTCTTGCGTCATGTTCCCGCTTTGCAGAAACAGCCGAATTAATCCCAGTATGCTTCCATCGGTCACCCGGCGACGAATGCTCTGGATGATCTGGTCATGGTCTAGGGTGTCGAAGCATTTCGACAGGTCCATGTCCACCACCCAGCGCCGTTGGTAGCGCCTGATAAACAGGCTGGCTTTGGCGATCGCCTGATGGGCACTGCGGCCCGGACGATAACCGTAGCTGGACGGATGAAAGTCAGGATCAAAGATCGGCTGCAAGATGTCCAGCAGTGCCTGCTGGACGACACGGTCACGAACCGTCGGGATTCCGAGCCGGCGGACGCCGCCGTCAGGCTTGGGGATTTCTACCCGCCTCACTGGCTTTGGTCGATAGCTCTTGTCCTTGAGTTCGCCCACAAGGGCGGCGATTTCTTCCGGCAGGTGGTCGGCAAAGTCCTCTACGCTCTGGCCGTCGATTCCGGCCTTGCCTTTGTTGGACCTGATTTTCGCGTATGCCCGAAGTAGTCTCTGTTCGTGTAACAGCCGGTCGTAGAGACTGTAGTAAATTTTCGCCATCTCTTGTGCTTCCTGCGTTTTCCTTCCTCGACGGTGAGCGCGTTTTGCCTGCCCTTCCTGGCCCGAGTGCCGACCTTTTCTATCCCGATGGGCAATATGGCTGCGGCATGGTTCGGGTTGCTTGGACGTGGACGGTTCGTTGCGGCAGTCTGCTTTCCCCTCAACCGCATGCAACGTACCTCGCCTCGTCAGGCGACTTCGTGTCCGGCCCTACGCCTTGCCGTCGTTTCCGGAAACTTTCGAATGAACTTCATCCCTTCGCGTTCTGATGAGGCTTTTGGCGCTCACCAGCCCCTGACGACTGAGCGACAGGTCATCCCGGTTTTATCCTCCAGTCTGTTACCAGCTTTCTCAGGCCGGGACTTCTTCACTACTACGGATTCATCTGCCACCTCGCACCGCGTCGAAAGACCTTGAGTCTCCTCTTGTGCCTTTCTTACCCGACGCCTTGACCGACAGCTTCGGGACAATACGAGGCTTCCCCAGTTACCTTCCGGCTCCCGGTAAACTACCCCATCCTCAATCACGCTACGGGGTACGATCAGGTATCGGGCTTCGCGTTATTTAGCACGCTTACCCCCCCCGTAGCGCCGAATCAGGTTCGCTTGCGCTATGTGCAGTTTACTTCCTATCGCTTCCTTCAGACCCTGCCGTTGCCAGAAACGCCCTTGCGATTCGGATTGTCTTCCCCCTGATCGGGGCGACGCCTGTTTCTTTCAACAGGCCGGGTTTGCCAGCTCCGCTGGGCAAACTAAAAAAGCCGGTTTACGAATAAAACGTAAACCGGCTTGAATGGTTTTGGTTGCGGGGGAAGGATTTGAACCTCCGACCTTCGGGTTATGAGCCCGACGAGCTACCAAACTGCTCCACCCCGCGTCATGATGTTGCGGCCCTGTTATCAGGGCCTGCTATGTGTACCAAATCGAATCCTAACTGTCAAGGGCTCATCCCAGATTTGTGAACCTGTGCCTTTCATGGCAGGATTCATGAAAACATCAGGGCGTATCGACAAAACTACGCAGCCGCTTGGCTCGGCTGGGGTGACGCAGCTTGCGTAGCGCCTTGGCCTCGATTTGACGAATCCGCTCACGGGTGACGTTGAAATCCTGACCGACCTCTTCCAAGGTGTGATCGGATTTTTCGCCGATACCAAAGCGCATGCGCAGGACTTTTTCCTCACGCGGACTCAGTGTCGACAGCACTTCGGCAGTCTGGTCGGACAGATTCCCCTTGATGACCGCTTCGAGAGGCGATACAGCCCCCTTGTCCTCGATGAAATCGCCCAACGAAGAATCTTCCTCCTCGCCGATCGGTGTTTCGAGGCTGATCGGTTCCTTGGCGATCTTCAGCACGCGACGGACTTTTTCCAACGGCAGGTCCATACGCTCGGCAATCTCCTCGGGGATCGGCTCACGTCCCAGCTCCTGCACCAGCTGACGGCTGGTACGAATCAGTTTGTTGATGGTCTCGATCATGTGCACCGGAATGCGAATGGTGCGCGCCTGATCGGCAATGGCCCGGGTGATGGCCTGACGAATCCACCAGGTGGCATAGGTGGAGAACTTGTAACCACGCTGGTATTCAAATTTGTCGACCGCTTTCATCAGGCCGATGTTGCCTTCCTGGATGAGGTCGAGAAACTGCAGACCGCGGTTGGTGTATTTTTTGGCAATGGACACCACCAGACGCAGGTTGGCTTCGACCAGCTCGGTCTTGGCCGCCTTGGCGCGCCATTCACCACGATGCACTTCCTTGAGGGAATCGACCAGTTCTTCGGGTGAAAAACCGGTTTCCTCTTCAACACGCTTGAACTTGCGTTGAGCGCCTTTGAGACGTTTTTCCACCACTTGCAACTCGTCGGCGCTCTTGCCCAGTTCCTCGACCACTTTGGCCGCCTCGTCGTCGCTTTTGTGAAAACGGCGCAGGTAACGGCGAATATCCTTGTGGGGGCAGCCGAGTGCTTTTTCACAGGCGGTCACTTCGCTGAGAGCTTTTTTCACCTGGGCGCTGAGTTCTTTGAGGCGCTGGGCGATTTTAGACACCGTCTGCTCTTTGAGACGAATCTGGCGCATCAGGTCACACAGCTCATCTTTTAAAGCGCTGATACGCTCTTGGGCGGCTTTTTTCTGGCTCTCGTCACCCTCACTGCTCAGACGGCGCTGTTCGATGAGCTCGTCATTTTTCTGGCGAATCTCTCCGATCAGACCAAGAATACGCTCATACTGTTTTTCTTCAGCTTCAGCGCCCTCTTCTTCATCATAGTCTTTGGTAATGTCGGTGATACCGATCAGCCCTTCGGAAAGCTGATCGCCCAGACTAATCACTTCCTGCAAAGCGATGGGGGTTTTAAGGACCACCTGAGTGATCAGGCCTTCCCCTTCCTCAATGCGCTTGGCAATCTCGACTTCCCCTTCACGGGTCAACAGCGAAACCTGGCCCATTTCACGCAAGTACATGCGTACCGGGTCACTGGTCCGACCGATGACACCAGCTTCGAAATTGCTGCTCTCCTCTTTGCTGTCGTCATCGTCATCACTGCTGTCGTCTTTGGCCTGTTCCTCTTTCGCGTCATTTTCGACAATTTCGATGTCCATCTCACCGAACATGGTCATGACATCTTCGAGTTGGGTGCTTGACACCATATCTTCAGGAAGCGCGTCGTTCACCTCATCGTAGGTCAGGTAGCCCTTTTCCTTCCCGGTTTCGATGAGTTGCTGAAATTCTTCCTCTTTCGTTTTTTTCGCCATAGGTGTACTTCTCCTGTCGACCACGCGTCCGTGGTCCGTATTTGTGGTACTATCCGCGACGTTTGAGGTCGCGATTAATCCGTGTCAGTTCCTGCAGACAGGCTGTATGTCGTTCCGAGTCTCCGTGTTGCTCGGCATCACGCATCTGCGTATGCAGCTCTGCCCTGCGTTGTTTTAGCTGACTACGGACAACCGCCTGACGGCAATCGCCGAAGATTTTTTCAATATCCTCACTGACCAATTCCTGCTCGCGGAGCAGAAGCTGCGTCAGCAGATCCTGATCACGCGGGTCCTCGCATTGGTCGAGCATCCACTCTCCGGGTTCACGTTGCACTGAGTGCGCCCGATATATCTGTTGTGCCAGTCGTTGGCAGACATCATTGTCAAAAAAGGTTTCAAACCCCTGTTCTTCAACTTTACCGCTGACGCCGCCATCGGCAAGCATCAGAGTAAGCAACCACTTCTGCGCCTTGAGATCGCCCTGAATATTCTCAGGCTCAGCAGGGCGCGGGGCCACAGCTGGACGGGGCACAGGCTGTTGTCGTGGCGGTGCCGGCTCCTCAACCGGGGTGCGTTCCAGCTGTCGCTGCAGCAATTCTACCGTCACGCCACTGCGTTGAGCCAGCTGCCCGAGATGCAGGTTGCGCTGAATTTCATCCGGCACACGCCGCATCATCTGCAGCACCGTATCGATGGCTCGCGCCTGGGCTTCGGCACGTTCATCGGCTTCGGCCAGAGTCGCTTCCATATGGGTTTCAATAGCCGAGCGTGCCGTCTGCAGCCGCTGCAAAAAAGCCTCGCTCCCCTCGCGCCGTACACAGGAATCAGGATCATCCCCGGCCGGCAAGCTCAAGGTCATCACTTCGAGCCCCTGCTGCAGCAGGCTCGGCATGGCCCGAAAACACGCCTTGCGCCCGGCAGTGTCTTCATCAAACAGCAGAATCACCCGTTCGACATAGCGCTTGAGGATCTTGGCGTGCTCATCGGTCAGTGCCGTGCCGCAGGTGGCAACCACATGCTCGATCCCCGCCTGGACCAGCGCCAGGTGATCGAAATAGCCCTCAACGACAATCACCGTCCGTTCGCGGCGCATCGCCTGCTTGGCCTGATACAGGCCGTAGAGCAAGCGGCTTTTGTGGTACAAAACCGACTCGGACGAGTTGATATATTTCGGCAGACTGTCGTCCAGCACCCGACCACCGAAGGCCACCACCTTGCCCGACAGATCCTCAATCGGGAACAACAGCCGCTGGCGAAACATATCAAAGTCGCGCCCGGTTTTATCACTGTTACGGATCAGTCCCAGTTGCCGGGCCTGATCCAGACTTTTTCCGGCCGATGCCAGATGCTCACACAACGCATCCCAACTGTCCGGCGCAAAGCCAAGGCGAAAGCGACGCACCGCGTCGCTATCAAAACCGCGCCGACGGATATACCCCCGCGCCTGAGCACCGCGCGGGTCGGCGAGCAGGATATCGTGATAAAAGCGGGTCGCCTCTTCGTAGACCTCAGACAGCTCTTCGCGCTCTAAACGGCGGCGCACTTCCTCGGGGCTCGGCTCGTCGTCGGGAATGTCCACCCCGACCTGATCGGCCAGCCGTTTCACCGCCTGGGGAAACGCCAGGCCTTCCATACGCATCAGGAAACTGAACACGTTGCCGCCGACGCCGCAGCCAAAGCAGTGAAAAATCTGCCGACTGCTGTTGACGTTGAACGACGGCGTCTTTTCATTGTGAAACGGACACAGGCCGAGATGGTTATCCCCGGAATGCTTCAGCTGCACGTAGCCGGAGATCACGTCGACGATGTCGACCCGCTCGCGCACCTGGCTGATCACATCTTCCGGAATCCGCCCCATCAATCCCCCAGCTCAATTTCGGTGACTGCCGTACCGCCATGGGCATTGTCGGCGGCATGAAAGGCCGTCACCGCCCGATGGCGCGCCAGCAGATCCTGAATCGCCTGACGCAAAGCGCCGGTGCCGCGCCCGTGAACCACACTGATGTCCTTCCAGTTATTCAGCAGCGCGTCATCGATCAGCCGCTCCACTTGGGGTAGTGCCTCTTCCACGCGGCAGCCCACCACGTCGAGACGCGGATTAAAACGGCTGCGATCCACCTGACTTTTGGTGCCACCCCGTTTCGTTTTTACCTCGGCAAAGCGACGCGGGCTGAATGCCTCCAGAGCGCTCAGCGGCAGACGCATCACCTTGCCGTTAACATTCAACTCAACCTCATCGCCGGACAACCGTTCAACCCGGGCTTCGGCATTGAGGGCAACAATCCTTACCAGCTCGCCTTCACTGAGCTGATCCGGGGCGCTGCGCTGGCGCTTGACTTCCACTGGGGTCGGTAAGTCTTCGCGACTTTCACGCATCTGGCGCATCAAATCGGCCTGTCGGCGGCCATCACCGCCCTGCATCTCGCGCGCCTGCTTGAGCAGCTGTTTCATCTTGCCCTGGGTCTCATTGACCAGCTGTTCAGCGCGGCGCCGTGCCTTGTCGAGCAACTTTTCGCGCTGGGCTTCAAAGTCTTGCAACAACTTGAGCCGCTTGCGCTGTTCAGCGGCGGCCTGGTTGCGCAGCTCTTCCGCCTCGCACAGTTGCTGCTCCAGGCGGTTCTGCACCTGGTTGAGCTGCTCGACCATGGCCAGACCGTCACGCTCTTCACTGCCGAGATACTGGTTGGCCTTATCCAGCACCTTGTCCGGAATGCCCATGGTGCGGGCAATGGTAAAGGCGCTGCTCGCTCCCGGCACCCCGTAATGGAGGCGATAGGTCGGCGCCAGCGTCTGAGGATCAAACTCCACCGCCGCATTCTCCACCCGCGGTTGCAGATAGGCGTAGCTTTTGATCATATTCAGGTGGGTGGTGACCACCGTGCGTGCGCCGATGGCGCGCAAGCGATCCATGATCGCCAGGGCCAGAGCCCCACCTTCGGCCGGATCAGTGCCGGTGCCTGCTTCGTCGAGCAGCACCAGAGAATCGCCATCCACCTGTTTGAGAATGCGTCGCATCCGCAGCAGATGGCCGGAAAACGTCGACAAATTCTCTTCAATACTTTGTTCATCGCCGATATCGGCAAACACCCGGCTGAACAGATACACCCGGCTCCGCGGATGACAGGGTATCGGCAATCCGGCCGATACCATCAGGAACAGCAGACCAACGGTCTTCAACGCCACGGTTTTACCGCCGGTGTTGGGACCGCTGATGATCAGCGTGTCGTGTTTTTTGCCCAAGCGCAGGTCTATGGCCACGGTGTTCTGCGTGCGCGGCCGTCCATCGCTGCCCAGAAGCAATAACGGATGACGCACTTCGCGCAGTTCCAACTGACGCTTGGCCGTCAACTGCGGCGCGCAGGCATGGGTCAATTCGGCGAACCGCGCCACGGCACAGGTAAAATCGAGCCGTGCCAGAATCTCTTGATTGTGGCGCAAAGGACCACGTGCCTCACCAACCATGGCTGCCAGTTCAAGCAAAATCCGCTCAATCTCGCGCTGTTCTTCGCGACGCAGCGACTGCAGCGTGTTGTTGCGCTCCAGCACAGCCGCCGGTTCAATAAACAGCGTCTGGCCACTGGATGATTCATCGTGAACAAAACCTTTGACCCGACCACGATAATCCGCCCGCACCGGCACCACGTAGCGGCCGTTACGTTCGGTGACAATCTGATCCTGAAACACGCCGTCGTAATCGCTGTTGCTGAGCATGGCTTCCAGGGCGGCACGAATCCGGCCACGCAAGATCTTGATCTGGCTACGCAGATCCGACAGGCGCCATGACGCCTCATCCAGCACGTCACCGGCCGGGCCAATACTGGCTTTGATCTGTTCGCGCAGTTCCGCCAGAAGTTGCAATTCACCGACATCCGCGGCGAGCAACGGCGCCATCGCCTCATTGCCGAAATAACCACGGCAGGCACGGGCGGCATCAAGGCTTTCCGCCACCTGTAACAGAGCAGCCGCCGACAGCCACACCCCTTCGGTTTTGGCCCGGTCCAGGGTCTCGTGCAGATCGTGGCTGCCGCCCAACGGCGGCGTGCCTTTGTCTTCACGCAAGGCACGGGCTTCTTCCACCCGCTGCAACGAAGCATGCACCGCTTCGCGCTCCTGCAACGGACGCAGCGCCAAGGTCAGCGTCTTGCCGGGCACCGTGACGGTAAACAGCCCGAGCAACGAAACCACCTTGTTAAATTCGAGAACGTGCAGGGTTTCCTGTAGCATTCACCTTCACACGGTTAGGTGCGCCGCCATGGCCGCGCACCGGGAACAACACTCAAGAGACCTTGTCGAGATAGCGCACACTCAGCTTGACCATCGACTCACCCAGCTCAACAAACGGCGGCCGCAGTTGTGACTTTTTGAACTGCGGCTTGACCGCTGACGGCAACTGAGCCAGCGACAGGCCATAGAGCACCAGTGCCAGGACAAAGGTTCCCTGAAGCAGACTGAACAACGCGCCGAGCACCCGATTGAAACCACCGAGAAACAGCAGGCGGATAAAACGGGACAGTACGGCTCCGATTACCGTAAAGATAATCATTGTGGCGACAAATAAAAGGACCAGCGTGATAATCACACACAATTGCAACGGCAATTGGCTCATCGCCGCCAGTTTTTCGGCCAACGGGGTATAATAATGGAACGCGATAACGGCCGCCATCACCAGGCCGATGAGTGAGCAAAGTTCCTTGATCAGACCGCGCAAGGCGCCCTTGATCACGAACAGAACCAAGATGATCAGGATGGCGATATCGAGTCCATTCATAGCTTGTCCCCTTTGATCAGCGATTCATCAAGCTGGCCTTGACCAACTCACTGACCTGACGGCCATCAGCGCGCCCCACAGTCTGGGCGGTCACTTTTTTCATCACCGCACCCATCTCTTTCATGGAGGTGGCACCCACTTCAGCAATGGCCGCTGCGATCAGCTCTTTCAATTCCTCTTCGGTCAATGCCTGGGGCAAAAACTCCTGCAGCACTTCAATCTCGCGCTCCTCTTTTTCCGCCAGATCGAGTCGCTCATTATCACGGTAAATCTGTGCCGACTCACGACGCTGCTTGAGCAGGGTCGACATGACGGCAATAATCGCATCGTCGTCCATCTCTTTACGCTGATCGATTTCGGCGTTTTTGATGGCAGTACGGATCAAACGGATCACGCCGAGGCGTTCGGTCTGCTTGGCCTTCATGGCCTCTTTCATCGCCTCGGTGAGGCGTTGTTGTAAATCCATGGTCAACTCCTGGAAATTATTTAGTACGAGACTCTTTTTCCTCAATGCCAGATAAGCCAAAGCGGCGGCGCAGCTCGGCGTAAATGCGCTCAGGCGGCAGATCGTAGTAGCCCAACAGAATCAGGGTGTGGAAAAACAAATCCGCGACTTCGTAGATCACTTCGTCGCGGTCGCCGCCTTTACCGGCCACGGCCGTTTCCGTGGCTTCTTCACCGATCTTACTGAGGATCTTGTCCAGCCCCTTGGTAAACAGGGAGTGAACATAGGATTTTTCCGTCGGGTTGCGGCGACGGTCCTGGATGACATGATAGACCGCATCGAGAATGTCTTTTTCGCCGTACACGCTCGTCACATCCACCTCGGGCTCACCGTCAATCACCAGCTGGCTGTCATCCCAGACACTGTAAAAACAGGATCGGCGACCGGTATGACAGGCCGCACCCACCTGCTCGACCTTGATCAACAGGGTATCACCGTCGCAGTCGTAGCGAATTTCCCGCACTTTCTGCACGTGGCCGGAAGACTCACCCTTCATCCACTGCTTGCCACGGGAACGACTGTAGTAATGAACCTTACCGGTATTGAGGGTGTTTTCTACCGCCTCTTCATTCATATAGGCCAGCATCAGCACTTCACCGCTGTCAACATCCTGGGTAATACACGGCACCAGGCCGTTATCATCAAATTTTAACTGCTCAACCAGACGCATGTTGTCTCCTGCTGTTCAGATCCGCACCGGGACCTGGTGTTGCTGTAAATACTCTTTGCACTCGGTAATGGTGTACTCGCGGAAGTGAAAGATACTCGCCGCCAGGGCAGCACTGGCACCACCGTCGGTCAGGCCGTCCTTGATGTGCTCCAGATTGCCGACGCCGCCCGAAGCGATGACCGGGATATGTACGGCATCGCTGACCGCACGGGTCAGGGCGATATCGTAACCATCCTTGGTGCCATCGCAATCCATGGAAGTGAGCAGAATTTCGCCCGCTCCCAGTTCTTCCATCTTCACCGCCCATTCAATGGCATCAATGCCCGTAGCATTTCGTCCACCGTGGGTATAAACCTCCCAGCGTTGCGGATCACTGTCCGGCACGCGGCGAGCATCAATGGCGACGACGATACACTGAGTTCCGAAGCGCTCGGCGGCCTCACGGACAAACTCGGGACGATGCACAGCAGCGGTGTTGATACTGACCTTGTCCGCCCCGGCATTGAGCAGGTTGCGGATGTCGGCAATCTCACGAATGCCACCACCAACGGTCAACGGCATGAACACCTGCTCAGCCGTGCGTGCCACCACATCGAGAATGATGTTACGCTTGTCGCTGGATGCGGTGATATCGAGAAACGTCAGCTCATCAGCCCCCTGGGCGTCATAGGCCATGGCCGCTTCTACCGGATCACCAGCGTCGATGAGATCGACAAACTGCACCCCTTTGACCACCCGGCCATCCTTGACATCGAGACAGGGAATAATGCGTCGTGTCAGCATCGGCTTAGCCCTTTCTCGTCAGGGCCACGGCTTCGCGCAGATCGAGGGCACCGCTGTAGATCGCTTTACCGGTGATGACACCAGCCAGACCTTTGTCCTTGATGGTCAGCAGATTTTCAATATCCTTGAGGCTCGACACACCGCCGGAGGCGATCACCGGAATGGTGATGGCTTCGGCCAGATCGCCGGTCTCTTTCAGGTTGGGCCCCTGCATCATGCCGTCGCGGGCAATATCAGTATAAATGATCGCCTCAACGCCGAAATCTTCCATTTCACGCGCCAGATCAATGGCTTTTTTCTCCGTCACATCGGCCCAGCCGCGTACAGCGACCAGCCCCTCTTTGGCGTCAATACCGACGACAATCTGACCGGGAAACGCCTTGCAGGCTTCCTTGACAAACTGGGGATTCTCCTTGGCAATGGTGCCGAGAATCACCCGACTGACGCCGAGCTTGAGATAGCATTCGATGGTTTCCATATCGCGGATGCCGCCGCCGAGTTCCGTCGGAATATCCAACGCTTTCACAATCGACTCAATGGCATGGCGATTTTTCGGCTCGCCGGCAAAGGCACCGTCGAGGTCGACGATATGCAGCATCTCGCCGCCCTGATCCTGCCAGATGCGCGCCTGCGCACCGGGATCATCGGAATACACGGTATCACGTTCCATCAGCCCCTGCTCCAGTCGAACGCAGGCGCCGTTTTTCAAATCAATGGCCGGAATGACGATCATTTACAGTTCTCCAAAATTCTTCAGCATGGTCAAACCGACCTGCTGGCTTTTTTCCGGGTGAAACTGGGTGGCCATCACGTTATCACGACAGATGGCGCTGCAGAATTCGATGCCGTAGTCGGTGGTTGCCGCCACCACGGCGCTGTCATCGGGCTGCACATAATAGGAGTGGACAAAATAGACGAAGCTGTCCTGCTCGACTCCCTTGAACAACGGGATATCGCGGTGTTGAATGCGGTTCCAGCCCATGTGCGGCACCTTGAGGGTCTCGCCGTCGACCTGCATATCTTCAGCAAAGCGGGTCACTTTACCGGGGATAATGCCGAGGCCTTGGTGGCTGCCGAACTCCTCGCTTTCACCGAGCAACACCTGAAAACCGAGACAAATGCCGAGAAAAGGACGCCCGGTGGCAATAAATTGATGGATCGGCTCAATAAAACCGCCATCACGCAAGTTATCCATACAATCGCGGAACGCACCGACACCCGGTAACACCAGGCGCTCGGCTTTTTCCACCACACGCGGATCATCGGTCACCTGGGCGGTGTAGCCCACTTTTTCAAAGCCTTTCTGCACACTACGCAGGTTGCCCATGCCGTAATCGATAATTGTAATCATGCTATTCCAGTTTTCCTTTGGTCGACATGACACCGCTGATACGCGGGTCGATCTGGGTCGCTTCATCAAGAGCGCGACCGAAACCCTTGAAAATCGCTTCAATAATGTGGTGCAGGTTGCTGCCGTAGGCCAGGTTGATATGCAGGTTCACCCCGGCATGGTTGCAGAAAGCAACAAAAAACTCCTCGACCAGCTCGGTGTCAAACTGGCCCACCTTGGCCTTGGGCATGTCGACGTTGAACACCAGATGCGGACGGCCGGAGAAATCAAGAATCACCGACGCCAGTACTTCATGCATCGGCATGGTAAAACGGCCATACCGGCGGATGCCCTGCTTGTCGCCCAGCGCCTGCTTGAAGGCTTCACCGAGGCAGATGCCCATATCTTCTACCGTGTGATGGTCATCGATCTCGACATCGCCCTGAGCCTGAATGGTCAGGTCAAAAAAACCATGGCCTTTGAGCAGAATCAGCATGTGGTCGAGAAACGGCACCGAGGTGCTGATCTCGCCCTGGCCGCTGCCGTCCAGGTCCAGTTTCAAGTCAATGGTGGTTTCAGCCGTGCGGCGTTCAATGCAAGCAGTTCGTGACATAGACACTCCTGACAGCAAAAAGGGGGTGCAACAAAAAATTACGCGTCGTCATCCAGCCGGTGGCTGACCGAACGGGCATGGGCGTCCAACCCCTCCAGTTGAGCAATCTGGACCGTCTGCGGGCCGAGTCGTTTCAATCCGGCCGGTGAACAGCAGATCAGGCTCGACTTCTTGACGAAATCATCCAGCGACAACGGCGAAAAGAACCGCGCCGTGCCACCGGTGGGCAGGGTGTGGTTCGGTCCGGCCAGATAATCGCCGAGCGCTTCCGGGGTATGGTGCCCCATAAAAATCGCTCCGGCATGACGCACCTTCGGCAACAGGTCGAAGGGGTTGTCCACGGCCAGCTCCAGATGCTCGGTGGCAATGCGGTTGCAGAACTCAAGCACCTGATCGAGATCATCAGCGACAATGATCGCCCCGTACTCATCAATGGAGGAGCGGGCAATGGCATTGCGCGGCAACAGGGCCAGCTGTTTTTCCACCTCGGCGGCAACGTCTTTGGCCATGGTGTCACAGCTGGTCACCAGTACGGCTGAAGCCAGCTCATCGTGCTCGGCCTGCGACAGCAGGTCGGCGGCAATGTGGCGGGCACAACCACTGCCGTCGTTGACCACCAGAATCTCGCTGGGGCCGGCGATCATGTCGATATCCACCTGGCCAAACACCATCTTCTTGGCGGTAGCCACGTAGATGTTACCGGGTCCGGTAATTTTATCCACCCGCGGAATGATCTCGGTGCCGTAGGCCAGGGCTGCTACGGCTTGGGCGCCGCCAACGCGGAAAATGCGATCCACTCCGGCAATGTGCGCAGCGGCCAAGACATGGGGATTGGCCTCGCCATCGGGCATCGGCACCACCATGATCACCTCCGGCACACCGGCGACCTTGGCGGGAATCGCATTCATCAGCACCGACGACGGATAAGCGGCCTTGCCGCCGGGCACATAGATGCCCACCCGATCCAGCGGACGGATCATCTGACCGAGCAGAATGTCGCTCTCATCGGTGGACAGCCAGGTTTCCTGTTTCTGGCGACGATGATAAGCGCCGATCCGTTCAGCCGCCAGTTTCAGTGCGTCAAGATCGTCCGCACTCACCTGAGCGAGCGCTGCCTCAATCTCGTCACCACGGACTTCCATCCCCTTGGCCTGCAGATCAAGACGGTCAAAGCGCAGGGTATAGTCCTGCAGCGCGGCATCGCCACGTTGCTGCACGTCATCGATAATCGCCCGCACCGTGGTATCGATATCCGCGGGAATCTCCTCGGCACGATTTTCAATATGGGCGAACGCTTCAGCAAAATCCGGGTCGTCAAAACGGAGCAGCTTGATCATGGTTCACCTGTCTATTGAGAAATTTTCGGGGTATCAGCAATGACCTTTTCCAGACCATCAATAATCTGACGAATCCGCTCATGTTTGGTTTTCATGCTGGCGCGATTAACAATCAACCGCGTGGTAATCTCGGCAATGGTTTCCACCTCGACCATGCCGTTGTCGCGCAGGGTCGCGCCTGTGGACACCAGATCGACGATGCGCTCCGACAAACCAACCAAAGGCGCCAGCTCAATGGAACCGTAGAGTTTAATCAACTCAACCTGCACCCCTTTGCCGGCAAAATAGCGCTCGGTCACCTTGGGATACTTGGTGGCCACGCGAATATTTGACCAGCTGGTCGGATCGTCCTGATCACGCAGCGCCTTGGGCTCAGCCACCACCAGGCGGCAGTAGCCGAAGTTCAGATCGAGCGGCTCGTAAAGATCCTTGTCCTGCTCCAGCAGAGTGTCCTTGCCGACAACCCCGATATCGGCACAGCCGTACTCGACATAGGTGGGCACGTCCGTAGCGCGAACCGCCATGAATCGCAGTTTATCTTCTTTATTCTCAAACACCAGTTTGCGGTTTTTTTCTTCCATTTCCGGGCAACTAATGCCGATTTTGGCAAACAGCTCCATGGAATCTTCCAAAATGCGCCCCTTGGGCAGGGCAAAGGTGATGTAATCACTCATAGCGTCCTCTTTCGTAACGTCACGTTATCGATCAGGCGTCTTCCGCCACACGGCAGATATCGGCACCTAAGGCCAGCAGTTTTTCTTCGAGTCGTTCATAGCCGCGGTCCAGATGGTAAATCCGCGACACTTCCGTGGTATTGTCCGCAGCCAGTCCGGCCAGCACCAGCGAGGCACTGGCGCGCAGATCCGTGGCCATGACCGGCGCGCCGAGCAGCTGCTCGACCCCTTCGACCATGGCCTGTTTGCCGTCGATACGGATCTTCGAACCGAGGCGCTGCAATTCACACACGTGCATAAAACGGTTCTCAAATACGTTCTCGGCAATCACGCTGGTCCCTTTAGCCAGGGTCAACATCGCCATGAACTGCGCCTGCATATCGGTCGGGAACCCAGGATGCGGCCGGGTTTTGATCTGCAACGGCAGGATCTCCTCTGGGCCACGCACGCGAATGCCGTCATCACCGAGAATGACTTCGGCTCCGGCTTCGCGCAATTTGCTGATGACGGCTTCGAGGCAGTCGGCATCGGCGTTGCTGATCAACACATCGCCGCGCGTCATGGCCGCGGCCACCATAAAGGTCCCGGCTTCAATGCGATCCATCATCACCTGATGGTCCATGGGCTGGAGACTGTCCACTCCTTCAATGGTCACCGTGTCGGTGCCGGCACCACGCACGCAGGCGCCCATGGCATTGAGGGCGTTGGCCAGATCGACGATCTCCGGCTCACAAGCGGCGTTTTCAAGAATTGTCGTCCCTTCCGCCAGCGTAGCCGCCATCATCAGGTTTTCAGTACCACCCACCGTTGGCGTATCAAAATAGATGGTCGCGCCCTGCAGTTTCTCGGCCCGTGCTTCGACATAGCCGTGGTCGAGGGTAATCTCAGCCCCCATGGCTTCGAGCCCTTTCAGGTGCAGGTCGATGGGACGGGCACCAATGGCGCAACCGCCGGGAAGACTGACTCGCGCCTGGCCGAGACGGGCCACCAGCGGGCCAAGCACCAACACCGAAGCGCGCATGGTTTTAACCAGATCGTAAGGCGCTTCAACATTGAGAAGACGGTCCGCATTGACCCGTACCTGGCCATCGTCAAACACGGCCGTTGCTCCAAGCGTTTCCAATAGTTTCACGACGGTTTGAATATCCCGCAAATTAGGGACATTACCGAGACGATGTTCGCCGGGACACAGCAGGGTTGCACACAACAACGGCAGCGCAGCGTTTTTCGCCCCACTCACTTCAACAGTTCCCTGCAGACGGCGTCCGCCGTGGATCACGATCTTCTTCACGTTAGCTTATGACTCCTCACCCGCCGTTAGCGGTGCCTGACCGCCGACTACCCGGGCAATTCCGTTGTAATCTTTACGCTGAAAGGTTTCTGATAAGCCGTGGCGATCCATCATCTCTGCCACCACGTCGGCCTGGCCGATGCCCACTTCCACCAGCAACCAGCCGCCGGGGATCAACACGGTGATCGCCTGCTCACACAACAGGCGGTAGCAGTCGAGACCGTCACAGCCTGCCTGCAGCGCCACGGCCGGTTCATGATCCCTGACCTCCGGCATCAGGTCCGCCATCTCATCCTCGCGGATGTAGGGCGGATTCGACACCACCAGTCGATAGGGGCCACCGGTCAGTGAAGCCATATCCTGCCGACGAAACACAATGCGCTCGGCCACACCGTTGAGCTCGGCATTGGCTTGCGCCTGAGCCAGAGCATCTTCCTGGAGATCGACAGCCTCAACCCGAAGGTCTGGACAACTATGCGCCAGAGCCACGGCAATAGCGCCGCTACCGGTGCCGACATCCAGTACAGGTACAGGCGAAGGGCTGTTTGCGCTCTCTTGCAACAGGCGCAGCGCCTCTTCAACCAGAATCTCCGTGTCGCCACGCGGAATCAACACGCCGGGCGCCACGTGAAACGGCAACGACCAGAATTCGGTGTGGCCGATAATATACTGCAACGGTTCCCGCTTGGCGCGGCGTGCCACCAGGCCGCGAATCAGCGCCAGTTCTTCGGGCTGCAACGGCTGGTCATAGCACAGGTAGAGGCCGACCCGGTCTTTGGCCAAAGCCTCGCCGATCAGCAGTTCGGCATCAAGACGCGGCGAATCGATGCCTTTTTCCTTCAAGTAGTCCGTTGTCCAGCGCAAAACGCTCAGCACCGTCCAGCGTTCGCTCACGCGTTCTCCTGACCGGCCATCTGTTCCGCTTGGTAATGGGTAATCAACGCATCAAACACTTCGTCGAGGTCCCCCTGCATAATGGCATCCAGCTTGTACAGGGTCAGACCGATGCGATGATCGGTACAGCGTCCCTGAGGAAAATTATAGGTGCGAATCCGCTCACTGCGATCACCACTGCCGACCTGACTTTTGCGGTCCGCGGCCATTTCGGCGTGCTTTTCCGCTTCCATGGCATCAAGAATCCGCGAGCGCAACACTTTCATGGCGCGTGCCTTATTCTTGTGCTGGGATTTTTCATCCTGACAGGCAACGACCACCCCGGTAGGAATGTGAGTGATACGCACGGCCGACTCGGTTTTGTTAACGTGCTGACCACCGGCACCGGATGCCCGGTACAGATCGATACGCAGATCACTGGGATTGATCTCCAGATCCACCTCTTCCGCTTCGGGAAGAACCGCCACGGTACAGGCCGAGGTGTGAATACGCCCCTGAGTTTCCGTTTCCGGAACACGCTGCACGCGGTGGGTGCCGCTCTCGTATTTAAGTCGGGAATAGACGTTTTCGCCGCTGATCATGGCGATCACTTCCTTGAAGCCGCCAACGCCGGACTCCGAGGAACTCATGATCTCCACTTTCCAGCGATGCTTTTCCGCATAGCGGCTGTAAGCACGAAACAGGTCGCCGGCAAACAGCGCGGCTTCATCGCCGCCGGTTCCGGCACGAATTTCGAGAATGATATTTTTGCCGTCGTTGGGATCCTTGGGCAACATGAGGAGGGTCAGCTTTTCCGCCAGTTCCTCGCATTCCTTTTCCAGAACAGGCAGCTCTTCGCGCGCCATCTCACGCATGTCGGGATCGTCATCGCGCATCAATTCGCGATTGTCTTCAATCTCCTGCTGCACCTGGCGATAGCGGCGATAAACCTCCACAGGCTCGGCCAGCTCAGCATGTTCGCGCGTCAGATCGCGAAATTTCTTCTGATCCGCCAACACGGAGGGATCAGACAACAGCCCTTCCACTTCCTGAAAGCGATCAACGACTTCTTCTAGTTTGTCCAAAATAGCCACTATCGTGTCTTTCTATTGACATCTGGAATGCTCAGACTCCAGTGTTTTAATCAGTTCCGGCCGTACTCCTGCCGCACTGCCTCGATCTCGCCACAGCACATGGCCCCTTCCGGGCAGGCACCGCGCAGACAGCCGGGACCGGCCTGAGCAAACAGCACCGGCGCCGCATCACGGCACAGCATCAACATCTTTTTGGCCATGGCGCGAATTTCCCACTGAGCGCGACGACAGCAGCGCAAGGTAAAAAAGTGATGCAGTTCTCGGGCATTCATGGTCATCACCAGCTTGGTTTCGGCGGCATTCGGTAAAACAAAACGGGCGTCTTCCGCCGGCACCCCGGCATCGAGCAGATCCTTGTAGAGGTGATGAACCTGCTCAAACAACGCATGATAGCGCTGCTGCAGGTCGGGATGTTCAGCCAGGGACGGCGGCTCGACTGCGGCAAACGGCGTCTCATGGGCCACATAACGCTGGCTTTGCTGCGAATAGGAGGCCAAGCGATGACGCACCAGCTGATGGGAACAGGCCCGGCTGAGCCCTTCCAAACCGAAACTGAAGCTGACATGCTCCAATACGGAGAAATGCCCCAGCTTGAGAATTTTCTCAATCAGGCGCACCTGTTGGGCGCTATCTGCGGACAACAGATCATCGATACCGGCATCGGAGTAGCATAGACGGGCGGCGGCAGCGACAATTTTTTCCGGCTCGGGTGTATGGCTCAGCAGCTGAACATCCATGGGCACGGCCTTTAAAAGCGGGAATTATTTAACGAGAAACAGCCGCAAGAGGAAATTCTCCCTTGCGGCTGATCCAAATGATGCGGTGTACAATGAAGCAGGCCGAAGCAGGCAACTACTTCTTTGCATACCTCTTGCGGAAACGCTCGATACGACCAGCGGTATCCAGCAGCTTCTGGGTGCCGGTGTAAAACGGATGGCACGCAGAGCAGATTTCAGTGGTCAGCTCGCCGCCCTTGTCGTAGGTGGAGCGGGTCTGGAACGTGTTGCCGCAGTGACACTTGACCGTCACTTCTTCGTACTTGGGATGGATCCCTTCTTTCATGGTACTTCTCCTTTTAAGTGCCTGGCGTTGTACAGGCGGGAATCGTATCCCCCGTCAAGGGGTAATAGGAACAAATACACGCTTTCGCGCCCTGATGCAACCCTTTATTTTACTGCACTCTTCCGATCACTGGTTCATGGAGTCGAGAAACTCCTGATTGTCCTTGGTCTCCACCAGCTTCTCTCGCAAGAACTCCATACTGTCGACCACATTCATGGTGGTCAAAACTTTGCGCAGCAACCACATACGCTGCAGCGTGGTGGAATCCTGCAACAACTCTTCACGACGCGTACCGGACTTGTTGACGTCGATGGCCGGGAAGGTACGTTTATCGACCAGGCGACGATCCAGCACCAGCTCCATGTTACCGGTGCCCTTGAACTCTTCAAAAATAACTTCGTCCATCTTGCTGCCGGTATCGATCAGTGCCGTGGCAATGATGGTCAGGCTGCCGCCCTCTTCGACATTACGCGCCGCGCCGAAAAAGCGCTTCGGCTTGTGCAGAGCGTTGGAATCGACACCACCGGAGAGGATCTTGCCGCTCGGTGGAACGACCGTATTGTAAGCACGCGCCAGACGGGTGATCGAGTCAAGCAGAATGACGACATCACGCTTGTGCTCAACCAGGCGCTTGGCTTTCTGGATCACCATCTCAGCCACCTGGACGTGGCGGGTGGCCGGCTCGTCGAACGTGGAAGAAACCACCTCGCCCTGCACCGAACGTTGCATGTCGGTGACTTCCTCGGGGCGTTCGTCGATGAGCAGGACAATCAGATAGGCTTCAGGGTGGTTGGTGGTGATGGAGTTGGCCAGGTTTTGCAGCAGGACGGTTTTACCGGTGCGCGGCGGCGCGACGATCAGGCCGCGTTGGCCTTTACCGATGGGCGACACCAGGTCGATAACGCGCATGGGAATGTTATCGCTGGTGGTTTCCAGAACAATGCGATCCTGCGGGTGCAGCGGTGTCAGATTGTCAAACAGCGTCTTCTTGCGGGCAACGGCCGGATCTTCAAAGTTGATCTCCGACACCTTGAGCAGAGCAAAGTAACGCTCGCCCTCTTTGGGCGGGCGAATCTGCCCGGAAATGGTATCACCGGTGCGCAAGCTGAAACGGCGGATCTGCGACGGAGACACATAAATGTCATCCGGCCCCGGCAGGTAGTTGGCATCCGTGGCGCGCAGGAAACCAAACCCATCGGGGAGGATCTCCAGAACCCCCTCGCCGAAGATGGCCCCTTTCTGGGCGGCTGTGGCACTGAGGATGGAAAAAATCACATCCTGTTTACGCATTCCGGCAACGCCTTCGATCTTCAGATCGTTGGCGATCTCGGTCAACTCAGTGATTTTTTTGGCTTTGAGGTCCTTCAGGTGCATGGAAGAACCATCATTTTCGACGGTTTTACGCGTGGTTCTGGTCTCGGTTTTTTTATTGTCTGTTTTTTTCATTAGTTTTTGGCTGCGTAACAGCGCAAGGAAGGCGTACCGTTGCTGCGACAACAGACCTCTCGGTTTAGAGTGACAGGGACAAGTGGGATCGTTCCATTGGGGGTATTCAGGAATTGATTCAGTTGGTGTCAACTCGCCGTTAACACACACTGTCTTTCTGTCTACCTTCTTTCACCACACTTGTCAATCGCTTAAATGCGTTAAACACGTGTTTCTCCACCGAGAGTTAATTTTTTAGCGTAAACGCCCTCTCCTTTTGCCGTGGGCTCCCCAGGCTGTCTTTCAACAGCCTGCTACCCTCCGGAACGGTGGCGAACGATTTGCCCTTCAATCATATACACCACGTCTTCTGCGATATGCGCCGCCAGATCGGCAATGCGTTCCATGTGGCGTGACACGGCCAACCACAGCAGTAAGGCTTCCAGGTTATGGCTGGAACCGACCAGCTCCTGCTTGACCAGTCCGTAGGTCTGACGATGCAGCGCGTCAATCTGATCATCATCGACAATCACCTGTTGAGCCATGGTGGCGTCAAGATTCACCAGCGAGGTCAGACTCTTGTCCAACATGGCCAGAACGCGTTTGGCCATCAACGGAAAATCAAACGGCGCCTCAACTTTTTTCAGCTCGGCAAACGCCAGGGTACGCTTGGCCACATTGACGGCAACATCGCCAATCCGCTCCAAGTCGCTGTTAATCTTGATCACCGAAACGATAAAACGCAAATCCGTGGCCACGGGTTGATGAAGCGCCAGCACCTTCAGGCACTCCTCCTCCAACTCCACCTCGTGATGATTGATCCGATTGTCAAGGTTAATGACACTGTCCGCCAGGGCGTTGTCACCGCGCTCGAGTGCCTGAACCGCTTTCTGCACACTCTCTTCGACCAGAGCACTTTGAGCCAGAATCATCCGTTTTAATGTATTGAGCTCTTCCTGCAAATGGATTGCCATCATTCAATAGATCCTTCCCTGTCATTCAAAGAATCGCCGCCCGGAGCCACGTCACGGCCGGACGATCCGCTATTCGTAAAAACCGCCGCCGGATTAGCCGAATCGGCCGGTGATATAGTCTTCGGTCTGTTTATTCTTCGGCTTCATAAACAGATCGCCGGTTTTGCCGTATTCGACAAGAACCCCTTCAAAGAAAAACGCGGTATAGTCGGAGACCCGTGCCGCCTGCTGCATGTTATGGGTGACGATAATGATCGTATAATCATCACGCAGCTCTTTGATCAAGTCCTCGACCCGGGCCGTGGACTTGGGGTCCAAGGCGGAACAGGGTTCATCCATCAGGATCACTTCGGGATTCACGGCAATGGCACGGGCGATACACAGACGCTGCATCTGGCCGCCGGACATGCCCAGAGCCGAGTCCTGCAAGCGATCCTTGACCTCTTCCCACAAACCGGCGCCCTTAAGACTGCGCTCCACGGTCTCATCAAGAATCTTCTTGTCGTTGATACCGGCAATACGCAGACCGTAGATGACGTTTTCGTAAATCGATTTTGGAAACGGGTTTGACTTCTGGAATACCATACCAACGCGACGACGCAACTCAATAACATCAAGGTCGCCGGAATTAATCTCCGTTCCGTCAATGCGGATACTGCCCTCCATCCGCGAAATATCGACCAGATCGTTCATCCGGTTGATACAGCGCAGAAAGGTCGATTTGCCACAGCCGGACGGGCCGATCAACGCCGTGACCTGGCGGCGCGGAAACACCATATTCAAATCAAACAGCGCCTGGGAAGGGCCGTAGTAAAAATCAAGATGCTCAACTTCAATGACAGGATCTGCCAGAGGATTGGGGGTCGTCATAATTTTTTATTCTCCCGAATGTCCTTATTACACCACCTTCGGTGCTACCAACTTAAAAAGTACCGAAGGTATATTTTTTCTTCATGTGGTTACGCAGACGGATGGCCACACCACTCATCACAATAACGATCAGCACCAGCAACAGCGTGGTGACAAAGACCATGGGCCGGGCCGCCTCAACATTGGGCGACTGAAAACCGATATCGTAGATATGGAAGCCGAGATGCATGAATTTCCGTTCCAGATGGAAATAGGGGAACTGACCATCCAGCGGCAGCGACGGGGCCAGCTTGACCACGCCGGTAATCATCAACGGCGCAACTTCCCCGGCGGCACGGGCCATGGACAAAATCAAGCCGGTCATAATGCCCGGCGAGGCCATGGGCAACAGGATGCGCGTCAGCGTCTGAAAACGGGTTGAGCCCAGCGCCAGAGAACCTTCGCGAATGCCACCGGGAATCGCGCCCAATGCCTCTTCGGTCGTCACAATCACCACCGGGACCGTCAGCAGAGCCAGGGTCAGACTGGCCCACAGCAAACCACCGGTACCGAACGTCGGCGTCGGCAGACGTTCGGGAAAAAACAGCTGGTCAATGCCACTGCCGATGCCATAAATAAAGAAGCCCAGGCCGAAGATGCCATAGACAATCGACGGAATCCCGGCCAGATTATTTACAGCGATCCGCACCATGCGGACCATGAGACCCTCGCCGGCGTACTCGCTCAGATAGATGGCGGCAATCACCCCAAGGGGGAACGAAAACAGACTCATGACAAAGATCAACAACACCGTGCCGTAAATTGCCGGGAACAGACCACCTTCCGTATTGGACTCGCGCGGCTCACCGACAAACAGTTCGATGAGCTTATCAAAATAAATGCCCGCCCGCTGCATCGTCGTCAGATCATTGGGCTGAAAACTGCGGACAATTTCCGCTAAGGCAATATGCGCAGGGCGGCCATTGATGTCGGTAAAGTTGGCATAATAATCCCGCAGCTGTTGTTTCTGCTTATTCTGCTCGGTCATCCAGTGACTGAATGAGGTTTTCAGCTCTGACACTTCCCCGGCAATCGCCACCCTTTTCGGCTCGTGCTTCTCCACGCCGTCATAGGCATAGAGCAGATCACGGTTGTTAAGCTTTTGGATCTCATAGTTGATATCATTGATATGACCGTCAATCTCATCAAGCTTTTCCTGCAACGGCACGATGGCGTCTCGTCCGGCTTCCAACTGTTGCCATAAAGGCAGCGAACTGTCGATGCCGGGAGCAACAACCTGCGTGAGAATGCCGTAAAAATTTCCGTATTCCTGTCGTTCAATGGTCACTACATGCTCGGGACGACGTCGTTCAACGACACCGTCTTCACGAATCCAGCGAAAATCCATGCCGTAGAGATCACGGTTACCAACCTTCAGCTGAATCCGGCGGGAATCCTCTCCCGGAAGCGGCTCCTCTTTGAGCACCTCGCCCAGAACCGACTGGCCGTTGTTCAGGTCAAAGGCGGTCAACCGCGCCGGCCAGAACGTTCCGAGTCCGTTGGCAATCACCACCAGAACCAGGATCAGCGCCATCAGCAATGTGGATGTCAAGGCGGCAGCCGTCAACCAGACCTGGGGCTCACCGCGTGTAATAAACTGCTTCATGTGCGTCCTCAATTTTCTCCGTCAACCATGACGAAACGATCCCCTAGAAACGTCCGTATTTGCGCCGCAGACGATGGCGAACCACCTCAGCGACCGTGTTGAGAATAAAGGTCAGAATAAACAACAACACGGCGGACAGGAACAACACCCGGTACAGCGTGTCGCCATGGGGCGCTTCGGGAATTTCAACGGCGATATTAGCCGACAAAGGCCGCATCCCGTTGAAGATACTCAAATCCATAATCGGTGTATTACCGGTGGCCATCAGCACGATCATCGTTTCGCCGACGGCACGGCCGAGGCCGATCATCACCGCGGCAAAAATGCCCGGACTGGCCGAAGGCAGCACCACCCGCCAGACCGTCTGCCAGCGGCTGGCTCCGAGAGCCAACGAAGCCGCCTTAAGGCTTTGCGGCACATTGGACAGCGCATCTTCCGTGATGGTAAAGATGATCGGAATAACGGCAAAACCGAGCGCGAACGAAATAACAATGCTGTTGCGCGAATCGTAGCGCATACCGGCTTCACTAAACAGCCACAGCTTGAAGTTGCCGTCAAACAGCCACTGCTCAAACCAGGGACCGAGCTGAACGGCAATGGCAACGGCCAGTACCAGCAACGGCGCCATAACGATAAACTCATGACCGCTCTCGACATATTTGGCCCACGACCGGTCGCGCACCGGCTGCCACAGGATCAGCAGCAGCAAGAAAATCAGCGGCACCGTCAGCATACTCAGTAAAAAGCCGGGAAAATGTGTTTCCAACAGGGGCGCAAACCACAACGCGGCAAGGAAACCGATGATGACCGAGGGGACCGCCGCCATAATCTCGACCGACGGCTTGATCAGTTCACGCAAACGCCGACTACCGAACTGGCTGGTGTACACGGCACCGAGCAACGCCAATGGAACGGCAAAAATCATGGCGTAGAACGTGCCCTTCAACGTGCCGTAGATCAAAGGCGTTAAGCTCATCTTGGCTTCAAAGTCGTCACTGGCGGACGAGGATTGCCATACCCACTCCGGTTTGGAATAACTTTCGTACCACACCTTGCTGAACAGGGAGGCAAAGCTGATTTCCGGATGGGGATTGTCAATCGCCCACAAGGCAACCTGACCGTTCGGCTGCAGAGCAACAAGGCCATCGCCCCGTTGGGAGATATCACACAGCAGCACCGGATCATTGTCGACCAACGTCAACAGGTGACGCTCACTGGTCGAATAATCGAGATGGACCACGCCGCCGCGGTCAAGACTGACCACGGTACGGTTACGTAGCGACGGCACCAGACTCGACACCGGGGTATCATGACGCGACAAGGTATGGATCAACTGCAGGCGCTTATGGCCATCGCCCTCTTCAGTGGGCGTCGGGAACCACACCGTCACCAGGCCGCCATCGTCACCAACAGCCAGGGAGATCTGCCCCAGCATCAACGCCAGAGAAGTGATGGCGCGGCGGTCACGAAACGCCTGCAATTTGTCCAGCAGACGCGGCTCACCCGGCGTACTGAGATCCCAGCGCAACAACGCACCATGAGTGGTCCCGGCATACAACATGCTGCCATCGGCATTCAAGGTCACCGCTGTAATCGGGTCAGGATGAACCTGGTTCAGCCGACTGACTTCCTTGATCGCCGTGACATTGCCAAACAGATCCTCTTCTTCGACCTGTTGAACAATTTCCAGATCCGATGAACCAAGTTGGCGGACCAAGGTAACGCCATGGTCCGTTTGGCGGGCGACCAGCCGTTGAACCGGCTGATCTCCGGTCTCAAAACGGCCCAGCTGATGCAGGGCCATGTGCATGACACGTTTGCCATGGTCATCATAGTCAATGCTGAACGCGACCTGATCCATGGACAGGTGGCCGTCACTCCAACTGAGCGCGTAGGTGCGTGTATCGATCCGCTCGACGGACGTCACGCGCAACCCATCAGCCACAGACTCTGCCTGCAGGCGTTTTAAAACCAAACCGTTCTCAACGTTGACAAAGGTGAATTCTCCGTGTTCATCCACCACGTAGACAATTTCACGATATTCATCAACGCCAAGAGCAAAAATCTGTTTGTCCACTAACTCGTCGGGCAACGCAAACCGCTTGCTCAATTCAGCCTGGGGCGCATAGAACAACGGCAACGCCTCCTTGCCGATCAGCAATAAAATCAGGATGACACTGGCAATGACCAGCACACCCCCGGCACGAATCCCTAGAGCCGCAAGCGAATCGTTTCGCTTGATCTTGCGCAGAACTTTTTTATCCATAAATACTTACTCATCCGACGTACGTGGTGCCATACTCTGACAATTCATCAGACAGGTGCACCGCCCGACAAGATTGCCGGGCGGTGCCATGATCCAGCGATCTACTGTCATCCGGCATGGCCGGCAGTCGATCGTTATTTGAGCTTGACCAGTTCTTTGGCAGCAACCGGAGCCGGCAGCGGCAGGTAGCCGTCTTTGACAACGATCTGCTGACCTTCTTTGGACAGAACGAAGGTGATGAACTCGGAGATCAACTTGGGCAGAGGCTCGTTGGGCTTCTTAACCACGTTGAGGTAGAGCATGCGGCCGAGAGGGTATTTGCCGTTGAGGACATTCTCGTAAGTCGGTTCGTAAGCTGTATCGCCGTCTTTTTTGGCCAAAGCGATCGCTTTAACACCGGAAGTCTTGTAGCCGATACCGGAGTAACCGATACCACCGAGGTCTTCAGTGACGGACAGAACAACAGAAGCGGAACCCGGCTGCTCTTTAACGGTGTCTTTGTAGTCACCTTTGAACAGAGCGTGCTTTTTGAAGTAACCGTAGGTACCGGAAGCAGAGTTACGACCGTAGATACTGATGGGCAGGTTAGCAAACTTGCCGGTCAGACCAAGATCACCCCAGACAATGGCATCACGAGCAGCGCCGCCTTTGCGGTTTTTGGAGAAGATCGCAT
Organism: uncultured Desulfuromonas sp.; assembly: GCF_963676955.1. Lineage (NCBI taxonomy): Bacteria > Pseudomonadati > Thermodesulfobacteriota > Desulfuromonadia > Desulfuromonadales > Desulfuromonadaceae > Desulfuromonas > uncultured Desulfuromonas sp. The sequence goes on along the minus strand of NZ_OY781461.1, from coordinate 1,486,788 downwards.
CGATCTGCTGCAGAGACAGAGCGTTCACCGGGTTGTCCTTGTTGACAAAAACACCCAGGGAGTCAAGAGCGACACCAATGGTGGTCGGCTTGAAGCCATAGCGCTGTTCGAATTTCTCAACTTCGCTGCTCTTCATTTTGCGGGACATGGGGCCAATTTGCGCAGCGCCTTCGATCAGTGCCGGAGGAGCGGTACTGGAGCCCTTGCCTTCGATCTGAATGTTGACATTGGGGTACTTGGCGCGGAACGCTTCAGCCCAGAATGTCATCAGGTTGTTGAGCGTATCGGAACCGACACTGCTCAGGTTGCCGCCGACACCTTGTACAGTGACATAGTCGGACAGATTCACATCGACCTTGGGTGCGGAGGCTTGCCCGGGAGCCGCTGTCAGCAGCATTGCTGCGACAACAGTGGCTGTTGCGGCAACCCGCTTAACAACACTTCGTACTGCCATTGTTTTCATCCTGATTCTCCTTGAAGTTTCGTCATCTTTAATCTCAAACCAGCTGAGATTTTCAGTGGTTTGCCCCGATATCAATCGAGGATTAAATCTACGCTAAAGGTGACGTCGTCGTGTTAGAATAAGGTTAGGCTTATGTAAGAAGGGCGCTAAGTTCTGTTGAGGGTGGGGTTAGAAAACAGGCGAAAATCAACAGCTTTCCCTGCAAAGAGCGTTTATGAAGCGGCGTCGGAAACAGTAGAGTCCTCTACGGCACAACCCGGCTGCTCAGGATCAAATCGACTGCCCCATTCGTACATCTGATCAAGTATCGGCACTACACTGCATCCGAGTTCGGTCAACGAATATTCCACCCGCGGCGGCACCTCGGGATACACCGGAACACCAGCCCGTCCCGTTCCAGATCACGCAGCTGCTGGGTCAACATCTTCTGGGTGATCCGTGGCAGACGCCGCTGCAGCTGACTGAAGCGAAGAATTTTCTGCTTCAGGTGCCAGAGGATCAGACTTTTCCATTTGCCGCCGATGACATCAAGAGTTACTTCAACCGGGCAGCGATAAACACTTTTTTTAAGGGCATCATCACGACTAACCATATAAAATCTCACAATAGTATCTTTTAAGTGACTACCAAACTTCAGAGTAGGTACTTGCCGTTGTAACCTTTCCTTTCTACACTTCTTGAACAAAAAAGAAAACCCCGGAGTTTTTTGCACAAGGCGGCCCTGAGACGTGCGCCGGCTTTGCCCCCCTATTCAAGGAGACAATGATGACAACCTTTCGTGCTCTACAGGTTACTAATCCGCAACCCAAACAATTTGTCCGCCAGGTGGTGGAGCGCTCTGTCGACGAGCTGCCAGCTGGCGAGTTACTGGTTCAGGTCGCCTATTCGTCACTGAACTTTAAGGACGCCCTGTCAGCCACCGGCAACCCCGGCGTCACCCGGAACTTCCCCCACACTCCAGGGATTGATGCGGCGGGAACCGTCATTGAATGCAGCGATGGCCGCTTTTCGCCGGGTGATGAAGTGATCGTCACCAGCTATGATCTGGGCATGGAAACCGACGGCGGCTTTGCCGAAATGATCCGCGTTCCCAGTAGCTGGGCAGTCCGACTGCCCGAAGGGATGAGCCTCAAACAAAGCATGATGTTCGGCACCGCCGGATTGACTGCCGCCCTCAGCGTACAACAACTGATCGAAGGCGGCGTCACACCGGATCAGGGGGAAATCCTCGTCACCGGCGCCACCGGCGGCGTCGGCAGCCTGGCCGTGGCCATTCTCGCCAAAGGCGGATTCCAGGTCACCGCCGCCACGGGCAAAGCATCTGAAAGTGACTACCTTAAAGACTTGGGCGCCACGACCGTGATCAGCCGCGCTGAGGTCACCGCAAACGGTGAGCGCCCCATGCTTAAACCACGCTGGGCCGGTGTTGTGGATTGTGTCGGTGGCGACATGCTGGCCGCCGCCATCAAAGCCACCCGTTACGACGGTGTCGTCACCTGCTGCGGCCTGGTCGGCTCGCCCAACCTGGAGATCAACGTCTTCCCGTTCATCCTGCGTGGAGTGCGCCTCATCGGTATCGATTCCGCCGAATGCCCTATGCCACGGCGCCAGACCGTCTGGAACAAGCTTGCCGGCGAGTGGTGCCTGCCTCAGCTGGAAACTATGAATGATGAGATCGGTTTAGAAGGACTGGAGCAGGCCATTTCGGCCATGTTGGCCGGTACATTGAAACGACGTCAGCTCGTCAAACCCTGACCACCCTTCTTACGTATCCGGGCGTCTTGCGCAACTCAACGGTTAAACAATAAACCGTGACTGCGCAAGACGCCGCCCCTTAACAATCTGACAACTTTTTCATTGAGACATTCCTAAAAAATATTGCCGTCTAATTCGTTGAACGTGTATCATCCCAGACAACTCTAATGACGGCACGCTGATGACCAACCCGACCCCACAGACATCCGCCGATCCGGGAGCTCTGCCCACCAGCCTCCAGGGTCGGCTGGAGCGCACCCAACTGATCACCCGCGTTCGCTGGCAACTGATCAGCGCCATCGTCCTGTTCTGTCTGGTCGCTGAACTCATGCTGGTCTGGTCCCAATCGACCTTTGACCTGTCAATCCTGCAATACGCCTTACTCCTCGGCACCCTCTCAACGCTTAACCTGTACAACCTGGTCTACCATTACTACTACCTGAAAATCGCCCGTTTCGCCTTTGTCGATCACCTGCATATTCTGCTGGATATTTTTGTTGTCACCGTGCTGATCCATTTCACCGGCGGCGGCAACAGTTGGCTGTGGCCTTTGTATCTGGTCACCACCATTGAAGCGGCCTTCTTGTTGGAAAGCCGCCGTGACGTGCTGGGTATCGGCGCGTTGAACGGCCTGTTCTACGCCTGGGCGCTGATCGCCGGGCATTACAACCTGCTGCCGTACATCTATCAGCCGCTGGAAGGGACCTCGCCGCAATCGGAAACCTTTCTCCTGCTGCTGTGGCTGTGGGTCACCCTGCTCAATACGGCCGTCGCCTTTATCTGCACCTTTCTCACCCATGCCTTGCGGCGCAAAAGCGCTGAAGCCTCAACCCTGGCGCGGCGGCTGGGCAATTTTCTCGATCATGCCAATGACATGATTATCCAGTTTCGACCCGACGGCACCATTGATTACGCCAACCAGTCGTCACGCAACGTACTTAACATCGATCCGGATAGCAGCCGGATCGACTTGAGCAATCTGATGGACCGGAACGATCGCCCCCGCTGGCAGCGTCAGGTGTTCTTACTGGAAAACGGCACGCCGTTTCCCGCCACAGAATTGACCATGCGCACCACCGATGAGCAGCACGAAGTAATTGTCGACAGCAACGTGACCCTGTTGGAGGAAAACGACCAACACCGTACGTTGTGGGGTATTTTTCGCGACATCACCGCACGTCGCCAGGCCGAAGCACGCCTTGACCAGTTGACCAACTTTGACCAACTTACCGGGCTGGCCCATCGGTCAAATTTTATGGAGCGTGCGCAACAGGTCACCTTGATGGCCAAACGGGAGCGCAAGAACACCGCCTTTCTGATCATCAATATCGACCGCTTTAAACTGGTCAACGATGCTCTGGGCAGCGCCATCGGCGACGAAGTCCTCAAAGCCGTCAGCCAACGTTTGCTCGCCCAGGTCCGCGAGGTTGATGTGGTCGGTCGGTTGAATGGCGATGAGTTCGTCATCATGCTGGTCAATGTGGAAAGTGCCGACATCGTTCACAGCCTGGCGGTCAAAATCACCCAGGCTCTCACCCCTAAAATCGCCGTCAACAGTCACGAACTGTTTCTGACCACCAGCACCGGCATCGCTCTCTATCCCCAGGACGGCGACACTCCGGAAGAGCTTTTGAAAAAAGCCGAAATCGCCCTGCTCTCCGTCAAATCAGGCGGCCGCAACGGTATCCAGTTTTTTACCGATCAGATTGACCTCAATCAGGACAATCGCCTGCGTCTGCTTAACGGTCTCCATGTCGCGCTGCAGCAGCAACAATTTGTCCTCCACTATCAACCCAAGGTCAATATCCGCAGCGGCCAGATCACTTCGGTGGAATCGCTGATCCGCTGGAACCATCCGGAGATGGGCTGGATCATGCCGACCGAATTTATCCCGCTGGCCGAAGAATCGGGGTTGATCGGCGTCATCGGCCGCTGGGTGCTTGAGGAGTCGTGCCGCCAATGCCTGCGCTGGCAACAACAGGGGCTACCGCCCATCCGCATGGCCGTCAACTTTTCCGGACATCAGCTTCAACAGCAGAGCCTGCTCAAAACCATCACCGATGTACTTAAAGAAACCGGCCTTGCGCCACAATGGCTGGAGGTGGAGATCACCGAGACCGTCATCATGCAAAACCCCGAGGCGACCATCAATATTCTCCAGACCATCCAGAACCTGGGCGTGCATGTTGCTATCGATGACTTCGGCACCGGCTATTCTTCACTGGCCTATCTGAAACGGTTTCCGGTCAACACCCTGAAAATCGACCGCGACTTTGTCCGTGACATCGAACAAAGTGAGACTGACGCCGCCATTGTCGGCGCCATCCTTGAAATGGGCGCCACGCTGAAGCTCAACATCGTTGCCGAAGGGGTCGAAACCCACGGCCAGCGTAAGTTTCTCGAACAGCACAACTGTCACGAAATTCAGGGATTTCTCTATAGTCCGGCGGTGCCGCCGGAACGGATTGCAGAAATGGTGCGACAAGGTGAAAACGGGGAAGGATAACAAAAGATAACGCACCTTATATTCGGCGCTGCTGAACAGGAGGGCTGGGGTGCTAAACAACAGACTACCGCAGGGTGGGCACTGCCCACCCGTTTAACCGGGGCTACGGAAGAAAGAGAGAGTCGTGCGATTGTTATCACGGTTTTATGCCAGAGAAGATGAGTTGCACGATTTGCCGAGCTCAAGGGCGGCAAGCCGGATCTGCGACGCAGAACGGAAACAAACACATTGTCGGTGGACCCAGGTTCAGGAGGTGTTCAGCCGGTTTTTGCATCCTTTTGAGCGGCCAGTCAAAAGTATGTCGGCTGCCGGGACGAGACCCGGCGGTCTTGACTTTGGTCTCGATCTTCAGTGGTTCGTCATTCGGAACAGATCGCGCTGGCAAACTTCATCCGTTGGCAATGTTGGTGCCCACGTGACGCGGGCTTCCGCGCCCGCACGTCTGTCCGGGTCAAGTACATAGGTAACAGAAAAGTCCACCTACATGGTTTACACATTGAGGCTGATATAGCCGTTGCGATCCGTTGTTATGTCACTCATGTCGAAGTGACCAAGTTTGATATTTGCAAAGTACACATTCCATTGTGTGTCACTGGTCTGCTCCAGCCCTACTTTTTCTCCCTTGAGCAGACACGCGATGTAAACCCGGTGCTTCAAGTGATAAATGACGCCATTGTGATTGACCAGGCAAATATTGAAATGGGCAGGATAGTCCAGCTCAGGCAACTGCTCCGGCATGTTTTTCGATGACGTCACATAAACTGTCGCTGGAGTTTTTTGGCCCAGGCTTTCGTGGGGCCGTTTATGGTTATAGGTGTCAATAAAGTGGTCGAACGCTTTTTGCTGTTGTTGGGCATTACCAGCGGCAGGCGTGATGGCAGCCTTTTTGAGGGTGGAATGCATCCGTTCATGACGTCCGTTCTGTTGCGGCTTCCCTGGCATAATGCGTTCCGGGGCGATCCCCAGACGAATCCACCACTTGGATAGGTGGGATAATCCGGCAAGCCCACTACTGGCAAACGGCGCACCATTATCGGTGCGAATACGCTCCGGCAAGCCATATTGCCGAAATAATTGATCAAAGATCGCCATGGTATCATCTGTTGTTGTCGCACTTAACGTACGACAGGCCAGTAGATAACGGCTGTGATGATCCATGATGGTAAGGGGATAACACCATTTGCCATCAGCGGTCTTGAACTGCCCTTTGAAGGCTGCAGACCAGACCTGGTTAGGTTTATCAACCGGAGCAAAAGGTTGCGGGTGAACAGGAACGCGCCGACGAGACTTGCTGGGCGTAATCAGTTCAGCCTCCAGGAGGATTTTATGGATGGTTGTCTTCGATGGGATATCCCAATCAGGGTGTTCTTGTTCAAGCAACACCTTGATCTTCTTTGCTCCAGGAGGATCTTTGTACTCGCGACGGACCTTGATGATCGCCTCTCGAACACAATAGGGCGTTTTTAAGGGGTTGGTTTTAGGGCAGCGCGATTGATTCTGGAGACCATCAAGTCCCAATTGGCGATAACGATTGAGCCACTTATACCCTGTGCGGCGACTGATGCCATAAGATTTGCAGAGCGTTGAGAAGTTAGCGACACGCCGCAGGTGATCGGCGATAAAGAGCAGCTTCTGTTCCATAGGTTTAACCTCTTTCCAGGGCATAGGCACCTCCTTGTGAAGTGTCTATGAGGATACAAAAGTGTTACCTATGTACCTGGACCAAAGTGTTACCTATGTAGGTTACCCGAACACGTCGGGCCCCTTTTGCGTCGTCAAAAGGGACAGAAAAACGACTCCCGGGCTTCGCGCTCTTCGAGTCCCCTCACTTCAGGCGCTTACGCCGTGATGTCGGCAAAAACTCGCTGACGCTCAAACAGTTTGCCGACAACCATCACGACGACGCTTATTACGTTCGGCGCTGCAGTACGGGAGAACGGGGTTGCTAACCCTGAGAAGTGGCGCACACCTAACAGAGAGCATCAGGCAATCAGCGCAAACGAATCTCGCCCTCACCAAGCTCAATCAGCCGTTCCTTATACAATATGCCGACAGCCCGCTTAAACGCCTTCTTGCTTAATCCCAACATCTGCTCAATCTCTTCCGGCGCACTCTTGTCGGTCAGCGGCAGCCGCCCTTCCACCTGCAACGCCTCAAACACCACCTGACGCGCCTCGTCCATACCGGCTTTGCCCACCTTGCGCAGGGTGATATCGATCAGGTTGTCGTCACGCACACGCATGACATAGGCCTTACCCTGCTCACCACGCTTGAGATCAGGAGGCAGCTCATCCTGATAGATCAAACCGGCATAGCGGTTGTTAACAATCACCTTGGCGCCCAGCTCGGTCAATTGCCAGATCAGCACATCGACCTCTTCCCCCGGATTAAACGGAATCTCCTCCGCTTCGAGGAAACGTTCGATGCGGGTACTGCCGATCAAACGCCCGGTGTTGTCGAGGCCGACATGGACAATATAATCACGGCCGATCTTCATCCGCTCCGGTTGCTCGGCAAACGGCACCAGCAACTCTTTGTCGAGGCCCCAATCAACAAACGCCCCAAACTTATTGGCCTGACTGACACGCATCAGGGCAAACTGGTTCGCTTCCGCGAGAGGTTTTTTGAAGGTTGCCATCAACTGATCGTGACGGCCGTTGTACACGAACACCGTCATCTCATCACCCATCTGAGTGGCCATGGGACATTCTTTTTTCGGCAGCAACACGGGCTGCCCGTCAAGAAGCAGCGTTGCCCCGCGATCATCACGCGACGTCACCACCAGAGTATGCCAACATCCTATTTGAATCATGACATCCTTTCCAGAGAACTACGAAATAAATGAGCAGACGTATTCCACAGAATCGCCGATCACTTCGATTTCAAAAAACGACTTGGCCGGCACATCAAACCATGTTCCGGCTTCAAAACCGATCCAACCGCCTTGATCGGCCACCTTCACCTTGCACTGCCCGGCAATAATTTCCATTTTTTCCGCCGCATTGGTTTCAAAACGATAAATACCGGGAAACATCACACCAAGGGTCTTTTTTTCGCCGTTGGCCAGGGTCAGACTGTGGCTGATCACTTGACCGTCAAAATAAAGATTGGCCTTGCAGGTCACCGTGGCATCGGAAAATTCTTGAGGGGATTGGTACGTCATCTTTTTCTCCATTTAAGTCGAACAACCAGATTATTTTTCCATGGGCAAGCGCGCCTGGCGCCAGGCCGCCATATGTCCTTTGAGGAAAGCCACGGGGCGCACCCCGATGAGCAAAAACAGACCGCGCGCCAACACCGCCCGCGGGCCATGCTCACAATAAATGACGATTCCGTCCAATTCTTTCGGCAGCTTCGAACGACTGAACGGCACCGACCAGAGCGGCACATGGATGGCGCCCGGCACATGTCCGGACTGATATTCAAACGAACTGCGCACATCCACCACCACGGGACGGTTCTTTTTCTTTAATTGCTGATTCAACGCCTTCGGGGCGATATTTTCGCCGCAGGCGGCCACCGCCAACAGCAGAATTGCCGCGCCGCCAAACAGGGGCCGACGCCATTTCATGGACAATTCCATACACACTCCTTATTGATAAATTGTGGCGCAGCATAACACGGCAAAAGATAAAACAATAGAGGGCAACAGCGTTGTAGAATGGTGATTCATCAGGCAAGCTGATCGGAAACGAACGTGATCCTTGGACGAGAAACGGTGAGGAGGGAAAATGAAGCTCTTTGAACAACTGGCCGCAGCCATCCGCAAAGAACATGAACAAGGCGAACTGCCCGACTATCTGGTCGCCCCCTTGCAACGGGTGGTGGAAAATGCCGAGAATCATCGGGACCAGGCGGAGCTGGTTGGTCAGTTGACGGAACAACTCAGCGAGCTCGATCCGTACAGCGACTGCGGCTGCTTTGGTGAGGGCTATACGGTCTCCGACCTGATCACCACCCTGAAAAAACTCGGCATTGAGGTCACCGGCTCGACGCCACCAAGCTGCACCCTTTCATAAAACATCTTACAGCCAATAAGGGGTTTCGCTGTCCTCGCCGGACTGCTCGCTCTGCCAGACGTCCTGAATGACGCTGACCATCGAACGGATGCGATCCTGTCCGGCATTTTTGCTCAACCAGGCCAGTCCCAGCGGCAGGGTCAACCAGCCCGGCTCCCAGATCTTGACCCGGCCGCTCTGCACCAGCGGCATGGCCTCATCCTCGCGCATCATGGCGACCCCCTGGCCGTCGGCCACCAATTCACGCACGATCTGCTCATCCACCGTGGTCACTACCTGGCGCGGCAGCCGTTGCCGTTCAATGCGCTCCATCAGCATGGTGTAAAACGGGCAGTCATTGCCGACCCAGATCCACGGCAGCGCCGCCACCTGCGTCCAGTCGAGACATTCAACATCCTCGGTCAGGCGGGTGGGAATCACCACGCACACCCGCACCTCGGCCAACACCTGATGAACGATATCGCGTTCACGCATGCGGCCGTAATGAAAGCCGACATCTATCTGTCCCTCACGCAACATACGCGCCGTATTGACGGTCTGGCTGGTTTGAAACACCGGCCGCACCTCACCATGCAACTGGCTGAGGCGCCGAGAGATTGCGGCGATACGCAAAAATGACGGACTGGCGTTAAGGCCCAGCGTCACCAGCTCACCGCCGCCCTGATGCAGCGCATGAGCCTGTTCACGCAATTGGCGTACCGAACTGAGCACCTGGTTGGCCTCATCGAGCAACTGCTCTCCCTGCAGCGTCAAACGCATACCGCGTGCGCCACGCTTAAACAGGGTGACGCCGAGATCCTCCTCCAGCCCTTTAAGCTGGCTGGACAACGCCGACTGACTCAGGTTGAGGGTTTCCGCCGCACGGGTCAGATTTTTGGTCTGGGCGATCACCGCGAAAGATTGCAGTTGGTAGAGTTCCATCCTGGTTTCCGTTCCAAGCGTTCGGAAATATCGAACGCTTTATGCTAAACAATCAATTTGTTGAAATCAAAAAAATCCTATAGAACTAGCCCCTTATTGAAAAATCCACCCAATCGGACACAGTCAACAAGTTCGATTATTCCAATCACAAAGGAGTGTTTGCCATGCTAGGTCTTGAAGGGATTCTCGTTCCTCTGGGCATGATCCTCACGTTGCTCAGCACCGTGCTGTGCATTGTTTACGGCGTGCTTAACTGGAACAAAGGGTACATGACCGACGAAGAGTTCTCCCAGGAACAACAGTGGAACGAGGAAGAACAGCACGTCGAAGAACAACTTTAACTTACTGCAAAAACAGGAACATCCTACATGAGCATCCCATTACTGACTACTGTTGTTATCGTCTACCTGACGGTGATCGCCATTCTATCACTACAGGCATGGAAAAAAACCCGCAATGCCGCCGACTATCTGGTGGCCGGACGCCAGATCCACCCTTTTGTCATGGCCCTCTCCTACGGCGCCACCTTTGTCAGCACCTCGGCCATCATCGGCTTTGGCGGCGCTGCGGCCGTGTTCGGCATGAGCCTGCAATGGCTGACCTTTCTCACCGTGTTTGTCGGCGTGTTCATTGCCTTCGTCTTTTTCGGGCGTCGCACGCGGGTGATGGGCCTGAACCTCAATGCCCATACCTTTCCCGAGTTCCTCGGCCTGCGCTTTGAATCCACCCGTCTTCAGGGTGCCACCGGCCTGCTGATCTTCATCGCCATGCCGCTCTATGCCAGCGTTGTCCTTATGGGTGGGGCCAAGTTCATTGCCCAGATCCTCGACACCAACTACAACGTGGCACTGTTTTTCCTGACCATCTTCGTCGCCGTGTACGTCATTATGGGCGGCCTTAAAGCGGTTATGTACACCGACGCCTTCCAGGGCAGCATGATGTTTATCGGCATGGTCTCTCTGCTGGTGGCCACCTACTACAAACTCGGCGGGTTCATCACCGCCCATCAGCGGCTGACCGACATGCAGGACCTTGCCGTCAAAATCTTCGGCGCCAAAGGCCACACCGGCTGGACCAACTTTCCACAATTCGGCAGCGAATATTGGCTGGTGGTCGTCACCACCATTGTTCTTGGGGTCGGCATCGGCGTTCTGGCCCAGCCTCAGTTGATCGTGCGCTTTATGACCGTCAAGAGCAACCGTGAGCTGAACCGCGCCGTGCTGATCGGCGGTATCTTTGTCCTGATCGTCGTTGGCGTCTCTCTCGCCATCGGAGCACTGGCCAACGTGTTTTTCTACTACGAAAACCCGGACACCGCCGGACAAATCGCCATCGTCGCCGCCGGGAAAAATGTCTCGGAGATCATTCCGTTGTACATCAGCGCCTCCATGCCGCAGTGGTTCACCGCCGTCTTTATGATCACCCTGCTCTCCGCGGCCATGAGTACCCTGAGTTCCCAGTTTCACGCCATGGGCACCGCCCTGGGACGCGATATTTATGAAAAAGCACTGGGTCGTAGCGGCAACAGCGTCATCCTCACCAAGATCGGCATCCTGTTCGCCATCCTCATCAGCTATTTTCTTGCCTGGGCACTACCGACATTTTTTGAAGGGGGAACCGCGATCATTGCACGGGGAACGGCGATCTTCTTCGGTATCTGCGCGGCCGCGTTTCTGCCCATGTATTTCGGCGCGCTTTATTTCCGCAGCATGACGCGACTCAGCGCCTGGGCCTGTTTTTTCACCGGCACGCTCACCAGCCTGTTCTGGCTGTTCTTCGTTCACGCCAAAGAATCCAAACCGCTGATGATCTGCAACGCCCTGTTCGGTGTTGACTCCCTCGGTGACGGCACCCTGTGGGCCGTGGTCGATCCACTGGTGATTGCTCTGCCGGCCTCAACACTGGTCACGATCCTGTTCAACCTGAAACGCAGCAAAAATTATTCTGATCACCATATTGAGCGCTGCTTCCACAACGTCAAATAATTTAAAACGCGCCTGCAGCAGCGGGCGCGTTTCTGTTTAACCATAAGACGTGCGAAGCGAGCGTCGTCGTTAATTTTTGCCGACCAGAAGGATGCCGACCAGCACCCCCATGGCATCCGAGGGATGCTTACTGTCGCGAGTCACCTTTTCAATCGGCCAACCGATTTTGTCACACAACTCAAACACATTGACACCAAGTGCGGACAAGGACAGTCGCGACCACTGGGGAAAACGACACACGCCCCCCGGCTCCAGCGCCTGACAGGTTTCACTGTTGGCACAAAACAACCGTTTGCACGATCCCGCCGCGAGGCCAGAAGACTTAAAACCACGCATGCGTGCCCACTTTTCCAGTTGCGCCGCCACCACATGAATCTGACGGGCCACCTCAAGGTATTCCTTACTTTGCAAGTCAACCACCGGCAGATCCCGCTTGAACACGACGGCCCACTCATAACCGGCCAGCATGCCCGGCACATCTTCAATGGCACCACGGTGCGGTGGGCACAGGGCGGATTCACCATAGGCGCCACATTCCAGACAATAGTCCGTCAGGGTCGGATCAATCGGCAACTCCGTCACGCCAACACACCGGGCGTCGTCCATTCCCAGCGCAAGGGCTTTATCGGTGAATTGTCGCAGCTGACTCTCTTCCATGGGGGGGGCTCCTTTACTTGACAACCTTGGGCTTGCATCGCTCTGTAACGAGTTAATCTTACTCCAATCGGTTAAAAATTTCGGCAATAAAAATCTGCCCCCATCCAACCCATCCCGGTCAGCAAACCGGCAACAGATCCTGAAAGGCCAGGAACGCCTTGCTGAGCTTTTCATGGCGCCGCCAGACAAACCATGTCGTCATTCGGCCAAAGCCATCCGGCACGTCATGTAAGGCACAATTCTCGGCCAGATGCGGCCGTTCCACCACGCTACGCGGCAGGAAACTGATGCCCATCCCAGCCGCCACACAGGCGACAATCCCTTCGATGGAGCCTAATTCAACCACCTGATAGTTCAATCGCCCGTTTTGTCGCAGCCAGCTTTCCAACTGCGCCCGGTAGGAACATCCCGCTCGGAAAACGAGTATTTTCAGCGGATCGGCTGCAAAGGGATCCATCTCGGGTGGCGCAACAAGAAGCAGTTCTTCCTCAAAGACCCGTTGCGCTTCGACCTGCTTAAGGTTCATTTCACCGGCAACGAACGCCCCTTCGACCTGAAAATCGAGCAACTTCTTCAGCGAATCCGCCGAAGGTGCCGTCACCAGGTTCAGCTCAACCTGGGGATAACGCCGATGATACTCAGCCAACACACTCGGTAGACGGACGGCGGCCGTTGCCTCCATCGAGCTGATCAGCAGCGGTCCGTGCGGTGCGCCCTCATCACTCAGCGCATGGCGTGCCTCATGGGTCAGTTGGATAATCCGTTCGGCATAGTCATACAGTGTCGTTCCGCAAGCGGTCAGGCACACCCCCTTACTCTTACGATAAAACAGCACGACGCCCAGCTGCTCCTCCAGCTGACGAATCCGTGTCGTGACATTGGATTGCACATAGTTCAACTGCTCGGCAGCGCGGGTAATACTGCCCTGCCGGGCCACGGCCAGAAAGATGTTCAGGTCACTGATTTCCATACTGATATCACTTTTAAAGATGGCAAGAATCTTTATCTTTCATTTGTGATGATATTTAGTCCACGCTAGAATGTCAAACATGGACAGACAACGTGACAGACAGATCTCTTTAACGGTGTTAACTGGGGGCATTCTCGGCATGATGGTCGCCATGGGCATTGGTCGTTTTGCCTACACCCCCATTTTACCGTTGATGCAGCGTGACCTCGGCCTCAGCAACAGCCTCGCCGGGGGATTGGCCACCTGCAATTATGCCGGTTATCTTGGCGGAGCCCTGCTGTGCATGCTGGCTCCACAGCTATTACGTCAGCGACTTCTGACATCAGCCGCCCTGTTGATCAGCATTGTCACGACATTGGCCATGGGGCTGACCACAGCAGAGAGTGCCTGGTCGATCATGCGCTTTGCCGCGGGAATGGCCAGCGCCATCCTGTTTATTGTCATCACCGCGGAAGTGGCCGAAACGCTGATTCGCCACAATCACAGCCAGTGGCTCGGCGCTCTCTACAGCGGCATCGGTCTGGGCATCGCCCTGAGTGGTGTTTTGGTGCCCTGGCTTGATCGGCTGGACGGATGGTCCGGCACTTGGCTCGGCATGGGCGGTATAGCGCTCCTCATCGCCGTTGCCGGACTGGTGATTGGTCGCCGTCATGTTGATCTTCATCCCTCCCGCCACCCATCGCGAGGAGACGGCACACATCACGGCGCGCTGTGGCCTCTGGCCACCGCTTACTTTCTTGAAGGCCTTGGCTATATTGTCACGGCGACATTCCTGGTGGCGATTATCTCCGCCACGCCAGAGCTGCAAAGCATCGCCCCCTACAGCTGGGTGGTTGTCGGTCTGACGGCAGCGCCTTCAACCCTGTTATGGCCGCTTCTGGCTCGGCGCATCGGTCATCAAAAGGCCCTGCTCGGTGCCTTCGCCGTACAGGCTTCAGGTATTTTGATCAGCATCAACGCGCATTCCGCGCTGGAGGTCCTGTTTGCCGCGGCCAGCTTTGGCGGAACCTTCCTTGGCATCGTTGCCCTGACGTTAGCCGAAGGAAATCGCCGTTGGCCTCACGACACCGGTCGGGCCGCAGCCATCCTGACAACAGCCTTCAGCCTGGGCCAGATGTTCGGTCCGGCGATTGCCGGAATTCTTGCCGATCAACAAGCGGGCTTTACCCTTCCCCTTGTTCTGGCGGCAAGTTGTGTTATTGGTGGAGGAGTCCTCCTCTGCTTTGACCGCTTCAATCACACACCTACGTAACCAAAGGAGTCAAACCATGCCTTACGTTCATTTTCGCATTACCAATGAAGGGGCCACCAAAGAACAAAAAGCCGCCCTGATCAAAGGGGCCACACAACTGCTGGTTGATGTACTCGGCAAAAATCCGGCCACCACGGTGGTCACGATCGAGGAAGTGGATACCGACAACTGGGGCATCGGCGGTGAAACAGTGACGGTGTTGCGGCAGAAAAAGGGCTGACATACGCCGGACACAGAGAAATAACGTTGAAACGGTTGCCGCAGGCCGACGCCCCCCTTATACTGTCCTCATTTGCCAACCTTCGGTGGGAGGATCGCCCATGGACCAGATTCATGTCTGGCTGCAACAGGAGTATTTTGACATTTCACTGCAACGCTATGCCCTCGCGCTGGGCATTGTGTTGCTGTGCCTGATCTTCAAACGTCTGTTCAGCCGCCTGCTGACCCGCGTCATCTCGCCGCTGGTGGATCGCACCGAGAACACCTTTGACGATCTGCTGTTGCAGAGTTTGCGGCGGCCCTTGGAGTTCCTCGTTTTCATCGTCGGGCTGTTTATTGCCCTGCAGGTGTTACAGCTGCCCTCCGAACCGACCGATTTGAAACAATTCGGCCAAGCTCTGATCAAAACCCTGTTCACCTTCAATATCGGCTGGATCCTGTTCAACGCCGTTGACATTCTCGAATGCACCATTGCCAAGTGGGCGCACCATACCGGCTCGCCGCTCGACGATCACTTGTTGCCGTTCATCCGCAAGTCGGCACGGCTGTTTATCTTCGTGCTGGCCGTGGTGCTGATCATCCAGAATCTCGGCTATTCGATTTCCGGTCTGCTCGCCTCCCTTGGCCTCGGCGGTCTGGCCGTGGCGCTGGCGGCCAAAGATACGCTGTCCAACATCTTCGGCTCGATCATGATCCTGCTCGACCGACCGTTCCGCGTCGGCGACTGGGTGCAGACCGACAATCTGGAAGGGGTGGTCGAAGAGATCGGTTTTCGCTCCACCAAAATCCGCACTTTTGCCAAGACCCTGATCACCGTGCCCAACAACATCATCGCCAACACGTCGCTCAACAACTACAGCCGCATGCCTAAGCGGCGCATCAAGATGAGCGTCGGCGTCACCTACGACAGCTCACCGCAGCAGATGCGCGAGGCGGTGGCCGCCATTCGCACTATGCTGAAAAACCACCCGGCCATCCAGCAGGATTTCATGCTGGTCAACTTCACCGACTTCGGCGCTTCCTCCCTCGACATCCTGGTCTACTGTTTCACCACAACCACGGTATGGGGCGAATACCTTGAAGCCCGCGAAGACGTGTGTCTGAAAATCATGGAGATCCTCGAAGGACTTAATATGGAAATTGCCTTCCCCAGCCGCAGTATTTACATTCACGACAACAGCGACAGCCTGATCGACCCCGATCGATTGGCATCCACCGAGGAGAGCGCCTGATATGAAACACGAACAACTCAAAGGGCAACTGATCAAAACCCTGGTCGATTTCTTCGACACCGACTACCGTCGTATCACTCACGCCATTGAAGTGCTCAAGCAGGCCGAATTGCTGATCGGCCACTATGATCATGTCGATGAGGAACTGCTGCTGGCCTGCGCGGTTTTCCACGATGTCGGCATTAAGCCCTCTGAGGCGGAACTGGGCTACAACGACGGCAAAACCCAGGAACAATACGGCCCAGACGTGGCCACGGAGCTGCTGGAAAAAATCGGCTTTGATCCGGCCAAGACCAAGAAGGTCGCCGAGATCGTCGGCAACCACCACTCCAAATCACGCTACGATTATGTCGAGCTGGAAATCCTCAAGCTCGCCGACCAGATCGTCAACAAGCTCGACAACATCAAATAGTGCTCTGTCAATGCTAAAAATTCGAGTGTATGGCACAGCATCGTGCCGTTCACACAAGGCGCGAAATCGCCGAAGTGGCCACTCCACTTCAAGATTTTGCAACGCAGTGGGAATGGTACGAGGCGAAGCCAGACCCGAAGATTTAGTGTTGTCAGAGCACTAGACACCATGGAGCCCAACACCGTGTGGACCGCGCTCATTGAACATGCCCGGCAAAAGCACCGCTTTCTCGACCAGCTCTGCACTCTGTGCAGCGGCGAATTCGTCGGCAAAGGCGGCACCATCCACTGCAAACGCGGCTGCGCTGGCTGCTGTTCCCTCAATGTACGCTGCACCCTCACCGAAGCCGTGGCGCTGGCTCCGCACCTGACCGACTGCCAGATTGAAGCAATCCATCTTCACGCCGAAAAGCTCAAGCAGATCGACCACGACAGCAATGATCTGAAAAGTTTCCTCAAAGCCAACCGCGACCAGGTCGGCCCCTGTCCACTGCTCGACGCCGATGGCGCCTGTTCGGTCTATGATTACCGTCCCCTGGCCTGTCGTGCGCTACTCTCCACCATGGACCCGCACTATTGCACACTGGATTTTTCCACCCTCAACAGCGAAGAAAAACAAGCCTTCATGGCCCAGCTCGATCAGGACTCCGTCAACTTCCCTACCCACTACCTCGCCATGCCGCAACAAATCGCCCAGGCGGCGGAGATAGAATGTCTGGAAAAGATGAAAGAGGCGTTTGGTGTGGCGGTGACCGGGAATCTGCCTTATTTGTTGGAGTTGGAAGTGACGTTGAGGGTAAGTGAAAAACTGGCCGAAGGCATGGATCTGCCGGAACGCATCGGCACCCTCTGCAACGACGAATCATTTTTGATTTCATTCACATAGAGTGGGCATGGCCCACCAATTTGTAACGACGTTGGTATGCGGTGGGCCATATCCACTCTACATCAGTAAAAAGGAACGATATGTATCGGCATTTGTTTGGTCCGGTCCCTTCACGGCGTCTCGGCATGTCCCTGGGCGTGGACCTGGTCCCGAAAAAAGTCTGCTCGTTTGATTGCGTCTATTGCGAAGTGGGTAAGACCACCCGGCTGACGCTGGAGCGTAAGGAATACGTTCGCTATGAAGAAATCTCCCGCGAGTTGAACAGCTATCTGTCCTGCGCGCCCGATCCCGATTACATCACCTTTTCCGGCTCCGGTGAACCGACGCTGAACAGCCGCCTCGGCGATGTGATCGATTTTATCAAACAGGTCCGTCCATCTCTGCCGCTGGCCGTATTGACTAACGGCTCCCTGCTCTACGATCCCCAGGTGCGCCGGGAATTGCGCCGGGCCGACTTGGTGCTGCCGTCGCTGGATGCAGGCACCGTGACAGCCTTCTCACGCATTAACCGGCCGGCCGCGGACCTTGACTTTGCCACATATGTACAGGGCCTGATCGATTTTCGTCGCGAATTTACCGGTATCATCCGCCTGGAGGTCTTTATTTTACCGGGATACAACGACGCACCGGACGAAATCGCGGCCCTGGCAGCCATCCTGTGCCGAATTGATCCCGACGCCGTTCAGCTCAACACCCTCGACCGCCCGGGAACCGAGCCCGGTCTCCACAGTGCCACGCTGGAGCGACTTCGCCAGGTCGCTCAGACGCTGGCGCCGGGGCTTACCGGCAGTGTGGAGATCATTGCCGCCGCGGCCAAACGGCGCAGCCTTGCCGCCTATCGCAGCGATGTGGAAAGCGCGATACTGGAAACCATTGCCCGCAGGCCCTGCACCCTCGATGATCTCTGTCGCATGTTGGGATTACACGCCAATGAAGTGAATAAATATTTGGATGTGCTGGCCGGTGAAGAAAAGATAAAAGCGGTGGAACAGGATCGTGGCGTTTTCTACCAGACGCTGTGACGATTCCAGGACTGTCGTCGTGTCAGGCTGCCGGAGTCTCGCGATACGGTGAAAGGAATCCCCGCCATTTCTCTTGTCGTAACGGCAGACACCCGATACGATTAGTGAATACTGAAACCACCACAGACGACACAGTCGACGTTGTGCCGCTCAAAGACAGGGAGCATGATGGATGGAAACACAACAGTCTGCACACCCTGGTGACGGTCAGGCGACTTTGATTGAAGTCGTCAATCTGACCAAGACGTTTGATGACGTAACGGCTGTCAACAACCTATCCTTCTGCCTGACCCCAGGGGAAATATTCGGCTTTCTCGGTCCAAACGGCGCGGGTAAAACAACCACCATCAACATCCTTACCGGGCTCTCCAGGCCGGACTCGGGAGCCATAACCATTGCGGGACGCGATTGCGCCCAAAACCCCAAGGCGGCTCAGCATCTCATCGGTGTCATTCCCGATGAAAGCAATTTGTATCCGGAACTCTCCGGTTTTGACAATCTTTGTTTCTGCGCGTCGTTGTACGGTATCCGCAACAAGGAGCGTCGTGAACGGGCCGACTCCCTGCTGCGCCAGTTCGGTCTTGTGGAAGTGGCCGACAGAAAATTCGGCAGCTACTCCAAAGGCATGAAACGTAAATTGACCATTGCCGCCGGCATCATCCACCGGCCGCGCATATTGTTTCTCGATGAACCGACAACCGGCATTGATGTCGCCAGCGCGCGACGGATCCGCCGGTTGATCGCGGAGCTCAACGCGCGAGGCACCACCATTTTTCTCACCACGCACTACATTGAAGAGGCCGAAAGGCTCTGCGACAGAATCGCTTTCATCGTTAAAGGGGAGATCGTCTGTATCGACACGGTGGACAACCTGATGCAGCATGCGCAGGGAAATCATGTGGTGCAATTTGCATTTCAGGACGCCACGAAGGAGATTGTTGAGCATGTCGCGGCCCAATTTCCAGATATTCAGTGTAAAACCGTTGCCGAGGGGATTCGCGTTGAATCACCCCGGCCGATACAAATCGCCCCGCTGGTGTCCGGGTCAAGTACATAGGTAACAGAAAAGTCCACCTACATGGTTTACACATTGAGGCTGATATAGCCGTTGCGATCCGTTGTTATGTCACTCATGTCGAAGTGACCAAGTTTGATATTTGCAAAGTACACATTCCATTGTGTGTCACTGGTCTGCTCCAGCCCTACTTTTTCTCCCTTGAGCAGACACGCGATGTAAACCCGGTGCTTCAAGTGATAAATGACGCCATTGTGATTGACCAGGCAAATATTGAAATGGGCAGGATAGTCCAGCTCAGGCAACTGCTCCGGCATGTTTTTCGATGACGTCACATAAACTGTCGCTGGAGTTTTTTGGCCCAGGCTTTCGTGGGGCCGTTTATGGTTATAGGTGTCAATAAAGTGGTCGAACGCTTTTTGCTGTTGTTGGGCATTACCAGCGGCAGGCGTGATGGCAGCCTTTTTGAGGGTGGAATGCATCCGTTCATGACGTCCGTTCTGTTGCGGCTTCCCTGGCATAATGCGTTCCGGGGCGATCCCCAGACGAATCCACCACTTGGATAGGTGGGATAATCCGGCAAGCCCACTACTGGCAAACGGCGCACCATTATCGGTGCGAATACGCTCCGGCAAGCCATATTGCCGAAATAATTGATCAAAGATCGCCATGGTATCATCTGTTGTTGTCGCACTTAACGTACGACAGGCCAGTAGATAACGGCTGTGATGATCCATGATGGTAAGGGGATAACACCATTTGCCATCAGCGGTCTTGAACTGCCCTTTGAAGGCTGCAGACCAGACCTGGTTAGGTTTATCAACCGGAGCAAAAGGTTGCGGGTGAACAGGAACGCGCCGACGAGACTTGCTGGGCGTAATCAGTTCAGCCTCCAGGAGGATTTTATGGATGGTTGTCTTCGATGGGATATCCCAATCAGGGTGTTCTTGTTCAAGCAACACCTTGATCTTCTTTGCTCCAGGAGGATCTTTGTACTCGCGACGGACCTTGATGATCGCCTCTCGAACACAATAGGGCGTTTTTAAGGGGTTGGTTTTAGGGCAGCGCGATTGATTCTGGAGACCATCAAGTCCCAATTGGCGATAACGATTGAGCCACTTATACCCTGTGCGGCGACTGATGCCATAAGATTTGCAGAGCGTTGAGAAGTTAGCGACACGCCGCAGGTGATCGGCGATAAAGAGCAGCTTCTGTTCCATAGGTTTAACCTCTTTCCAGGGCATAGGCACCTCCTTGTGAAGTGTCTATGAGGATACAAAAGTGTTACCTATGTACCTGGACCAAAGTGTTACCTATGTAGGTTACCCGAACACTGGTCCGCCTATTGGAAGACAACGGCGTGGAAGTCACCGAAGCCAAAAAAATTCTCCCGACCCTTGAGGATGTCTTCGTAAAACGAACCGGGATTGAAACAGGAATACTGCAACAAGAGCGCACGCGAACAAGGAGGCCATGAATGAGCGCTTGGATCGCATTATGGAACATTCTGCTCAAGGACATCCGCACCTATTACCTTAAGCCGCCCAATATCAGTTGGGGGCTGCTGTTTCCGCTGGTCTGGGTGGCGATGTTCGTGATCCGTTCCGGTCTGGGGATGGAAAAGCTGCCGGAGTTGCTTTCCGGGCTGGTGGCATTGAGCATTCTTTTCGGAACAACCAGCGTTCTTGCGGTCACGGTGACGTTTGAAAAAAAGGGCAGATCCTTTGAGCGTCTGCTGCTCGCCCCCATCCCCCTCGAACTTCTCATGCTGGCCAAGACCTCGGGAGCGATCGTGTTTGGAACACTCAACGCCTTTGTGCCGATTTTCTTCGCGATGTTTTTGGTTGACCTGAGTGGATTGCGCTGGGCGCTTCTGGTCCCGGCCATGGTGCTGATCGCCGTCACTTCGACGTTTTTGGGCTTGTTTATCGCCGTGTCGGTGCAGGAGGTGTTCGAAGCGCAGACGTTCTCGAATTTTTTCCGTTTTCCGATGATTTTTCTTTGTGGTCTTTTTTTCCCCATTGCATCTCTTCCATCTTTTCTCCGTCCACTGTCCTATGCATTGCCGCTGACCTACGGCGCGGATATTTTGCGCGGCGCCATCACCGGATCGAATCTGATGCCGTTTGGGCTGAGTTTTGTCGTGCTCTGTGCCTTCTGCGCGCTGCTGTTTTCCCTCAGTTTAAGAAATATCAACAAAAAATGGATCACCTGAATGCAGCGCGCACAAAGCCACAGGTTTAGATAAAATTATCACAACGCGTCAGCGCAACCGGCAACCGGACCGTACACTCCAAAGAAAGGAGTTATCAATGGCGTTACCAGCAACAATTCATGGCCTTCTCATCGACCTCGACGGTGTCCTTTACGTTGGCGAAACACCGGTGCCGGGTGCCCAGCAAGTGTTGACGCGATTGGCTGACGAAAAAATCCCTCGACGCTACCTGACCAATACGACAACACGTACCGCCGCGTCCGTCGTTCAAAAACTAAGGCGCTTGGGATTTAGCGTCCATGAAGAGGAAGTTTTCAGCCCGATCTCGGCCACAGTGCAGTTCCTCAACGGGTTGGGCCGTCCAACGATCAATCCGGTGGTTCGCGACAGTGTCCTGCCGGCCTTTGCCGATTTCCCCAGAAACAATGAACGGCCGGATTACGTGATTGTCGGCGACATCGGCGCTGCGTGGAGTTACCCCCTCATCAACACCATCTTTTCGCAGCTGCATGCCGGAGCCGAGCTGATCGCTATGCACAAAAACAAGTTTTTCCAGGGAGAAGAAGGTCTTCAAGTCGACATCGGTGCGTTTGTGGCCGGGTTGGAATATGTCAGTGGCAAACAGTCAAAGGTGATTGGCAAACCAAGCCGGGACTTTTTCGAACTGGCCTTGGCGTCCCTGCACCTCCCCGCATCGAATGTTGCCATGATTGGTGACGACATCGAAACCGATATCGGCGGGGGAAAAGCCGTCGGCATGCACGGGGTTCTGGTGAGGACCGGGAAATATCGTCAAGGTTGCGAGGAAGGGGCCGCGTATTACCCCGACGCCGTCATGGACTCGTTCAGCGACCTGTTTGAGTGCGTTACACCGCGAACTAAACCACTATGCACTGAAAGTGCATAGGTTTGGACGGGACTGAAAGTCCCTAAAGCAAAAATCAACACCCGATTTCTATTGATCGTCATTCCGGCATGGTTCAAGCCGGAATCCAGAGACTTAACACCCCTGGATCCCTGCCTTCGCAGGGATGACGGATAAAATGAGTAACACCTGAAAGGCTTGGACTCAAAGTCCATGGTTTTAAACCAGCGGGCTGAAACAATAAAATCTAATCGCTCAATGAAAGCACACAGCGATGAGAATGATCATCACCGGCAACAGCGGTAGCGGGAAAACCTGGCTGGCCACTCACCTCTCCGCCATTCATCACTGTCAGGTGATCCATCTCGATCATATCTTTTGGCAGCCGGGAGGCTTCAGCGAAAAGCGCTCCCCTGAGGTTGTGAACCAGATGATTGACGCTGCCAAAAGAAAAGAATCTTGGATCGTCGAAGGGGTGTTCGGTGAACTGGCTGAGAAATTCATGGACCGCGCCGATTGTTTTATCTGGCTCGATACTGACTGGTCGCTATGCCGGGACCGCTTACGGCAACGGGGCTCAGAGTCCTGTCGCCATATGGGGCGGAGCAATCTGAACAGGACTTGCTCGAGCTTCTTGACTGGGCCTCTCGTTATTACGAGAGAAAAAATGCCCGCGCGTATGACGGACATAAAGCGTTGATGGAACGTTTTAGCGGCGAAAAGATCCATCTCAGATCCGAAGCGGATGCCATCCAAATGGTTGAGAAATCCCTCACTCCAGGTTGAATCCAAGCCACGGGAACCGTTCTAACACACACGGATCCATCCTTATACGATGCGGCTTTCTCCCCCTTTACCACGGCAGTCCTTTCACAAGATGTCCCCTTCCGACAACAGCTCTCCGGCCGCAGATCTTTTTGAAAATGAAATTCACAACCAGAGCGTGACCCCCATCACAGACAGCTTTACTGACCTCACTTAGTGTTTGCCTGAATAAATATCGGCGCGCTTGAACACGAAACCTTGTGACTTTGCGTGAATTCTCTGGGTTGCCGCATTCGGCGCGCAGCCCTTTTGTATTTCTGCAGTAATGAAAAATGGATTTGAGGGGAGAAAGACATGGAACAGAAAATTGGTTTACTCTTGGTGATCTGTCTGGCCTGGCCGTTGTCGGTCCTAGCAGCACCGGCTTCTGATGACGCACTGACAGGGGATATTGTCGTGACCGCGACCCTGTCCGAAAAGACACTTGAGGACGCTCCCGGCACGATTGAAGTGGTGAGTGCCGAGGAGATTGCCGAGCTGGGCGCGGTGACCGTGAGTGAAGCGCTGCAGTGGAGCACCGGGCTGGTCGTTGCCAATGAAACCGGGCGCGCCCAGGTGCCGGGGATTCGCGGCACCGGCAGCAAGCATACGCTGGTGTTGATCGACGGTCGCCGCTGGAGTGCCGGATACAAAGATTTTATCGATATCAACCAGCTCCCGGTGACGCTCATTGAACGGATTGAGATCGTCCGCGGACCGGGATCGGCCCTGTATGGCAGCGACGCTCTGGGCGGCGTGATCAATATCATCACCCGGAAACCTGCGGAAACGGCCTTGCTCGAAGTGGACGCCCGCTACGGAAATGACACCTACGGGCAATCCGATCAATATCGCGGCGCAGCAGTTGTCGGCGGCGGGATTGGCAAAATCCGCACGATTTTTTCGGCGCAGATTGAAGAGAAAAACCCTTTTGAAATCGATGGCGAACTGCCCGAGGATGGCGACGATATCCAGTTGGCGTCCGGCGCCGGACGTGTCGCCTATGATCTGGCTCCCGGCCATGAACTGATCGCCGGGTTTGAGTACATCCACATGGATCAGGAAGGTGATCGTTATTACCAAAAAGCCGAGCGCGTGAGGGAAAGCGAAGAGGAGCGCCTGAATACGTTCCTCACCTACCAAGGGGATTTTGACAATGGAAGTCGTTTGCGTGTGGGGGCCTACCGCTCCGACCATGACAACGACATTGTCATGAAAAACCCGGATGCGCCGGTCAGCGACGAAGAAGATGCTGAACATTGCCTGCAGCAGGTTGAAGCCCACTATTCCATGGCCGTAGCGTCCCATTATCTGACCATGGGTGCGGAGTTCCGCCAGGAAGAGCGCGAAGATGCGTCCGGCAGTGATGAAGATTTGAACAACACCAGCGTGTTTTTGCAGGATGAACTGCAGATTGCCCGCCCGCTGTATCTTGTGGTGGGAGCACGATTTGACGAACACTCCGAGTTCGGTTCCCAACTCAGTCCGCGCCTGTCGCTGGTCTACCACCTCAACCCGAGTTGGCAGATCAAGGCATCGTACAGTCAGGGCTTTCGTGCGCCCTCGCTGTCGGAGTTATTTATCACGTCTTATCGCCAGCAGGGCAAACAGGTCTATCAACCCAATGCCGATCTCGATGCGGAGACCTCCGAGAGTTATGAGCTGGGCCTGCAGGGAAGCTATGGATGCTTCAGGGGCGGCGTCACTGCGTTTTACAACGAAATTGACGATCTGATCGAAGCGGTGTTCAGTCATTCAACCGGTAGCGGCTCAAGCAAAGTCGCCTATTACACCTACCAGAATATCACCGAAGCGCGCATGCAGGGTGTCGAGGTCGAAGGCCATCTTCAACTGCCTTACGCACTGAGCCTCAGTGCTCATGTGACCTATCTCGATACGGAAAACAAAGAAACCAATGAGGATCTCGAAGGGCAGCCCGACTACCAGGGGATGGCGAAGCTGGCCTGGCATCCGCAAGACAGCGGTTTCACCGCCAACATCCGCATGCGCTATATCGGCGACAAGGAATTTGCCGATGGTGACAGTGATGCCGTGACCCTGTGGTACCTTTATGCCGGACAAAAGCTTTCGGAACAATTGGAGCTGTATGTCGGTGTTGATAATATCTTTAATCGGTTGAACGATTCAGACAGCCTCAATCTGATTGATCCGGCTTTTTATTACGGCGGATTACGTTGGACATTTTAAAAGCGGGACTCGACTCGGGACCGTCCCCAGACTCCGTGGAGACGGTCCCGGTTCTGTGACCATTCCTTTCTTCAGGCGTGCTATGCCGCCTCTCCATCAACCGGCGGCTTCTGCCGTCGACCTCGGGAGAAAGACACCGCATCGGTCGGGCAGGATTCCAGGCAGTTGCCACAGGAAAAGCAATCGGGGATCACCTTCTTGTCCTGATCGAGTATGGCAGCCATCACCGTAGTGGGGCAGGCTTTTTCACAGGCACGGCAGGAGATGCATGTGTCGTAGTCCACCTTGATCTTGAACACACTCAGCTTTTCAAACAGCCAGCCGGTCAGGCCAAACGGGCAGAACAGATGGCACCATGGCCGGTAAACAAACAGGCTGGCCACGAGAATCCCCACCACAAAACCCCACCCCCACAGCGACAATTTCAATGGCTTGAAAATCTTGAACGGATCAATTTCATGGCTGATGTCATAGGCCCAGGCAAAAGCCACCCAGGTCAGGGCAACCAGAAACAGCACACGAATGGTGTTGCTGACGACAAAGGGAATTTTAAATTGCGGCAATGGCCCGGCAGCGGAGTCGCTGCTGTTGCGATTGAGGCGGAAGAGAAAATCCTGCAGGGTGCCGAGCTGGCAGCCCCATGAGCAGATGAATTTATTGGCCAGCACCACGGTTAAGGTAAAGACACCAAATGCCACCAGCCGCGGTTTAAACACCACGCCTTTGGCGCCATAAAGAACAATGGCATCCTTGACGGTACCCATGGGGCTGGGATCGGCACCGAGCACGACACCAAACAAAACGAAGCTGCAGGCATAGAGAATCATGCGTGTTTTACGGGTCATTTTCTTTCGGCGCAGTAGAACAAAACTCATACCCAGAAAGGCAAACCACAGAACAAATTTAAGGGGAATCTTGAACCAGTTTTTGCTCGCCTGTTCCTCGGCCAGAGCCCGCTTCTGATTGACCTGCGTGGTAATCTGCTCCAAGGTCAAGCCGAACGCGCCAATCGGCTGTTGCAGTTGCTCTTTGGCGGTCAGTGAGAACACCTCTTTGAGCAACGGTTTGTTCAAATGATTCATTTCAGCAAACTCGGCAACCGTCATCTGAGCGTTAATGGTCAACGCCACGTCCGGCGCGATCACTTCTTCTTTTTCCGCCCACAGTTGGACGGACAGAATTGAAAAGACGACGACGAAAGCGATGGTCGCAGCAGCGGCAAGCAAGGTTTTCATGAATTCGGTACTCTTCCAAAAATATCTTCAGTGACAAAAACTCACGATCACAACGTCGCAAGGTGACGAAAGCACGATATATTTTACCGCTTTAAAAAGGCAATATCCAGCAGGCAAATTACGGAAGGAGTCCATGAAGCATGTCTGGGTGAGCTTCTCCGGCCAGGCACCTCAGAACTGCTGACCAAGGGCTAGAGAAAGTGTCGATATCCCTTACAGTTAAATGTTGCGTTATGTTTATATCAGGTAACACATTGAAAATATTTTGTTACAAATAAAGGTATTTATTTTGCATTCTTCAACTTGGAGGGCATTCTATTTAATACAGGAGGGAATCATGAAAAAAATTGGTTTTATTCTTTTATTCCTGTTTTCTTTCACCGCCAGCGCTTTTGCAGCAAGCTTCAATGTCGGCATCAACGTGACGAATGAAAGCAGTTGGTCATTCAGCGATGGCACCAATCAACTCACCCCGCTTTTTTCCGGCACTTCATTTTATGAAGGATCGGCCTATGCGGACGGCTCGGACGACTTCAGTGGCTGGTGGCAGGGGAGCCTTGGTTTTACCGTCACAAATTATAATGTCGCATTGCCGGCACGTTTGCAGACCGATCTCTTTAGCGCGGATGACCGGGCCGCCCTGTTCATCAACGGCACCCTGTTACAGATGGTCGGCATTTACGGACCGGGAACCGGCGACTTCGACTGGACCAAAGACCCGACCTATGCAAGCCATGAATCCGGCTTGAGCTTCGTCGGCAATTACGGCTATCAGAATGTTGCAGAACCATATTTTTTTGATTTGTCCGGAATTCTCCATGAAGGCAACAATGTCTTATCCATCATTGTCAACGACACCAATCATGGTATTTACGGATATACAACAGATGTTGTCACAGCAAACACCAGCCTCCGGTTTAACGGACTGGTCACCTATGCCGAGACAGGCACGCCCGTCCCCGAGCCCTCCTCACTTTTTTTGTTAGGCTCAGCACTTCTCGGCCTGATCTGGGTAAAGGTCAAATTAGAAAAATAACTTGAGCCTTTTACCATAGCCTCAACATTTAAAAATTCCGCCAGGCATAAGCGGAACCCGGCCGGGCTCCGCTTATGCCCTGGCAAAGAATATCATGCTCATGCATCTGAACAGCTTATCTGTTCAGCGATCTGACCGACATCCGTGTGTAACGTAATGAGGACACAGCACGCCATCTCCGACTTTTCCAGCGGCTCCGCCGTTGAGATTTGGCCATCAAGCACCTCTTCCCCGGCTTCTGAAACGGCCATGCCCTGTTCTGCGCGCAAACGAATACGGCGACGCAGCTCGGCCTCGGGTACGCTGAAATCGAGTAGCGTTAACGCAACCTGATGACGATCGGCCAGCTGCTTGAACTGTTCACGATCCTGGCGCTTGAGAAAGGTGGCATCGACAATGGTCGTCACGCCGGCACCGAGTAGCGTGTCGGCCAGATCATGCAAATGGGTGTAGGTTGTGCGCCCAGCCTCGGCAGAATAGATGCCGCCGTGAATCGGCGAGCGGCTGTTTTCATTTGCTGCAAAGCCAAACAGGCGTTTGCGTTCGTGGTCCGAATGCAGGCAAACCGCGCCAACCTGTGGGGCCAGTTGATTGACAAAGGTGCTCTTGCCGGAGCCGGAGAGACCATGGGTGAGAATCAGCTGCGGTTGACGGGGCTGCGTATCACGCTCGGCGAGGTTGAGGTAACTCTTCACCAGCTCCAGATCCGCCGTGCGTTCCGTGTCGGTCAACCCGGACTGAGCCAGACGCAGACAAGCCACTTTGGCACGTACCAAAGCCCGATAGACTTTATAAAACTGCAGCACCAGTATGCCCGGATAATCGCCGGTCTGTTCCAGATAACGATTGAGAAATCGCCAACCAAGGTCGTGGCGACCGTGGTCCTCCAGGTCCATGACCAGAAAGGCCACCTCGTTCATCACATCAATCCAGCGCAGGTCCGCGTTGAATTCAATGCAATCAAAAAACACCGGCCCATCGTTGTACCAGGCCATGTTGGCAAGATGGGCATCACCGTGACACTCGCGGATAAAGCCTTGTGCTTTACGCCGTGCCAGCGTGTCTTGCAAACGCTCGTAAGCCGTGCGGCTCCACTTCTCCAATTGATCAACCTGGTGCGCGAGGTCGGCTGTGGGCAGATGGCGGCGAATTTGGAAAAAATTCTGTTCCACCGGGGCATAGACCACCGGGGCCGTGCCATAGTGGCTTTCGGGTTGTGCTACCAATGCCTGTTCATGAAACGTGGCCATGGCATCGGCAAAACGGTCCAGGTGCGTGCCGGTCAGGCGTCCGTCACGCAGCATCTCATCCAGTTGTTGCGTTTGGGGAAAACGCCGCATCTTTACGGCATAGTCCTGTACCGGCTGACCGTGCAAGGAAAGGGCATTGTCCGTCCCACCGATGGCGACCACGTCCAGATAAAGCTGTGGTGCCAGACGCCGATTCAGACGCAACTCCTCCTCGCAGAAAAACTTCCGTTTCGCCCGTGTTGAGAAATCCAGAAAGCCGAAATCAATCGGTTTTTTAACCTTGTAGACGAAGTCGCCCGCGAGAAAGACCCACGAAATATGGGTTTCGACCAAGGCAACGTCTACGACCGGATGATCGTAAAACGACGCGTTAAGCATGGTTTCGACCAAGAGGTTGTCGGATCCATTTTCAGGGTTGTGCATGGCTGCCTCCTTTTAGGAGAGAGAATTCTCTCAGTGTACTGCATTGCACAGCAATCAAAACCCCTCACCAGCCCATTGCAACCATCGCTATTGACAAAACAGTGTTTGTTTTAGATCCTAGGAGCCTGTCTGACTTAACGTATCGTCACAAGAACTCGACTGGCCAAGATCAGATTTTTGATCGTTTGAGAGCGAATACTTTACCATCACCGCACGAAGGAGATTAGGCATGAATCATCATCCAACGCTGTTAAATCGGGAGCAGGCGCTGCTGTTAATCATCGATGTTCAGGAACGCCTGGCGAAAGCCATGAACAACCGCGACAGCGTCGAACAGGCGATTGTCCAACTGCAAACCGGGATGGAGATCCTGGAGGTGCCGACACTGGTCACGGAGCAATATCCGAAAGGGTTGGGCCCAACGGTTGACGGCATCAAAACGGCGGCAAAGGAAATGAGTTGCGTTGAAAAGACGGCGTTCAGCTGTTGCGGTGAAGAGAGCTTCCAGCCGCATCTGGCCCACTATAACCGCAAGCAGATCGTGGTGACCGGCATGGAAACCCATGTCTGCGTGCTGCAGACGGTTCTGGATCTGTTGGAAGCGGGCTATCAGGTGCATGTGCCGATCACGGCCACCTGCTCACGTTCGGACGTCAACCGCGACAATGCCCTGAGTCGCATGCAGCAGGCCGGGGCGATTCTGACCAATGTGGAGTCGGTGCTGTTTGAGCTGGTGCGCGATGCCGGAGCACCGACGTTCAAAGCGATTTCCAAGCTGGTGGTCTGATCCAGCTTTTGTAAAAAACACGGACGGCTTTTTGCAAAAACCCCTGTTGCCGACAGAGCTGACACCAACGGCTCTGTCGGCACAGTGTTCACTGTCGGTATTTATTCCAGTCGGGCAATCCCGTCAGTCGAATCCTGAGCCAGTGCTTTTTGCAGCCGCCGGTAGCGCTCGCTTTCAATCAGGCTATTGTCCTGTAAATAGGCTTGCAAAGCCTGGATAAAACGCACCGGCCAGCGCTTTTGAATGATCTCCTGCACAAAATCGGGAATCCAACCGCCCAGATCACCGGAAAAGGTAAATTCCACCCGCGTTCGCTTCGGCGACACAGGGATAACGGCAAAAGTCAGCTCATGGATGTTGGCCTGCACATGACCTTCATCCCGAAAGTGACGATCCGGCGCGTCGATGGCGGAGAAAACCGTCTCATTGCCCTGGCGAACAATTGTGCCGAGCAGGAGAAACTCCCGGTCCTTGAACGGCCAGGGCGTCGTGTAATATTCACTGTATTGAAAACAATTGGCCGCTTCGGTCGCATGGACGGTCGTCCCCTTGAGCTTGGGCGCCCACAGTGGTTTTTGTTCGGCATCAAGCAACGCCAGAACAATCTGCTCAGCGGCGATATCCAGCTCAGCAACGGCCTTGAACGGTAACAGACCTTCAGGCGCATCCTGTTGATGGTAAAGCGCCACCCCTTCGTCGGTGCTTTCGTAAACCCAGCCTTGCTGTTGCCCGGCTGCGACGATCTGCGGGGTCAGCAAGAACGCTACGGCCACCACCAGCCTTAAAGAGCGTTGTAACCATCGTGCTCTGTCATTGTGATCAGACATCAGTTCCCCTCCACATCCCGATGAGCGGCCAACCCTCACCTTGCCCAGAAGCCGAGAACCGTTTCAAGGCTCTTTGAACCTTGACTTTCCCCACCACCCTACTTAGGGTGTTTAATACCTGACCATACCACGGAGCGCCCAGATGTTCGATATCGTTGATCTGCCCGATGCCGAAACCCTCAACCTGCTTGTCGAACGCTATCCGCGGCTTGCCCCGCCGACGCTTGAGGATATTTTAAATAAAATCAGCGCCGGCGTTCAGCAACGCCCTGATAGCGCATCGGCCTGCTGAACCGTCATGAAAACACCCCCCAGCCCCTTTGACGAGAACGCAGCACAATACGATGCCTGGTTTGACAGCCGCCGCGGCAGGCGAATTTTTGCGTTGGAACGCGATTGCCTGCGCCAGGTTCTCGATCCGTTATCAGGCCGCTGGTTGGAAGTGGGTGTCGGAACCGGCCGTTTTGCCCAGGCATTCGGCATTGCCACCGGCATCGACCTCTCTTCGGCCATGCTCAGCATCGCAGCGCAACGCGGCATTACCACCATAACCGCGTCAGCCGAACACCTGCCCTTTGCAGAGGGCACGTTTGACGGTATCCTTCAAGTGTGTGTCTTCTGCTTCCTCACTAATCCCCTCAAGGTGTTAGAGGAATGTTGGCGCGTGCTGAAAAACAAGGGGCACCTGGTGATCGGCTTCATTCCGGCCGACAGTCTCTGGGGGGACTACCATACCCGCCGCGGCAAACAGGGGCACAGTTATTACTCCTTCTCGCGATTTTACACGCTGGAGGAAATCACCGCCCTGGCTACACGAGCCGGATTTTCCCTGTTGTCTCACCACGGCTGTGAACTGCCGTCGCCCGATGAGGCATTTACCGATGACGGCAGCCTGCGCAAGGAAAGCTTTGTCGTGGTGCGCTTTACTAAAAAAATCTCGCGCGAAAAACTCCTCTGAAACCCCAATTCCCACTCTTGTCATGCACCCTGTGGCGGCCCGTAAGACCTGGCTCCCCTCTGGACGCCCCCATGTTCTCTTCGGCAAAGTCTCTCACCCCCGATCCGATCAGCGCCCTTGCCCTTGACGAACCACTAAACCCTTTTAAAGTTTCATTATCCACATCCACCATGGTGGGCTCCTAACGCCCACCTTTTTACCCGACACAACAGGAGGGCGCCATGAAACAATTGTTTATTCTCTCAATGTTGACGACAGCACTTTTGCTTTGCGCAGGAACCGCTATGGCAACGGAGCAAAGCGCACTTGAACAGGCCAGCCAGGCACAACAGCAACAGCAGATTTACGGCAGCCAGCTGATGACGCAGCAGGAACGCATGGAGTACCGCGCTAAAATGCGTGCAGCCAAAACCGCTGAAGAGCGTCAGCAGATCCGCCAAGAGCATCATGCCCTGATGCAACAGCGGGCGAAAGATCGCGGCGTAACACTACCCGAGGAGCCCCCTGCGCAAGGAATGATGCGCGGTTCAGGGATGGGCAGAGGATATGGTATGGGAATGGGTCAGGGACGCGGCTCAACGAAATAGTCCACATACGGACCTTTTACCGGGTGACGTTCTCAATCAGCGTTCATCGCACTATTGGGGTCTTTTTCCGTGGCAGCAGCGTTACATGAAAACCCCGCAAAAGATTCCTCTTTCTTTTCATTGAGAACGCCACCTGGTGATGCTGAGGTTTTCTTGCGGCAGGGCCGCTGCAGACGCTATCCGGATTCGACCTGATTTAACCAGAAAAAACACCAACTTCGCATTTTTTTCGCTTAAAGGGATAAGGACTGTTTTTACTGGGCCTGCTGCGGAAATCAATGTAAAGTGAATAAAAAGAACATGGAAGGTATTGTTCTTATGAGGTTATTTTCACCTTAATACAGAATCACGGCACTACTATCGACTGTATTGTATGAGGTTATTTCGTGCCCTACCACCCATCCAAACGAACTGCGTTCTTATCAACAGCATGGGGCATTGCCCTGACCTATGCGCTGCTTTCCCTGTTGTGGATCTACCTTTCTGACAGTCTGTTACTGGCACTCGGCATCGACCTTCTCACATTGTCAAAATTGCAAACATGGAAAGGCAGCGCTTTTGTGTTTTTCACCGCGTTGCTGCTGTTCTTTTTGTTACGCCACGCCATCAAACGTGCTTTTCGCGGCGAAGCGCTGTTCCACAAAGTTGTTGAAACCATTCCCACAGGAATCTGGGTTGTTGATCGTGACGGAAACGTGGTGGATTTCAACACCGCCGCCCAGAGCCTGTTGAAAGACTTCGGCCTCCAGGCCTATGACGACATTCAGGGTTATGCCAAAATTCAGGCCTGGTGGTGCGAGAACGGCCAACAGCTCCTCCCCGAAGAATGGGGGATCTCGCGGGCGTTGACTCAGGGCGAAACCTGTCTGCGGGAGAAAATTGACATCGCCTGTGCTGATGGGCTGCGACGCACAGTCCTGTATTCAGCTCTACCGCTGAAGTCAAACAACGGCAGCATCACCGGTGCCATGGCTCTCGTTCAGGACATCACCGACAAAAGAAAAACCGATGAGGTTTTGAGGCGCTTCCGCTTTTCAATTGAACAGGCTTCGGAAGCAATTTTCTGGATTGATCAGCACGGGCGTTTTTCGTTTGTCAACGATCAGGCCTGTCGTTCCCTCGGTTATTCTCAACAAGAACTCGAGCACCTGTATCTTTGGGAGATTGACCCGGAATTTCCCCCGCAACGCTGGACCCTCCATTGGCAAAACCTGAAAAAAAGCAACAAGCAGGTTTTCGAGACCACCCACCAGCGCAAAGATGGCACCAGGTTTCCTGTCGAAGTCTCCGCGAATCAATGTGTTTTTGACAACCAGGAATATCATGTTGCGTTTGTCCGCGATATCAGTCTGCGAAAGAAATATCAACAACAGCTTGAGCACCAGTCCAACCACGACGCCCTGACCGGGCTGGCCAATCGCGTACTGCTTGATGACCGTATTGAGCAAAGCATTGTCCACGCCAGGCGGGCCAACCGTTACGTCGGGATTTTCCTGCTTGATCTTGATCGTTTTAAAGTGATTAACGACAGCCTGGGACACAGCCAGGGGGATACCATTTTGCTCAAAGTGGCGGAGCGACTTGCCTCCTGCATCCGTCCCGGCGACACCTTGTCACGGCTGGGCGGCGATGAATTCGCCATCGTCATGTGTGACGTCAATGCCACGTCAGATATCCGCCTGATGGCCAAAAAGATTTTAACGGTGTTTGACACGCCGTTTTCCCTGGGGGGGCGTGAGTTGCGCATCACAACCAGTATCGGCACCAGCCTCTTTCCGCGCGACGGGGAACACGGCGAAGACCTGATCCGCCATGCCGATGCCGCCATGTATCAGGCCAAAAGTCAGGGAGGAAACAGCTTTCAATTCTGCTCGACGGAAATGGATACCCGTGCGCACCGCGCTCTGGAACTTGAGGCGGACTTACGTCTGGCACTGGTGAGGGATGAATTTGTCCTGCACTATCAGCCCAAAGTGCAGATTGCCAGCGGTAAGATGAATGGCTGCGAAGCCTTGGTCCGCTGGATTCACCCGGACAAGGGGATGGTTTCTCCGGGGGATTTTATTCCACTGGCCGAGGAAACCGGATTGATCATTGCCCTGGGTTCGTGGGTGCTGCGTGAGGCCTGCCGTCAATTCAAAGCATGGCAGGCTGAAGGAGTGCCGCCGATCAAGATTGCCGTCAACCTGTCTGCCCGACAATTTCTTCAAAGCGACTTTGTTGAGGGCATTCAGGCGATTCTCAATGAATTCGACATGGACCCACGTTGGCTCGACCTCGAATTGACCGAAAGCATGGTGATGCAGGATCCCGATCATGTGGCCGAAACGCTGGCCCGGCTCAAGGAGATCGGCTTCGCCCTGAGCCTCGATGATTTCGGCACCGGCTACTCCAGTCTCAATTACCTGCGTCGCTTTCCCATTGACTGCCTTAAAATCGACCGTTCATTTATCCTGGATGTCGCCTCCGATACCACGGCGGCCTCGGTGGCCAACAGCGTCATCGGCATTGCTCACAGCCTTGGCATTCACGCCATTGCCGAAGGGGTGGAAACCCGTGAGCAGTACGCGTTTCTGGCCCTGTGTGAGTGCGACTCCATCCAGGGCTTTTTATTCAGCAAACCGTTACCGGCAGCGGAACTGGCGACGCTGCTGACCAACAACACCACATTCAAGCCGACGGCATAAGTAAGCACCCCCCACCGGGCGCTTTAGCGATTGCGAGCCCCTCAAAGGGGCTTTAACGCAATCTTCAAAAGCAAAAACACTTCTTGCCGTATCACGGTGGTTCATATTCCCGGAGTCGTCAAACTTGGGGGTCCCCCAGCTTTGCTGGGGGATTACTTTTTGGATTTAGAATCAGATGCCATCCTGCCAGACAGCGAGCCGTTTGCGCTGGACCACGGCAAACCGGGTGATAATCCGTTCGGAACTGTAATTGCGGCTGATCCCCAACAGATCATAAATGCCGCCATAGCGCACATCACCACCGACCAGGGCACGTCGGCGCGCCCCCTCCATGAGCATGTAACCGTCAAAGTGCGTCCAGATCTGTTGCCGTCCCCAGCCTTTTTCCTGGCCGATGCGCAAATGCAAATCCGCCGGAATACACACCAGCTTGAACTGGCGCGGGTCGAGGCCCAGCTCTTTTTCCACAAAACGATTGCCGTGGGCGAGCAGCGCGGCTTCAATGGTCTCCCGATCCAGCTGGTTGCGTTGACGCAGTCCCAAGGCCGCCAGCAAGCCACCGTCCGGCAACGGCCCACCAGCTTGCGGCTCGGCAAAATCTTCAATGAGCACATCTTCCGCCACCATATGCGGCAGAAAGCGCACTCCGGACGAATTGATAAACGGGTGAACGGCAAACAGTTGAATGCGTGCTTTGAGTGCTTCCGGTGTCTGGTCGTCAAAGGGGATGTCGGGCACCTGCAGCACATGGGGTTCGCGATCTTCCACATCGGTAAAGGTCGGATGCCAGGCAAAGTGGGATAACGGCGCATATTCCTGACTGTTCTGGGCAACCTGGTAATGGTTCAAACCAAATTGTGCCGCGCGTTCAATCACCTCGGCCGCAAAGGGATAAAGAAAATCATCGGGATGTTGATGTTTATCGGCCAGCAGCTGCTCGGAACTGGGTTGGCCATCATTGCCTTTGGCGTCGAGAATTTTCTCCGCCAGCTGTTCAAGTCGCTCCATATTGCCGGACTCCAGTGCCTCCTCGGCTTCCTCTTCCAGCACCACTTCCGGAACAAACTGCTGCTCATCCTCCAGGGTGGTATCACTGATCGACAGGGTGTTGAACACGTCAAGACGCTGCTGATAAAACGGCAGCCAGTCGCTGTCCTGCTCCATAAGGTTGTGCAGTGTTGCGATGGTTTTCTGGTGCAATTCTTTCAACCGGTTCATAGTCAGACCGACCAGAGTGTGCATGCCGGGAGAAAAGGGATCAATGGCCACGTCCACCGGTTCATAAAGCTTTTCGGCGAACACCACCGCATCAGCGCGGCGCTGCAACTCGTTACGCATCTTTTTATCCTGCTCCGTCAGTTCTTTGACCGCCTGCCAGTCTTTCTGCAAAATGGCATTGCGAATCTGGTTGGGCAGGGCACCCTTCTGGGCCTTCATTTTTTTGTAGGCGTGATAGGCATCTTGCGTCATCTCCTGTTGCAGGTAAAAACGCGCGCGCTGTCGATAAAGATCGTGATAAAAGGTGTCGGCACTCGTCAGATCAAGCAGCCAAGTCAGAATGTCATGTCGGTCCTGTGTCGTCATAAAACGTTCCCCCTTAAAAAGATCACGCCGTCAGGCGTCGCCCCAACGACAAACAGTCTCTGAAATTCAACCGTCTGTGTCGGCAGCAGCCTGTTGTCTTACCTTCAGCATACCTCGAACGGTCAAATCATCAAAGCGGATGCTCCATAATCCAATCGACAACACCTCCAGAGAGATGACATTCTCATGTCCAATTACGCATTAGAAAATATCCCGAGTCAAACAACGCCTGAAAAACCCATAAATGACTATTATATGGGCTAAAAGATCTGATCTGAATCCTGTTGATCATTTTTCCCAACATGATAGGATTAAAAGGGGCAAAAATGGAGCGCGCTGATGATCGCAAAATGTTTGTGCTTTTTTTTTATTTTCATCCTGTCCATGGCGCCTCCCCTGTGCGCCGAGACCGAGCAAGTCTCTGTGCAGTTGCAATGGCTCCACCAGTTTCAGTTCGCCGGCTTCTATGTTGCTGAAGAACAGGGCTTTTATCATGACGCGGGGCTCGACGTCACCATGAAGCCCTACACTCCAGGACTTAACGTCGTTGAGGAGGTCGTGCAACGCCGCGCTGAATTCGGCACGGGCAAATCTTCGCTGATTCTCGACCGCCTGCACGGCAATCCGGTTGTCATCCTGGGAGCCATCTTTCAACAGTCGCCGGAGATCCTCATCACCACCCGGCCCGACATCAAAACGCCGGCGGACCTTGCCGGGAAAAAGATCATGATCACCCAGGACCAGGCCAATGCCACCAGTCTGTTGTCCATGCTGATGTCGCAAGGGGTCAATCTCAATGAGCTGCATCTCCAACCCCATTCGTCACGCTTACAGGATCTGATTTCCGGCAAAACCGATGCCATGGCCAGCTACCTGTCCAACGAGCCGTACCAGCTGGATCAACTCAAAATCCCCTACCGGGTCTTTAATCCGGCTGATTACGGATTTTCCTCTTATGGTGATCTGCTCTTCACCAGCGAAGAGCAGATCACCCACCATCCGCAGCGAACCCGTGCGTTCTACTCGGCAACGATCAAAGGCTGGCAGTGGGCGTTTGACCACATCGAAGAGACTGCCCAGCTTATCTATACGCGCTACAACACCCAGGACAAAACCCTCGACAGTCTCATTTATGAGGGCATGGTTCTTAAACGACTGGCCATGGGAGTGGACAAAAAAATCGGCCAGGTCAATCGTGAAAAACTCAACCGCACCCTTGAACTGTATCGACTCACCGGCCAGATAAATGGTGACACGGACAGTCTGGATAAGGCGATTGATCCCTTCGGCTTCAATAAATCCGAGCTGAAGATCGGTATCCTGGCTCACCGTGGCGACCAACAGGCGTTGCATCGTTGGGCGCCTCTTCTTGACTATCTAAACGCCACTCTGGAAGATATTCATACCACACTCGTGCCGATTCCTTTCGACGACATCCCGCAAAGCGTCCGCACCCAGTCCATCGATTGTTTAATCGTCAACCCGATCCTTTATGTGCAACTTGAAAATCAATACGGCTTGTCGCGCATCGCCTCGCTGCTCAACCGTCAGGAAGACAACCATTCGGCAACGGATCAGTACGGCGGTGTCATCTTCACGGCGCGTAACAACCCTCTGAATCTGTCACCGGACATGTTCGACGGCAAGACCGTTGCCGCGGTCAATCGCAACTCTTTCGGCGGCTGGTTAATGGCGTTGGAGACGTTTGAGGAAAACAATCTCTCTGTCGAAGGGATTGACCTCAAATTCCTGTCCAGCCATGACGCGGTGGTGTCCGCCGTGCTCAACGGGCAGGCCGATATCGGCATCATCCGGACCGGCATTCTCGAACACCTGCAACACATCGGTCGCATTCAGCCGGATGACTTTTTTATCGTTCATGAACAGAAATATCGCGGGTTTCCCTACCGGGTCAGTACAAAACTCTACCCGGAATGGTCCATGGCCAAATTGCGCCATGTTCCCATCGACACCGCCAACCAATTGGCGTCGGCCTTGTTGGGCCTGTCACGATCTTCGGAAAAAACCAACAGGGCAATCCGCCACGGCTGGACCGTGCCCATCGATTATTCTTCAGTGCATACGCTGCTGAAAAAACTCCGCTTCCCCCCCTACGATGAAGCCAATCTCGATGTGAAGCAGTTTATCCAACATTATGCCTTATGGTTTTACGGTATCCTGGCATTTCTGACCGTGCTGATTCTGCACGCGATTTACAGCAACCGTCACAACAAACATCTGGAACGGGAGGTCCGCCGCCGTACTCGGGCATTACGTAAAGCCAACAGCAACCTGACCCGTCTGGCCCGTACCGATCCGCTGACCGGGCTGAATAACCGACGCTACTTTATGGAGTTTGCCCAGCAATACATCTCTCTGGCCCATAGAAACGGGACGGACATGCAGCTGTTGTCTCTGGATCTTGATCATTTCAAACAGATCAATGATCACTACGGCCATGAGGTGGGCGATAAGATTCTCAAGCTGTTTGCAACAACGCTGGTTCCACTGTTGCGATCCACGGATCTGCTGGCCCGTACCGGCGGCGAGGAATTTGTCATCTGCCTGCAAAACACCACGCAGGAAGGTGCGCAGGTGTTTGCCCGTAAAATCCTTGAAACCATCCGGGAGTTGCGTTACCGGACAGCTCATGCCGAGAGCGTAACCGTTACCGTCAGCATTGGCATCGCATCGTTGACTGACGGTGAAAACCTCGAAGATGTGTTACGCCGTTCAGATCATGCGTTGTATCAGGCCAAAGAAAACGGCCGCGATCAATATGTTCTGGCAGCCCCACCAGTGCCTCCCACCAGGTGATCCGGCATTCAGGCCTCGGCATGGCAAGATCATCGTCCTTGTGAGTTAAAATTATTCTTGACTTTATTGCAGCAACAAAATATAACCACATAGGTCACATTTAAATCACAATCGGGAATTTGCTGTTGCACTCCTCCAGGTTTTTTCTTTAGTATGGGGAGTTTACAATATCCCGAACACGGTTTTCTTTCTGCTGAGACTGCCGGGAGCAAAATCTGTTGATTTATATTTAATGACTTACCAAGGAGATACGTGCCATGCCCATGTCCGACGCTTTTAAACAGCGCCTGTTCAAAGCCCTGCCTGAAATTGCCGAGCATTACGGAACCCCGTTTCACATTTACGACGAAGCGGGCATCCGCGAAACCGGAGAACACCTGAAACAGGTCTTTTCCGGCATCGATGGCTTTCGCGAATATTTCGCCGTCAAGGCTCTGCCCAACAAGCAGATTCTCAAGCTGATGAAGGAGATGGATTTCGGTTTTGACTGCAGTTCGATCCCTGAACTGATCATGAGTCGTGAGCTGGGTGCTGACACCGAGGACATCATGTTCACCTCGAATAACACCAGCCCGGAAGAGTTTGTCTTTGCCGAGCAGGATGGTGGTTGCATCCTCAACCTCGATGACATCTCTTTGCTCGATAAAGTACCCAACTTTCCCGAGCTGATCTGCTTCCGCTACAACCCCGGTCCGCGCCGTACCGGCAACATCATTATCGGCAACCCGGTGGAAGCCAAATACGGCATCACCCATGAGCAGGTGGTGGACGCCTACCGCAAAGCCAAGGAACTGGGTGCGACCCGCTTTGGTCTGCACACCATGGTCGCCTCCAACGAGCTGGATTACACCTATATGGTGGAAACGGCACGCATGGTGTTGTCGCTGGCTGAACTGGTGAAAGCGGAGCTGGACATTGAGTTTGAGTTCGTCAACATCGGCGGCGGCTTCGGCATCCCCTACCGTCCGGACCAGGCGCCCCTCGACATAGACACCATGGCCAAAGAGATCACTGAGCAGTTTGATGTGTTCAAAACCAAGAACGGTTTTGTGCCGCGCATGTACATGGAGAGCGGTCGTTTTATGACCGGCCCCCATGGTTGCCTGGTCACCCGCGCCATCAACCACAAGGACACCTACCGCAACTACATCGGGGTTGATTCGTGCATGTCGGCGCTGATGCGACCGGCGCTGTATGAGGCCTACCACCACATTGATGTGCTCGGTAAAGACAACGCGCCCAAAGACATGACCTACGATGTCGTCGGCTCTCTGTGTGAAAACAACGACAAATTCGCCGTGCAACGCGAGCTGCCCAAAATTGATGAGGGCGATCTGCTGGTAATTCACGATTCGGGCGCCCATGGCCACGCCATGGGTTTCCAGTATAACGGCCGTCTGCGTCCCCAGGAACTGCTGCTGCGCTGCGATGGCAGCGTTGAACTGATCCGTCGCGCAGAAACCGTGGATGATTATTTTGCCACCCAGAACTACACACCGGACAGTTTCACCCCCGGTGCTTGATCGTTCAACACAGGCGGATGCCGAGACCACGGCATCCGCCTCTTCTTTCCCGGCAGGAGACCCATCCCATGACGACCTACGAAGTACACTATCAAAAAGGCGAGGAGTTCGGCGAAGCCCTGGTGGACGCCAACTACCCACAACAGGCACAACAGAAATTTCTCGAACAGCAACAGGATCCGGAAATGATCGTGCTGTGCGTGATACGACACGATATCGAATAAACGACGGGCCCCTCCCGTCGGAGGAGATCTCTTATGGTAATCAACCCGGTTTACAGCACCATCAACAAAGTCTTTGACCAGGTGGAACACGCCTTTGAAGGTGCCAGCGGCCAGCGCCGTATCGGCACGTTGATGGTGCTGGTGTTTATTTTCGGCATCACCGGCATCCAGCTTAACCGCTTCGGGTTGCTGCCCGCCCAAATCGCCGCCATCACCCCGACCAACCATCTCGAAGCGATTGAGCTGGTGTTTACCCTGCTGCTGGTGTTTGAGGTGTTGAGTCTGCTGTTCAGTCTGGTCTATTCGGTATCGATCTCGGTGGGCAAGCAGGTGGAAATTCTCTCGCTGGTGCTGTTACGGGATATTTTCAAAGAGATCTCCAACCTTCACGAACCGATCATCTGGGAAGAGGTGTCCGGCCTGGTGCTCGACATCTCCGCCCTGGCGTTTGGCGCCCTGGTAATCTTTGTCATTCTCAACTACTACTACCGCCAGATTCATCAGGAGCCGCTGTCTCCCGACGACAAGGAAACCGCCTCATTCATCATCGTCAAAAAACTGATCGCCCTGTTGATGATGGTCGGTTTCCTGGTGATTCTTGCCTACAACTGGTGGTTCAGCCTGTTTTACGGTGAAGAGAATCAGACCTTTGAATCGTTCTACACCCTGCTGGTGTTCAGTGACATCCTCATCATGTTGTTTTCCATGCGCTACGGCTCCAGCTATCGGGTGGCATTTCGCAACAGCGGCTTTGCCGTGTCCACCCTGTTGATCCGCGTTGCCCTGATCACTCCGCCGTTGTACAGTGCCATGCTCGGCGTCGGTTGTGCCCTGCTGGTTCTGGGCATCCGCGTTGCCTACAACTACTACATGCCGTCCAGCTACCAGAAAAAACGGGAGGAAAACCGTCGCAAGAAAGAGGGCAAAGAACCCATGGTGTGCTTTACCAAGTGAACCTCGTGCAAACCGCCTCAAATACAAAGGAGTTATTTGATGACCCAGCCCGACAATAATGGCCAATTCGGCGCCTACGGCGGCCAGTATCTGCCACCGGAACTGAAGCAGGTAATGGACGACATTGCCGCTGCGTATGAAGAGATCCGCAACGATCCGGACTTTCAACAGGAATTGGCGGATCTGCAACGCCATTACGTCGGGCGGCCCAGCCCGCTGTATTTTTGCCGCCGCCTCAGCGAACAACTTGGCGGCGCGGAAATCTATCTGAAACGGGAAGACCTCAACCACACCGGCGCCCACAAGATCAACCACTGCCTCGGTGAAGCGTTGCTGGCCAAGAAAATGGGCAAAACCAAGATTCTTGCCGAGACCGGTGCCGGACAGCATGGCGTGGCTTTGTCCGCGGCCTGCGCTCTGGTCGGCATTGATTGTGAAATCCACATGGGTGCCGTCGATATTGCCAAGCAAGCCCCCAATGTCACACGCATGAAGGTGATGGGAGCGCGTCTTGTCTCTGTCGAACGCGGCACCAAGACCCTGAAAGATGCGGTAGACAGCGCCTTTGAGGAATACCTGCGTGATCCGCAAAACTTTTTCTACGCCATTGGCTCGGTGGTCGGTCCCCATCCGTTTCCGCAGATGGTGCGCGACTTTCAACAAATTGTCGGCGAAGAGGCGCGCGAGCAATTTCTCTCTGAGTACGATTGCCTACCCGACACCCTGATCGCCTGTGTCGGCGGCGGCAGCAACGCCATGGGTCTGTTCACCGCGTTTCTCGACGATACGGACGTGGAAATCATCGGTGTTGAACCGTCAGGTCGTGGTCTCGACACCCCG
The DNA here is from genome assembly GCF_963676955.1 of uncultured Desulfuromonas sp. Classification (NCBI taxonomy): domain Bacteria; kingdom Pseudomonadati; phylum Thermodesulfobacteriota; class Desulfuromonadia; order Desulfuromonadales; family Desulfuromonadaceae; genus Desulfuromonas; species uncultured Desulfuromonas sp. Next base: position 1,443,651 of record NZ_OY781461.1, on the reverse strand, counting down.
GACCACGCCGCCAGTCTGACCAAAGGCCAGCCGGGCGTACTGCATGGCATGCGCTGTTATCTGCTCCAGGATGACCAGGGTGAGCCGCTGCCGGTGTACTCCATTGCCTCCGGCCTCGATTATCCCGGCGTCGGCCCGCAACACAGCCATCTCAAAGACATCGGCCGGGTGCAGTACCAGACGGCCAGTGATGACGACTGTCTCAATGCCTTTGTTACCCTGTCGCGCTGTGAAGGCATTATTCCAGCCCTGGAAAGCGCGCATGCGTTGGCGTATGCCATGCGTATTGCCCCGCAGCGTCCCGGCAAAAAACTGCTGGTCAACCTGAGTGGACGCGGCGACAAGGATATCGACTTCGTCGCCGAACGGTTGCACCTGTAATGATCTCCATTGTCGGCTGGTGGCGTCATCTGCGCCTGCGCCTGACCGGAAAGGAGCTGATCCTCACCGGCAAGTGCCGCCAGTGCGGTGCCTGTTGCCGGCGACTGCAACTGGAGCAGGGGCGTCGCTGGCTGCGCTCGCCCCGGGCCTTTAAACGCCTGGTCCGCGACCATCCTGAGTTTGACCGTTTTGAGATCTGCGGCCGTGACAGCCAGGGGTTGCTGGTGTTCAACTGCACCCTGCTCGGTGCCGACAACCGCTGCCGGGATTACGACAATCGTCCGCAGCTTTGCCGCGACTTTCCTCACAAAGGGATCTTCTTCTGCGGCGGTGCCCTGCCACCCGGCTGTGGCTACAGCCTCAGCGAAGGCATTTCCTTTGACACGCATCTGCGCAACGCGCGTAAAAAAAACGGCTCCCAGCTCTGACAAGGCGGGAGCCGTTTCCACGGAATGGACCCATTCCTGAACACGGGTGGCCTGTTTCTGTTCAGGAAACGACAAGCACGTCCGTCACGTTGCAGCCCGATACAAACGCTTCATTCATTTTTTCCGTACCCAGAGTTACCATCGCTTGGTATGCTCAACAGATATCATGAAAACAGGAGTTCATTTATGAAAAGCGACTTGCTGCAACTGATCGGCAACACACCGCTGATTCGACTGCCCTTTTTCGAGGCCCCTCAGGGCGCCGAACTGTGGGGAAAACTGGAAAGCGCCAATCCGGGCGGCAGTGTCAAAGATCGTATTGCCCTGGGCATGATTGAACAGGCGGAGCAGGACGGGCGGCTCAAGCCCGGTGCTCATCTGGTCGAGCCGACCAGTGGCAACACCGGCATCGGACTTGCCCTGGTGTGCGCCAGTAAAGGCTACCATCTCACCCTGACCATGCCCGACAGCATGAGCCTGGAGCGTCGCCGCCTGCTTAAAGCCTATGGCGCTGATCTGGTCCTGACCCCGGGTGCCAAAGGGATGCGTGGCGCCATTGACCAGGCCGAAGCGTTGCGGGATAAAAACGGCTGGTTCATGGTGCAACAATTCACCAACCCGGCCAATCCGGCGACCCATGAACGCACCACCGGACCGGAAATCTACCAGGCCCTCGACGGTAATCTTGATGCGTTTGTCACCGGCGTCGGTACCGGTGGCACCCTCACCGGTGTCGGACGCTACCTCAAAGAACAGAATGCCGCGATTACTCTTATCGCGGTTGAACCGGAGGACTCTGCGGTCCTGTCGGGACAACCTGCCGGTCCCCATGGTATTCAGGGCATTGGTGCCGGATTTATCCCCGAGGTCCTCGATCAGCAGCTGATCGACCGGGTGATCACAGTGGCAACGGACCAGGCGATCGCCTGTGCCCGCCAGCTGGCGCACCATGGGGTGCTGGTCGGCATCTCCAGCGGTGCCAACGTATGTGCCGCGCAACAGGTTGCAGCCCAGCTCCAGCCGGGGCAACGCGTGGTGACGACCCTGTGCGACACGGGAGAGCGCTACCTGTCCATGGATATTTTCGACGCATGAGGTGTCGCGGTTTATTGGTTCTGCTGACGATTGCGCTCCTGCTGGGCAGTGCTGTCTCTCAGGCCTGTGCCGAAAAATACGGCCGGGTCAGTTGGATCAGCGATGGCGACACCATCACCGTTGATGGGGTGGGCGTTGTCCGCCTGATCGGCATTGACTGCCCGGAAAAGGAGGAATCGGATCGGGACTGGAAATTTTTACGCCTGGGTAGCTGTGACTGGCAGGCCTTACGCCATGTCGCCGAATCCGCGCGCCAGCGCACCAAGGAGCTGTGCCTTGATCAGGTGGTCCATTTATACACCGGCGAAGAACAATTTGACCACTATGGCCGATTACTGGCCTATGTGTGGCTGCCGGATGGCCGCATGCTCAATCAATTACTGCTCGAAGAGGGGCAGGCCATTGTCTACCGCCGCTTTGAGTTTTCTGAAAAAGACAACTTTCTCAACCTGGAAAAGAAAGCCCGCGCCCAACAACGCGGGCTGTGGAAGACCTCCGGGCGACGTTAACGCTCACGACTCCTCGTCGACACGCACCTGATCTTCCGCCGTCAAACCGCAAATTTCGATGCGTAATACGCCCTGTTCACACCGCGCACTGAGGTGCTCGGAACGTACTCCCGGCGGCAGATACAAACTCCGTGAAAAAAAACCACTTGGACATTCGTGGCGCTGCAGACGCAGCTGTTCGCCGACGGGTTGACGGCGCCCTTCGACAATCAGGCAATCCTCGTTGAGACGAATCCCGATCTGCTCCTGAGCAACGCCGGGCAGGTCCATCAAGATCACCAGATGATCACCATCCACGCCAACATCGACAGGCGGCTCCCACACGTCCGACGTGCTGTCAGGGTCAATCATGCCACGGTCAACCCGTTTGAGAACCTCTTTCATTTTACTTTGCTGCTGTTGCAAAGTCGTCAACAGACGGTTTTCCGTCATGCCACTCTCCTCAAGCCTTTTCTTTCGTTGTTCCATAGGTATCAATCAGGTAACGGGCGATGCTGCGCCGCGACGGTAGCCGTGGCAGATGATCGACATGGAACCAACCACCGTCTTCCAACTCCGAGAGTTGGATCTTCACCTCGCCACCGACATAATCGGCGACGAACCCGGCCATGATCTGGCTGGGAAAAGGCCAGCCCTGACTACCGATATAACGGATGTTGTCCACCTCGACCCCTGTTTCTTCGCGCACTTCGCGGCGCACCGCGTCTTCGAGGCATTCGCCACTGTCGACAAACCCCGCGACCAGACTGTAGCGGCCCGGCACCCAGTTGGCTTTGCGCACCAGCAATAATTCATCGCCGCGCCGAATCAGCACGATGACACAGGGATGAATATGCGGAAAATGATGCCGCTGACAGGAGTCGCACCGGCGTCCCCAGCCATCGCCGTTCCAGTTGCAGCTCCCGCCGCAGTTGGCACAATAAGCACTGTTTTTCTGCCAGCGCATCAACTGTTGGGCCAAAACGCCCAACGACAACAGGCTCAAAGATAGATCCGGGTCGTCGGCCTGCAAATCGTAAGCCACCAGCCCGGCAACCGGCTCCTGACCGGCGGGGAGACGAACAACACGACAGGGCCGGCCGTGCCACCGGCCGATATAGAGAGGCGATTGGTGCAGATCAGGGGGCAGTTGTTGCGGCAGTTGATTGTCGGCGGCCAGCAACAGCGAGGAACCCACCAGCACGATAAAAACGCCTGTGCCGCCCGGGTCTTGAAGGGGACCGTGCAGTTCAAAGCCACCGGCCAAGCTGTTCCAGTTGAAAGGCAAATCCACCGGTGACGTAAAAGGTTGTGAAAACATAAAACTCCTCTGGTGATGACGAACTTAACGCAAGCACGGTTTTGAAACAGGTGAGTTTCAACACCTCACAAAACCGCCAGACGATATATATGCCCGACTATTTTCGTGCCTTTTGGCAAAGCCCCTGACGCTTATCCGGCAACGGTCCAGCCGGGTTGATTTTTTTCACGACGCAGCAGGTCGCCGACGGCCGCCGTGCCGGGAATCGTCATCCACACCCGGGCATTGGGCTGGATCACCGGCACGGATTCGCCCTGCTCGGTGTGGCAGGGCGGCACGCTGAAAGCGGCCTGACGCATGTGCGGCCCGATCACTTCGATGGTATCGCCGACGGCAAAACGATTCCTTCCTTCAATCAGCACACGCCCCTCATCCACATCACGCACCACACCGATAAAATCGTGGGTGCGCCGATAGCGGGAATCCGCGGCATGAACAGCCGCGTCATCCGCAGGAAGATAATCGGTGGTGTAAGGACGATGACTGACCTTGTCCAGCTCTTCCACCCACAACGGATCACACCGATAGTTCGCCGGATCCGCCAGATAGCGATCGATGGCGGCCCGGTAGACGCGCGTCACCGCGGCAACATAATAGAGGGTTTTCATGCGCCCTTCGATTTTCAGGCTGTTGACTCCGGCGTCGATCAGGGCCGGCACCTGGTCGAGCAGACACAAATCACGGCTGTTCATGATATAGGTACCCCGGCCATCCTCTTCAATGGGAAAATACTGACCGGGGCGGGTTTCCTCGACCAGGGCATAGTTCCATCGACAGGGTTGGGCGCAAGCACCTTCATTGGCACTGCGTCCGGTCAACGCCGTTGACAGCAGGCAGCGTCCCGAATAAGCGACACACATGGCCCCATGGACAAACACCTCCAGCCCGATATCGCTGCATTGGCGGATCTGCCGGATCTCCTCAAGATTGAGTTCCCGGGCCAGATTAACCCGATCCACCCCCTGCTGCTGCCAGAACCGGCAACTTTCGCCATTGGTGGTATTAACCTGGGTGGACAGATGGATTTCGCGGTGTGGATCGATCTGCTTGATTCGCATCAACACGCCGGGATCCGAGACAATATAGCCATCCGTCGCCAAAGGGCGCAGTGCTTCAAGATAGGCATCCAACCCGTCAAGGTCTTCCGGGCGCAGATAGGCGTTGAGGGTAAGAAAAATGCGTTTACCCTGCTGATGGGTCACATCAATGGCCTGGCGCAGCTCTTCGAAATCAAAATTCCCCGCCGCCGCACGCAGTCCGAATTGCCGGCCTCCCACATACACGGCATCCGCGCCAAAACGCAGCGCCGTTTTCAATTTATCCATATCGCCGGCCGGAACCAGCAATTCCACATTCTTCATGTTCTGTTCCAACACCCATCCTAAATCAACAAAATTGGCTCTAGTGCTCTGTCAATGCTAAAAAGCCCATGCATGGCAGAGGTTGTCGTTCTCCGCGTCGTCAGCATACGTGATTTTCAGAATAAAATCACCCGTATGTCAAAGGGTTTCCTCCTTGACAAGATGACAAAAAGCCTATAAATATTAGAATATTTTGCATTATTTTTATGTTTCTTGTCCCCTCACCGTGAAGGACCGTCTACATGCGCCGCTCGCTTGCCGTTATTGCCCTGTGTTCCCTCTGGCTGTGTTATGGATGTGCCCCGGCGTCTTCTCCTCAGAACAGCTCCTTCTCTCGTCCTCTCGAGCGTCAGGTCCAGGCTCAGCAACAACAGATCGACACCCTCACGGCGCTGGTTTCCCGTCTGGAAAATCAAATCGGTGAAAACCAGACCCTGCTCAATACCATCCAACAGGACATTGAGCAACTGAAATCCCGCCCCCAAGCGGCAGCAACCACGACACAAACCGCCCCGGCGGCAGCTGAGACAAATACAACACAACCTTCGGCGACGGAAATTTACCGTCAGGCCTTTGCCGATTATACTCAGGAACGTTATACCGCTGCGGAACGCGGCTTCAGTGAATTTCTGCGGCTTTACCCGGAAAATCCGTTTGCCGCAACGGCCTGTTTCCGTCTGGCCCAGTCGCAACAGGCGCAAGGGAAAACGCAACAGGCTTTAAGTAACTATGCCGCCGTGGTGAACCATTACCCTGATGACAACAAGGCGGCGGAAGCATTGTATAATATGGCGGTCGTTCTGAAAAAAAACAACCAGCCCCAGCATGCCCAAGCGACCCTCAACCGGCTGATCGCGAATTATCCGGACAGTCCGGCGGCCAAGAAAGCCGAAGCCGGGCTGGCCAGCTTGAAAGAATAGTGTATCTTTAAAGTCAGTAGGTTGGCGGTCTCCTGCCGGCCGACGCAATCACGAACTATGCCCTGAGGACAACCGTTTGATACGATGTCACAAGAGGAGATCACCATGAGGATGAACAAACTGATAATTCTGGCCTGCCTGCTTCTGCTTCCGGCAGTGGCCATAGCTCAGGACAATCCCCGTATTTACACCATCCAGAAAGGGGACACCCTGTGGGGGATTTCAAAACGGTTCATTACCGACCCCTGGTACTGGCCGAATCTGTGGGCCAATAATCCGTTTATCCGCAACCCCCACCTGATCTACCCCGGCCAGAAGCTGGCGATTTATGACGGACGCATTGAACTGCTGCCTGAATATGCCCAGGGCGAGCCTGTTGTCGAAGAGGCGGCCGGAGAACTTCTCCCGGAACCGGTGGAAGAGAGCACTTTTACCACCGACGGCGATCTCAACAGTTTCATCAGCAATGACCGCCTGGAAAATGTCGGTCGCCTGGTGGATACCGTAGACAATCGCATCATGATGACTCAGGGCGACACCGTCTTTGTGCAGATGAGTGATGATCAGGCCGTCGTCGGCAACACATACCAGGTTTTCAAGCTGGCCGATCCGGTTCTCCATCCGCAGACCGGTGCCAAACTCGGCGTCCAGATTGTTTATCGCGGCGACCTTCAACTGACCACGGCCCATGAACAGGTTTACTCGGGCACCATCACCAAAGCGGTCAATGAAATAGAGCGCGGTGACATCTTGCTGCCGATGGCTGAGCACGACGCCACCATTGCTCTCAAGCGTTCGGAAACCCCGCTGGAAGGGTGTATCATTGCCGCCCATCCGGAAAAAATCACGTTTGGCCAGCGCGACATTTTCTATATTGACCTCGGTCGCGATGACGGCCTGGCTGTCGGCAACATGATGACCATCGTCCGCCCCCGTCATGCTACGGAACTGGCCCTGCAGGACCGCAATATCGTCCTTCCGGACACCCTGCTCGGTCGCGCCCTGGTGGTCAAAACCGATGCGCAGACGTCGGCAGCGGTCATTCTCAAGTCCGCTGAACCGATCTATCGCGGCGATCTTGTTTACAGCGAGATGGAATAGGTCGTTCGCCCCCCACTGATCGCGAAAAGGATTGGCCTTCGTGCCAATCCTTTTCTTTTGTCAACAACATTAGAAAAGCCCCACACAATGACTCCGCAAGAGATTTCCTGGTTACGCCTCCACCTGACGGCCGGACTGGGTCGCCAACGCCTTATCCAATTGATCCATCATTACGGCAGTGCCGAAGCGGCTCTGGCGGTTTCTCCACAGCATTGGGCAAAATATGCCCACGTTAAAAGTAAAACCCTTGGTGTCCCGCCACAACAACAGGACCCGGAATTCCAACGGATCATCACAACTCTGAACCAGCTTCAGGTGCGCTTGACCAGTCTGTGGGATGATGATTATCCGCAAGCGTTACGCCACATCTGCGATCCACCGGCTCTGCTGTATCTGCGTGGACAATGGCCGCAGGGACAAACTCTCGCTCTGGTCGGCTCACGACGCAGCAGCCCGGCCGGACAACGCTGGACGGAAACACTCGCCCACACGCTCTCCGAACACAACCTGACCATCGTCAGCGGTCTGGCACGCGGTATTGACAGCGCGGCCCACCGCGGCGCTTTAAAGGGGCCGGGATCCACCATTGCCGTGCTCGGCTGCGGCATCGACCGGATCTATCCCATTGAAAATCGTCATCTGTTTGAACAGATTGCCCAAAACGGCATCATTGTCTCCGAATATCCCCCCGGCACCGCGCCAAAACCCGGCAATTTTCCCGGTCGCAATCGCATCATCAGTGGTCTCAGTGAAGGGGTGGTGATTATCGAAGCCGCACTGAAAAGCGGTTCGCTGATTACGGCGGACTTTGCCCTTGAACAGGGCAGAGAGGTGTTTGCCGTGCCCGGCTCTCCGTACGATTCCCAGGTCGCCGGATGCCTGAAACTCCTCCGTGACGGCGCGACCCTCATCTGTCAACCTCAGGATATCCTTGACCACTTTGGCGTAAAACGGCACAACAGAGCCATCAAGGAGAACGAGGCAACATTGCCGCCATTGAGCAACAGTCAGAACATGGTGTTGGACAAACTGAGTAACACCCCGCGACATCTCGACAAATTGGCCACGGAAAGTGGCTTGACACCTATGGAGGTTTCGGCTATCGTGCTGCACTTGGAGCTTCTGGGCCTCGCCCAATCGCTGCCCGGAGGGCACTATATACGGGCATTTCCATCCTGAAACCACGATCTCGACAGGTGTTTTTTTGAACGAACGTGTGCTGATCATTGTGGGTATTATTGCCCAGTATTTTATGAACGAACACGATTTTTCCAGCGAGCGTGAAATTGTCGAAGAGCTGTTATCGGCCGGGTTCAAGGAAGAAGAGATCAACGCCGCTTTTTCATGGATGGAAAAAGTCACCCTGCAGCAACCGCCCGAAGCGGACCAGACGCTTCTGTCGCCACCACTGATCCGCGTTTATGCCCCACAGGAAAGGCAATGCCTGACCCGTGAAGCTCGAGGGTTCCTGGTTAAATTACGCGCAGCCGGAATCCTGACATCGGAGCTCGAAGAGGAGATCATCCTCAAAGCCTGTCAGAATGAGGGGGAAGTAAGTACCCTGGACGATGTAAAGTCGATCACCATTCTGGCCATGTTTGCCAGTCTTCAATATGAAGGATCCAGAGAAATCGACTGTATTCTTGAAGATAACTGGAACAGGCTTTATCACTGAAACAACAACGGGCTGCGGGTGAACCACCGGCAGCTTTTTTATTTGTACCGGCGCCAATGAAGGTCAGCCGGAAAATTACAGACCGTTTCAAGGACATTTCATGGCACGTTCACTGGTTATCGTCGAATCGCCCGCAAAATCAAAAACCATCGAAAAATTCCTCGGCAAGGATTATAAGGTACTGGCCTCTTACGGCCACATCCGAGCCCTGCCCAGCAAACAGGGGTCTGTCGATGTCGAGGGCGGCTTCGTGCCCAAATACCATATTCTGCCGGAAAGCCAGAAACACATCGAACTGCTGGCCAAGGAAGTGGCCAAATGCGAAGAACTGCTTCTCGCCACTGACCTCGACCGTGAGGGAGAGGCCATTGCCTGGCATCTGCTTGAAGCCCTGGGCATTGACGAGAACAGCGACCACCCCAAAGTCAAGCGGGTAACCTTCCATGAGATCACCAAACCGGCGATTCTCAAAGCCGTAGCCGAGCCGCACCACATTTCCCGTGATCTGGTCAATGCCCAGCAGGCCCGGGTGATCCTCGACTATCTGGTCGGTTTTACCCTGTCACCGTTTTTGTGGAAGAAAATCCGCTACGGTCTGTCCGCCGGTCGCGTCCAATCCGTCGCTTTGCGGCTGGTGTGTGAGCGGGAAAAAGAGATTCAGGCATTTGAATCACGCGAATACTGGAGCATTGAAGCGCAGCTTGCCAACGGCGACGGCGCAACATTCGAAGCCAAGCTCAACGCCATTGACGGCAAAAAGCTCGACAAGTTCCACATTGAAAACCAGCAGGCTGCCGAGCAACTGGTCAAGGAGATCAGTGCCCTGCCGCTGCAGGTGGAGAGCGTCACCAGCAAGGAGAAAAAACGTTCTCCGGCCGCCCCTTTCACCACCAGTACCCTGCAGCAGGAAGCCAGCCGCAAACTCGGATTTTCAGCACGCAAAACCATGACCGTGGCCCAGAAACTCTACGAGGGCATCGATATCGGTCAGGGCGCCGTCGGTCTGATCACCTATATGCGTACGGACTCCGTGGCCCTGTCAGAACAGGCCACCAGCGAAGCACGCGAGGTGATCACCAGTATCTACGGCGAGGACTATGCGCTGGCCAAGCCACGCGTGTATAAAAGCCGAGCCAAGAATGCCCAGGAAGCGCATGAGGCGATCCGGCCGACCTCCATTGCCAACCATCCGGAAAAGATCAAGGCGGCGTTGAACTCGGATCAATACAAGCTCTACCGGCTGATCTGGATGCGCACCGTGGCCTCGCAGATGGCCCAGGCGATTCTCGACGCCACCACGGTAGACATCACCACCCAGGGCGGGGACGTGCAGCACAACTTCCGCGCCAACGGGCAAGTGATCCGCTTCCCCGGCTTTATGAAGCTGTACATCGAAGGCACCGACGAGGGCAATGAGCCGGAAGAGCAGGAGGGGATGCTGCCGCCGTTGCAGGAGCAGGAGAGCGTCGCGAGCAAAGAGATCATCCCCAACCAGCATTTCACCCAGCCGCCGCCGCGTTACACCGAGGCAAGCTTGGTCAAGATTCTTGAAGAGTACGGCATTGGTCGCCCGTCCACCTATGCGTCGATCATGAACACTCTCGTGACCCGCAAATACGTGCGCCTGGAAAAACGCGCCTTCCACGCCGAGGATGTCGGCATGGTGGTCAACGATCTGCTGGCCAACCATTTCACCAAATACGTTGATTATGATTTCACCGCCAACTTCGAGGAAGAACTCGATGCGGTGTCGCGCGGTGAAAAGCAGTGGAAGCCTCTGCTCAAGGAGTACTGGGAGCCGTTTGTTGCCCTGCTCAAACAAAAAGAACAGGAGATCTCCAAGGCCGACCTGACCACGGAAAAAACAGACAAGATTTGCCCGGAATGCGGCAAAGAGCTGGTCATCAAGCTGGGCCGTTCCGGTAAATTCCTCGCCTGCAGCGGCTTCCCCGACTGCCGCCACACCGAGCCTCTCGAAGGCGGTGATCAGGAGGAGCCGGAAGTTTCTGAGGAAAAATGTGAAAAATGCGGCGCGCCCATGCTGATCAAGATGGGCCGTTACGGCAAGTTTCTCGCCTGCAGCGCCTACCCTGACTGCAAGAACATACAGCCGTTGGTCAAGCCCAAGGCATTGGGCATTACCTGCCCGCAGTGCAAAGAAGGCGAGCTGATGGAGAAAAAAAGCCGCTACGGTAAAATCTTCTACTCCTGCAACCGTTACCCGAAATGCAAATACGCCCTGTGGGACAAACCCATGGAAAAACCCTGTCCCAAATGCGGCTTTCCGCTGACCGTGGAAAAGACCACCAAACGCTACGGGACCGTCCATAAATGCCCGCAGGAAAATTGTGACTGGGAGATCACGGTGGTGCCGCCGGAGAAAAAACCGGCCAAAGCTCCGGCGAAAACAGCGGCCAAAAAGAAACCAGCCGCAAAAAAAGCCCCGGCGAAAAGCACAGCCAAAAAGGCGCCGGTCAAAAAAGCACCCGCGAAAAAAACCGCGACAACAGCCAAAAAGAAGACGCCGGCAAAAAAGACCACGACCAAGGACGCTTAAGTCCTTCCCGATTGGGAACACAGTTCAAACAGATTCAACGTGTGCCGCTCACCGTCGCCAAGACCTGAAGCGGCACACGTTTTTTTGTCAGTCTGCTGAGACAAAGGACAACACATCATGTCTGACATGACCAAACCTGACCCATCACCACAGCTCACCATTATCGGCGGCGGACTCGCCGGCTGCGAAGCCGCCTGGCAGGCGGCGGAACTCGGCATCGATGTATGCCTGCTGGAAATGAAACCGACGCAGTTTTCACCGGCGCATCAGCGTGAAGGACTGGCCGAGCTGGTGTGTTCCAACAGCCTGCGCGGCACCGGCATGAACAACGCCGTCGGTTGCCTGAAAGAGGAGCTACGTCGCGCCGACAGCCTGTTCATGCAGGCGGCTGATGCCACCGCCGTACCGGCTGGTGGGGCTCTGGCCGTGGATCGTGACGCCTTCAGCGACTGGGTTGGCGCCAAAATCGCCGCTCATCCCCGCATCACGCTGAAACGACAAGAAGTGGTGGACATCCCGGAACACGGCCCGGTGATTATTGCCAGCGGCCCGTTGACCTCGCCCACCCTGGCCGGACGCATTGCCCAGCTGACCGGTGAAGAGAGTCTCTACTTCTACGATGCCATCGCTCCCATTATCACCGCCGATTCCATCGACTTCTCCGTGGCCTGGCGCGCCTCGCGCTACGACAAGGGCGATGCCGACTACGTCAACTGCCCAATGAACAAAGAGCAGTATCAGGCGTTTGTCGCCGAACTGGTCGCCGCCGACAAGGTTCCGGCGCACAATTTTGAGAAAATGATCCACTTTGAAGGCTGCATGCCCATTGAAGAGATGGCCGAGCGCGGCGAACAGACCCTGGCCTTCGGACCGATGAAACCGGTCGGCCTGCCCGACCCGAGGACCGGCAAAGAACCCTATGCCGTCATTCAGCTGCGTCAGGACAACCGCCACGCCACCAGCTACAACATCGTCGGCTTTCAGACTAAACTCACCTACCCGGAACAACGGCGCATTTTCCGTACCATTCCCGGACTGGAGCAAGCTGAATTCGAGCGCCTCGGCAGCGTCCACCGCAATACCTTCATCAACGCGCCGCGTTGCCTCAACGGCCGCCTGCAACTAACCAGCGACCCGCGCCTCTATTTTGCCGGACAAATCACCGGCGTCGAAGGCTATGTTGAATCCGCCGCCTGCGGCTACCTGGCCGGCCTGATCGCCGCCGGCGACCTACGCGGAAAATCCCTGCCGTTGCCGGCAGCGGAAACTGCCTGTGGAGCTCTGCTCGGCCATTTGCGTGACAGCGATCCGCAACACTTCCAGCCGCAGAACGTCAATTACGGACTGTTCCCGCCCCTGCAAGGACGTAAAATGAAACGGGCACTGCGTCGTCTGGCCATGGCCGATCGCGCTTTGGAAGCCTGGGATCTCTGGCTGCAGCAGATGAAGGGAGTGTTCCATGACGGATAACGTGCCCGATATCGTGCTGGCCTCGGCATCACCACGCCGCCGCGAACTGCTCGCCGGTCTCGGCATCTCTTTTCAAGTGGTGCCGAGCCGGATTGACGAGGAACGCCTCGCAGGCGAAGCCGCCGAGGCGTTTGTCAAACGCCTCAGCCGCGACAAAGCCCTCGACGTGGCCAACCGCAGCGACATCAACGGCCGCTGGTTCATCGGCAGCGACACCATCGTCGTCTGCGATCAGCAGATTCTCGGCAAGCCCATCGACCACGACGATGCCCGACGCATGTTGCAGCTTCTGTCGGGGCGCAGCCACCAGGTGATGTCGGCCTATACCATCCACGACCGCGAGACCGAGGAAGACATTGTGCGCTGCGAGATCACCGAGGTCTGGTTCCGGCCATTGACAGGCCGGGAGATTGAGGGGTACATTGCCAGTGGTGAACCGGCGGACAAGGCCGGTTCCTACGCAATTCAGGGGCTGGGCGCCTTTATGGTCACCGCCATCCACGGCAGCTACACCAGTGTCGTCGGCCTGCCCCTGTCACAAATTGTCAGCGATCTGATTCAACTCGGTGCCGTACAACTGTTTGCCGCCAACGACACCCCATCCTGACGGGAAGACTCATGTCTGTTGAAATTGCCCACAACCTTGAAACGATTCATCAACGCATCACGGCAGCCTGCCACCGTTGCGGGCGCGATCCGCAGAATGTTCAGCTGATTGCCGTGTCAAAGAAGAAACCGGCGTCCCTGATTGAGGAGGCCTTAAACGTCGGCCAGACGCTGTTCGGCGAAAGCTACGTTCAGGAGTTTATCGACAAGCACCAGAGCGTCACCGGCCCGATACGCTGGCATTTCATCGGTGCCCTGCAAAGCAATAAAGTGAAGTACCTGGCGGGAAAAACCGAATTGATCCATTCGGTGGACCGGCTGTCGCTGGCCCAAGAGATCGACAAGCAATGGGGCAAGGTGGATGCAGTTGCCCGCATTCTCGTCCAGGTCAATGTCGGTGACGAAGCGAGCAAAGCCGGCGTGCCGGTCGATGAGGCTGCGGCGTTGGTGCAGCAGTTGTCTGAACTCCCCCACCTGCGCGTGGAAGGATTGATGGCCCTGCCGCCGTATGCCGACGATCTCGAACAAGTACGGCCCTGGTTTCGTTTGCTGCGGGAATTGGCTGAAAAAATTGACGCGCTCAATCTGGCCGATGTCAGCATGGCGACGCTGTCCATGGGCATGAGTCACGACTTTGAAATTGCCATTGAGGAAGGCGCCACCCTGATCCGGGTCGGCACTGCCATCTTTGGCGCGAGGGAGTAGGACCCATGGCTTCATCACCGACCCAGCGCCCCCAATGGGGCACCCGCCTCGGTTTTATCCTCGCTGCCGCCGGTAGCGCGGTCGGTCTCGGCAACATCTGGAAATTCCCCTACATCGCCGGCCAGAACGGCGGCGGTGCCTTTGTTCTGGTTTATCTGGTATGTATCGTGCTGGTAGGACTGCCGATCATGCTGGCCGAACTGATGGTCGGTCGCCACACGAAAAAGGACGCCATCGGCGCCTTCATCGCTCTGGAACACAAACATTCCTGGTGGCAGACACCGGGTTGGATCAGTGTCAGCGCCGCGTTTATCATCAGCTCCTACTACTCGGTGGTGGCCGGTTGGACCCTGGATTATGTCTACCGGGCTGTGATGGGCCGCTTTGCCGGCAGTGATCCGGCCGTGGTCGAAGGGATGTTCGGCACCCTGATTGCCGACGGTGGTCGCCAAACCCTGTGGCACTTTGTCTTCATGGCTCTGTGTCTGGGCATCGTCATCAGCGGCGTCCAGAAGGGGATTGAGCGCTGGAGCAAGATCCTCATGCCGATCCTGTTCGTGCTGCTGACCCTGCTGTTCGTCAACGGCATGCTCAGCCCCGGCGCCCGCCAGGGTCTGGAATTCATGTTCAGCCCGGATTTCAGCAAGCTCAACCCCGGCTCGGTGCTCGAAGCGCTCGGCCACTCCTTCTTTACCCTGTCGCTGGGCATGGCGGCCATGATCACCTACGGCTCGTACCTCAAGCGGGAGGAAGATCTGTTTGCCGCCGGGCTGCGCGTGGTGATTCTCGATACGCTCATCGCCCTGATGGCCGGGCTGGCCATCTTCCCCATCGTCTTTGCCGTCGGCATGGAACCGGCAGCCGGACCGGGACTGATTTTCAAAACCATTCCGGTGGTGTTTTCGCAGATTCCCGGTGGCGCGATTCTCGCCGTGTTCTTTTTCCTGCTGCTGGCCTTTGCCGCCCTGACCAGTAACATCTCATTGCTCGAAGCCCAGGTCGCTTATCTCATTGACGAGCGCGGCTGGGGCCGAAAAACCGCCACCTGCACCATTGCCGCCCTGGCCTTTGCCGTCGGCATTCCCACCGCCCTGTCGTACAATGTCATGGCCGGCTGGACCTTTATCGGCGACCGCTCATTTTTCGATTCCGCCGACCTGATTGCCTCCAACTATCTGCTGCCCATCGCCGGTCTGTTGATTGCCATTTATGTCGGCTGGTTCTGGGGTGGCGATGAGGAAAAGGAGGAACTGATGGCCGGCGGCTCCGGTTGGGTCTATCCGCTGTGGCATGTCCTGATCCGCTTTGTTTCGCCGCTGGCCGTGGCCATCGTGCTCTACTACAAAATTGACGAAGCCGGCCTGTGGGCCTGGCTGCTCGGTCTGTTGTCATGAAGGAGATCGACGGATTTTTTTTCGACCTGGACGGCACCCTGGTCGACTCGGCACGCGATCTGGCTGCTGCGGTAAATCGCCTGCGCGTGTCCCTGGGGCTGGACCCCATTGCCGAACAGCTCGCCCTCAGTTACGTTGGCGACGGCGCCACCCGCCTGGTCCAGCGCGCCCTGCCTGAGGGCATGTACCAGCCTGAACACCGCGTGATGTTTCTGCAGCTTTACGCTGAGCATCTGATCGATCACACGCGCATCTATCCCGGCATTGAAAACTTTCTCGCCCGGCACCAGGACAAGGTGCTGGCAGTCGTCTCGAATAAACCTTACGCTCTGGCCATGGATCTGCTGCGCCGCCTGAACCTGCTGGAGCCGTTTGCTCTGGTCCTCGGCGGAGACAGCCTCGCTGAAAAAAAGCCCCACCCCCTGCCGTTGACCCATGCCATGGCAACGTTGAACGTGTCTCCTTCCAGAGCCGTGATGATCGGCGACCACCACACGGATCTGTACTGTGCCCAGGCCGCCGGAGTGGTCAGCTGCTTTTGCCGGTATGGTTTCGGCATCGCCGGTGACGCGTCCTATACCTGGAGTGTCGAGCAGCCGCAGGACCTGCTGACGTTGTTCCCATGATGACCACTGATTCACAACGTCCCGTCCTGACCATGAAGGAGATCAGCTGGTTTTTCTTCCCGCTGGTGCTTAACGTCCAGTTGATGAGTGTCTCCCACTCCATCATCAACGCGGCTCTGGCGCGAGTGGATGATTATGTCATCGCCCTGGCGTCGTTTTCCGTGGCCATGGTCGTCCATCTGCTGTTTGCTTCGCCGTCGTACCAGAATCACACCATCACCATCGCCATCGTGCGCGGCAAGAGTTCCTTTCGCAGCATGATGCTGTGCGTCATTCTCATCGCCATTTATGTGTCGACCATGCTCAATCTCATCGCCCACACCTTTTTGGGCGATGTGTTACTGCAAACCATCCTCGGCGTGTCACCGCCGGTAGCGGATGGCGCCAAGCGGGTGTTGGCACTGATGGCGCTGCTGCCTTTTTTTACCGGCTTTCGCGGTTTCTTTCAGGGGCTGGTGATCCGCGCCCGACGCACCAACCTGGTGTCGCTGGCCACGGGCATCCGTATCGGCGCCTTGCTGTTCTGGCTGTACCTCGGCCAACGCTGGTTTAACGGTCCGGAGCTGGGGGCCTTTGCCCTGCTGATGTGTATTGTCGTTGAGTCCACCATGATGGGGTTATTCGCCTGGCGTTGCCATGTGCCGTTCGACAGCCGTAATGAAAAAACCACCGGTGAGATTCTCCGTTTTGCCCTGCCGGTGGCCTTTTCCTCCGGGTTGCAGCAAACCATTCCGGTGGTGATCAACGCCATTATCAGTCGGCTCCCCGATGCCAACCTGGCCCTGGCCTCGTTCGGCGTGATCCGCGCCCTGCTGTTCATGCTCGCCGGTCCGATGCGCAACCTGCAACAAGCCTACCTGACCCTGGTCGAACAGCCGCAAGATTATGCCGTTTTGCTCCGCTTCTTCTGGTGGACCAGTCTCGGCATGGGGCTGTTGACCCTCGGCATTGCCGGCCCGGCCAACCAGGTGATCTTTGAAAACATGTTCGGCCTTGCGGAATCTCTGCGCCACTACATCATCCTGCCGTTGAGCCTGTGTGCTGTCTTTCCACTGGCGTATGGCGGCACCAACCTGTTACGCGCCTATTTTACCGCCACCCACCACACCGTCATTCTCGGCCAGGCCACTGTGGTTAAATTTGCCTATCTGTTGCTATGCTGGCTGATCAGCCTGTTTATCCCGCTGCAAATCCCCGGCATTCTGCTGGCTATCTTCCTGTTGATCAGCAGCGAGTTGGCCGAAGCTTGGTTTCTGCGCCTGCGTCGTGTCTCAAACTTATCGTGATTACTTGAATTATGGCGCTTTTCTGGGTAGGATTGACTCATCCGTTGATAAACATTATTTTTTTAATTTATGAGCCCATGACTGGGCCATTAAAAAGATCGTCTCTGATTTATTTATAAACGCGCGTTTTTTGCAAAGACCTCAAAGCGTTATTTCGGCGGCATCAATCTTTTATGAAAGCAGCTCATGGCTTCACCGGCAGACCATCACGCGACGATGCACCACCAGCAAAACAGTGGGAAACTCATTCTGTTGCTGGTGTTCTTTTGTCTGACCATTCTGGTCTGCCTGGCGGCAGCCGTGTTCTACGATTACCAAAAAAAAACCATCACCGAAGCGGCACAAATCAACTTGACCATGCTGACCAACCTCAAAGCCCGTCAGGTAGGTCACTGGCGCCATGAGCGGATCATTCACGCCCGCCTGCTCACAGCCAACCGCGACCTGCTCGACAGCATTGAAGCGTTTATCCATCAGCGTACACCAGACCGCGCCAACCACATCATCCAGGCTCTGACTCCGGCATTGAGTGACAGTGAAGACCATGCCATCGTCCTCACTGATGCTTCGGGACAACCGATCCTCAGCGTCGGCGACAGCATCAACATGAAAGACCATATTGACCCGGAGCCGTTGGTCATGGCTCTACAACATCGTCAGGTGATCTTCAGCAAGCTGTTCCACGTACACAGCCACAGGACGGTTCATCATGGTCACAGCCATGCCGACTTGCGCACCACGCATGTCCATATGAATCTGATTGCGCCCCTGTATCGCCATGGTGATTCCGGCCAGGAGGTTTTCGGTGCCCTGGTGTTTATTATCAATCCCGAGCATTTTCTGGTCCCGCTGATGACCTCGTGGCCGGTCCCCAGCCCCAGTGCCGAATCGGTTCTGGTACGAAAAGTTGGTGACAAGGTGCTTCGCCTGACGCCGACCCGTCATCTGGTCTCACCGGAAATGTTGGTCACGGCGGATCCTCCCAAAGGCTACGACAGTCCGGGTAAACGGATTACGGAAGAAAAAGAAGGCGTGTTCTTCGGGTATGATTACCGCCGCGTTCCGGTGCTGGCCTCGGTCAGAAAAGTGGAGGGCAGTCCCTGGTATCTGGTGGCGAAAATCGATGAAAAAGAGGTGATGGCGCCGCTGTTCCGAATCGCCGCCGTTGAAGTGGTCACCGCGGTCCTGATTCTGGCGACAGCGGGGCTACTGATGTTGCTGTGGTGGCGGCGCCAACAGGCCTTATATCAGGCCAGTTATTATCAGCAGCAACTGCAACATCAGATGCTCAGCCAGCGTTTCGACAACCTGACCCGTTTTGCCAATGATATTGTCCTGTTGATCAACACTCAGGGACAAATCATTGACGCCAACGAACGCGCCATTGACGCCTACGGTTATCCACACGAGGAGCTGCTGACTTACAAGCTTAAGGATTTATGCGATCTGAGTCCGCAGGAGTGCGAGCTGTTCTGGGAGCAGCTGAAAGTCGAACAGGGCGTCCGTTTTGAGACCATGCAATTCCGCCAGAACGATAGTACGTTCCCGGTTGAGATCAATGCTCGCTGGATTGAATTTGATCAGGGGCGCCTGGTCCAAGCGATTATCAGCGATATCTCCGAACGCAAAGCCGCGGAAGACAAGCTGGTTCACCAGGCCTATCACGATCCCTTAACCGGGCTGCCCAACCGTTTGCTGATCAGCGACCGCCTCAAACTGGCCATTGCCAAAGCCCGCCGTCATAAAAGCCAGGCCGTGTTGCTGTTACTCGACTTGGATCGATTTAAAAACATCAACGACACATTAGGGCATGCCGTCGGCGACCGTATCCTGACCACCCTGTCCCAACGCATGCAGGAAACGTTACGCGATACCGACACCGTTGCGCGTTTCGGCGGTGATGAATTTCTGGTGCTGCTGGAAGATATCCATGAGTTATCCGACGTTGTTTCTCTGGCCAAGAAGCTTTCCGACCTGGTCACCGAGCCGGTGGTCATCGATGGTGAAGAGATGTGTCTGACCACCAGCATCGGTATCAGTGTTGCCCCGGAAGACAGTATTGAGGTCGACCAACTGATCCGCTTTGCCGACACCGCCATGTATCGCGCCAAAGAAAGGGGCCGCAACAACTTTCAATTCTATACGCCGGATATGAACGCCCATGCCGGTCGCCGACTGCAATTGGAAAACAACCTGCGCAAGGCCTTGCAACGCCAGGAGATGGTGGTTTATTACCAGCCTCAGGTTGACATGGACAGTGGCCGCATTATCGGCAGCGAAGCTCTGCTGCGCTGGATGCATCCCGAACACGGTCTGATCTCTCCCAACGACTTCATTCCTCTGGCCGAGGAAACCGGTGTCATTGAGGAGATCGGCGCCTGGGCTCTGGAACAGGCCTGCCGACAAACCGTCCTGTGGCAGCAAAATCATCCGGAGTTGAAAATTGCCGTCAATCTGTCCGCCCGCCAATTCCGGAACGAAAACCTGGTCGGCGACATTGAACAGATTCTTGACAAAAGCGGCTTGGCGGCAAAACACCTGGAGCTGGAGTTGACGGAAAGCCTGCTGATGGAGGATGTCGATGCGGCCATTGATCTGATGAATCGCCTGACGACACTGGGCATCACCCTGGCCATCGACGATTTCGGTACCGGCTATTCTTCCTTGAGCCATTTAAACCGCTTCCCCATTGACAAACTGAAAATCGACCGCTCGTTTGTCACGACCATGTCACAAGACAACAGTGGAATCGCCCGGACCATTATCACCTTGGGACGGACGCTTGATCTGTCCATTATCGCCGAGGGCGTTGAGACAAACGACCAACGCCGACTGCTGTTGCAGCTCGGCTGCTCCCAGGCCCAAGGCTACTATTTCAGTCGCCCGGTTCACGCCAATTCCTTCAGCGAAATGTTGAAAAAAACCGATCTTCTGCCAACGCCTTAACATTATTATTAAACTCTCGGCTAACGCAGACCGACAAGGGTAGATAAGCCTAGGTTATTGCCCAGCTGCGGATGAGACAGGATGTCTGAAACCACCGAAAATGAAACCAGCCCGTTTGGCGAGACTCCCGGTAACGTTGTTCACGAAGAACATACCGAGGAGTACAGTTTACAGATTAGCGTTGCCGAAGACGAAATGTCGGCCATGGTCAGTCTGATCCCTCTCGCCGAAAAGGATGTTGAAATCCCCACCCAACATGTCCTTAGTGCGCTTTCCCAGGCCGGCATTGAAGACGGTGTCGACCTGCCCGCCGTCGAAGAGATGTGCCGCCTTGCCTCAAAAAGGAAGGCTCAACGCCATGTGGTTGTTGCCTCCACGGAACCACCCGAACCGGGTGCGGATGCCTGGCTGGAAGTACTGATCCGAACCGGCGCAGACCACAACATTCAACTTGAAGAAAACGAAGAAGGTAAACTCGACCTCTACACCCTCAACCTGTTCACAAGTGTCGAGCCGGATGAAGAGATCGCCATCCTTCACCCGGCGGAATACGGCCAGGGCTCTTCCACAGTCACCGGCAAAGTGCTCGCCCCGATACAGGGCAAGGAACTCGAGATCAGGCTCGGTGGCGGTGTCCGCGTTGAAGACGGTGGCCAGCGCTTTATCGCCGAATTATGCGGTCGGGTCGATTATTCGGAAAACACCTTATCCGTCTCGGAAGATTATATCATTCACGGCGATGTCGACCTGGAGGTGGGCAACATCAACTTCCCCGGCTACACCCGCGTGCGTGGCGACGTTCTGGACAGCTTTGACATTCGCTCCATCAAAGGCATTGAAATTGGCGGCGCGGTCGGCAACTCCTACCTGATCACCGACGGCGATGTGACTATCGGCAGCATGTCGGGGCGAGAAGAAGGCTTAATCCGTTGCGGCGGCAGCCTCAAGGCCAACTACCTCAACGGTGTCACCGTCGAATGCATGGGCGATGTGGTGGTCGCCAACGAAATCCGCAACTGTACCATCAAATCAGCCGGTGCCGTTTTGATCAAAAACGGCGTGATCAGCGGTGGTGAATGCGTCGCTCTCAGCGGCATCGAGGCCAAAGATATCGGCGCCACCGCCGGAGTCGTCACCCGGCTGAGTTCCGGCGTGTACTTTCCTGAAACCGACCGTCTGCAAATGCTTAAAGCCAAGCAGAAAAGCCTCACCATCCAGAACGAATTCATCAACCACTGCCTCGGACCGCTGAAGAAAAAAGCGGCCAAAGAGAAAAATGATGACTCCGCCACCAAAAAACGTCTGTCTATTCTTCTCGAGCGTCTGGATCTGGTGAAAAAGATGCAGGTGGAAGTCAAACAGGAACTCAACGGCTTTGTCTTTGAAGACCATGACGGCAATGCCAAAATCAACGTTCAACGCCGAGTACGGGAAAAAGTGGTGATCTCGCTGGATTCCGTCACGGAAGAGATCCGTTTCGAACAATTCGGCCCGCTGTCCATTGTTGCCGACACCCTCAACAACCGCCTCTACTTCGGCGAGTACAGTCCCCTGACGGTTCATGCCGATGCCATGGTGATTGAAGAGCCGGAGCAGGACGAGGAAGAAGCTTCTGAGAATGAAGAGGAAGAGATCTGACAAGGGCGACTGTGTTCTTCACAGCCGCTCTCTTTCTCCTCTGGTCGGCATCATGCCGCGAATTCGTTCTCCGTTCACATGACCTGGCGCGACGTGTGGATGCCGGGCCATCCAAAGCTCGAACTAATCCGCCAACTCCCGCGACCGCCGGCTGGCCCGAGTGACAGCAGCCATCAATGTGGCACGCAACGTCCCCTTTTCCAGCGTATCCACGGCAGCGATGGTTGTCCCACCCGGACTGCACACCCGATCACGCAGTACGGCCGGATGCTCGCCGGTATCCAGGACCATTTGCGCGGCCCCGGCAACGGTCTTGGCCGCCAGACTCACCGCAACATCGCGCGGCAAACCTTCGAGGACGCCGCCATCGGCCAAGGCTTCGATAATGGTGTACACATACGCCGGTCCGGAACCGGACAACCCGGTCACGGCATCGAGCAATTTTTCAGCCACCACCTCAACGACACCGACCGAAGCAAACAACTGCCGTGCCAGTTCGACATCGTCGTCTTGAACATGGCGGCCACCACTGAGCGCCGCGGCACCGGCACCGATCAACGCCGGAGTATTGGGCATCACCCGAACAACCCGCGGTGAGCCACCGAGAATCGCTTCAATGCGCGATGTTTTCACACCGGCCAGAATGGAGATCAGGCAGTGTTCGTCACTGAACGCTTCACTCAGCGGCATCAGGGCAGCATCAAGGGCCTGGGGTTTGACCGCCAGCAGAATCACCTTTTTCTCTGCCACAACCCGGCTGCTGTCCGCCGTGGTCGTAATGCCATAGGTCTGCTCCAGAAACTGGCGTCGCTCCGGCATCAATTCGGCGACGAGGATCGCCTTGCCGTCCATTCCGGAAGCAATCAATCCCTTAATCAAGGCTTCCGCCATGTTTCCGCCGCCAATAAACCCTAATGCTGTCAAACCCATCTGTGTATCCTTTCTGATCCTGTCACCGAGTAAACCGGTTTACGCCGATTACTAAGAATTGCTCCTGTCATGGAACATCGCCCTTATTACCAACGCTGTCGGGCTCCTGAAAGGCAAGAGCGCCGGACCGGAGCATGCGGGTAAAAGACAACGTCCTCGATAGATAAAAGGTTGTGGTTTGCGCTATTTTACGGCATAAGTTGACGTGAAGACAGTGTTGATTTTATTCGACAACATTTTGCCGACAGACAAGGATGACAGATGGCGAATAACGAGGTGCCACAACACTATTTCACCTGTGCCTGCGGACAAGGTGAATCACCGGTTGCCGCCCACTATCAGGCGCTGGCTGAAGCCGGTCTGGCCGATCACATTCTTTTGCCCGTCCAGGGATTTCTTCCCCCGGGCAGCGCACTGCAGCCTCCGGGACGGATCACCTCTAATGCGGAACAACGCCTGTTCATGGCCCATATTGAATCCGCCGTTGCCGGTGAGGTGATCAGTGCGGCCATTGCCGTCGCCTACCCGGAGGATCCGCAACATGGTGCCCCGGTCATTCCCCTGGCAGCCACGGGACACAAGGAAGATCTTGAAGCGATTGCCCGCAGTCAGGTGCAGAACGTGCTGGAGCAGCGTGGTGATCGGGTACGTGAAATTCAATCATTGGCGGTACAGGTCAAAGTCTCTCAACCTTCCTGTGCCCTGGCCTGCGTCGTGTTGACGCCCTCTATTTAAGGAACAGGAACCGATTATGGAGATGTGGTACACCGAAAAGCATTCGGAAAATGTCGGAATTACCATGAAAGTCACGGAGACGTTGTTCTCCGGCAAAAGTGAATTTCAGCAACTGGATATCGTCCAGACCCTGGAATACGGCAAAATGATGCTGCTTGACGGCCTGGTGATGGTCACCGAGCGTGATGAGTTCGTGTATCACGACATGATCGCTCACCCGGCCCTGTTCACCCATCCCGACCCGAAAAAGGTACTGGTGATCGGCGGCGGTGACGGCGGCAGCATCCGCGAAATCATGAAGCATCCCGGCGTCGAGCAAGCCATTCTGTGCGAAATCGACGGTCTGGTCATTGAAAAGTCCATCGAACTGCTGCCCTCCATGGCCTGTGACATCGACGGCAGCAACCCGCGTGTCAAGCTGCATGTTGATGACGGTCTGGCCTATATCCGTGATCATCAGAATGAATTTGACGTCATCCTCGTTGACTCCACCGACCCCATCGGTCCGGCGGTCGGCCTGTTTGAGGAGGATTTCTACCGTCTGGTTCATGGCGCATTGAAAGAGGACGGCATCATGGTCGCTCAAAGCGAGTCGCCGTTTTACCATGCCGACATTCAGAAAGCCATGTACGGCAACCTGCGCAACGTGTTCCCGATTGTCGAGATGTATCAGGCATTCATCCCCACCTACCCCAGCGGTCTGTGGAGTTTCGCTTTTGCCAGTAAGAAATACCATCCGGTCAACGATTTCGACCAGCAGCGCGCTGCCAACCGCGGCTTCCATACCCGCTACTACAACGAGCAACTGCACCTTGGCGCGTTTATGCTGCCGACTTTTGCCCGCGAGAACATTGCCCGATAGAATGACCAATAAACCACTGACGGGAGTCTGGTAAGATGACGCAGGACCTGAGCAACTGGACCATTGACGATTCGGCACAACTGTACGGCATTCCCGACTGGGGACGCGGTTTTTTCGGCGTCAACAGCGCCGGGGAGATGACGGTAGAGATCGACGGCAGCAATGGTCCGGTTCAGGTGTCGCTGATGGAGATCGTCGCCGGTCTCGAGCAGCGCGGCTACGACATGCCCATCGTCCTGCGCATCGAGAACCTGCTGCAGTCGCGCATTGTCTATCTCAATGAGACCTTTCGCAGTGCGATTGCCGCCGCCGGTTATCAAGGCCGTTATCGCGGCGTGTTTCCGGTCAAGGTCAATCAACAATGCCAGATTATTGAAGAGATCTGTCGCTTCGGCGCGCCCTATCAGCACGGTCTTGAAGCGGGCAGCAAGGCGGAACTGGTGTTGGCCCTGGCCAACCTGACACCGGGCGGCCTGCTGGTGCTCAACGGCTACAAGGACCGCGAGTTCATCGACCTCGGTCTGTGGGCACACAAGCTCGGGCACCCGTGTTTCTTTGTTAT
The DNA here is from genome assembly GCF_963676955.1 of uncultured Desulfuromonas sp. Taxonomy (NCBI): domain Bacteria; kingdom Pseudomonadati; phylum Thermodesulfobacteriota; class Desulfuromonadia; order Desulfuromonadales; family Desulfuromonadaceae; genus Desulfuromonas; species uncultured Desulfuromonas sp. Next base: position 1,418,564 of record NZ_OY781461.1, on the reverse strand, counting down.
TGAATCACCGGCGGAACTGGATCTGCTCATCGAACGCAGCCGTCAACTCGATGTGCGCCCGCATATCGGCGCACGGATCAAGATCTCCACCCAGGTCAGCGGCATGTGGACGGAGACCAGCGGTGACCGCAGCAGCTTCGGCTTGAGCAGCACCCAGCTGCTGGCCATGGTCGAAACCCTGCAGGCCGCCGGGATGATCGACTGCCTGGAAATGCTCCACTGTCACCTCGGCTCGCAAATCCCCTGTCTGGAGGACATCGGCCGCGGTGTTGAAGAGGCATGCCGCTACTACATCAATCTGTGCCGCGAAGGCGCGCCCATGGGCTACCTCGACCTCGGCGGCGGTCTGGCCGTGGATTACAGCGGCCGCTGCAGCGGCGACGGTCATTCGCGCAATTACAGCCTTGAAGACTACTGCCAGGCCATTGTCACCACCATTGCGGCCACGCTCGACAGCACCGGCATCGCTCATCCGCATATCGTGACCGAATCGGGTCGCGCCACTGTGGCTTATTCGTCGATGCTGCTATTCAACATCCTTGATGTGATGCATTTTGAAGCAGCCCCGTTGCCGCAGCCGTTTCCCGCGGACGAAGCTGAAATTCTCCAAGAGCAACACCGCTTTTTCACGACTCTCAACGGCGATGATTACCACCAGGCGGTTATCCTGCGTGACCGCATGCGTCAGCAGTTTCGTGACGGGCAACTGACCCTGCGCCAGCGCACCCTGGGCGAGAATCTGTTTCTGGCCACGGCACAAAAGGTTGTCGCCACGGCCCGCCAATCCGGCCTGTCGTCACCGCAGATCAGTGAGCTGCAGGATGCCCTGGCCGACATCTATTACGGCAACTTCAGTGTCTTCCAGTCGTTACCCGACACCTGGGCCATTGACCAGCTGCTGCCCGTTGCCCCGTTACACCGTCATGAGCAGCGACCGACGCGTGAAGCCATCCTCTCGGATCTGACCTGCGACTGCGACGGTAAGCTCGACCAGTTTATCGTCGGCGGTGAGCTGCGCAAAACACTGCCGCTGCATCCGTTTACCCCGGGCGAAAACTACTATGTCGGTGCTTTTTTGATGGGCGCGTATCAGGAGACGCTGGGCGATCTGCACAACCTGTTCGGTGACACCCATGTGGCCAGTGTGCGCATCAATGACGAAGGCGGCTACGACCTGATCGAAGAAATCTCCGGTGACACCATCGGTGAGATTCTCAGCTACGTGGAATACATTCCGTCAGTGCTCTTTGATCGCATGCGTAAAGAAGCGGAGCAGGCGGTGCGCGAACAACGACTGACGGTGGCCGAGCGTCAGCAGTTCCTGACCTTGTTCGGTGATAATCTGTCCGGCTATCCCTATTACCAACCATAACGACACTGTTGCGGACCAACCAAAATTCAAAAAAAATGCCCCATCACCGCAAGGTGTTGGGGCATTTCGTTGTTCATACGACTCAGGTGACATCCACGTGAATCCAGTGCTGACAGGTCACGCGTTTAATCGTTCAGACTGGCCTTGATTTTTTCCACCCAGGCGACAGCGTCCCAATAGGTATTGGCCAGTTCTTCACTGCTATAGCTCGAACCTTCAAGTGCGGACCAGTCCGCCTGTTCGTAAGACTGCACATCGCGTAGAGTTGCTCCCGCGACACCACGATACTCAAGAAGAGCGTCATTAATTTCTTCCGACAACGGCAAACTGTCGAGAATCTGACTCATCGGTGCATCAAGGATGCTGTCAAGTAACGAGAACAATCCGACGGTGAAAAACACCTGAGGACTGCTCCCATCTGCTTCAGAGGCCAACAGTTCACACATTTTTGCCCGAATCAACGCCATACCCAACAGTTCCTGCGGCTTATCGCTGACGCCGCCGAGCATCAGCACACAGGCCCAGGTGCGAATATGGTTAAGACCGATACAGACAATGGCCTGGCGAATTGACGTCACTTCATTGATCAGGTTGTAATAACTCGAATTGATCTGTCGCAGCAGCTTGACACTGAGGTAAACGTCGGATTCGATAATCTTTTCGACTTCGCTGATGCTGACATCAGGATTTTGCAGCTCACTAAGCAGGCGGATCATCGCCATGCGCGCGGGAGGCAGCTTCTTGCCGGAGACAATCTTCGGTTTACTGAAAAAATAGCCCTGAAAATAATCAACGCCCAGATCACGACACTGCTGGAAGATTTCGTTGGTTTCCACCTTTTCCGCAACAAATTTCAGCGCCTTGATCTCGCGTAGCATGGCCAGTTGCTCTGCCACTTGATCCATGCTCAGTTCCATGACATCCAGCTTGACAATATCGGCCCGTTCAACCAGGGGGCGCAGCTCCGGTCGATAGACAAAATCATCCAGGGCGATCAAGTGCCCCTGCCCGGAGAAAAATTCCATCGCTTTAAGAATCTCCGGTTCTGGTTCAACATGCTCCAGCACTTCAATAACCAACCGGTCGGCCACAAACGACAAATCATCCTGTTGTAACAAGAACCCGCGGGCAAAATTGCAAAAGGCTTTGTGGGGGCCGACAATGGCATCCAGGCCGATCTCCAGCAGAGCATTGGCCATCACATCGCAACTGGCGGCATCCTGATCGTGGATTTCCGCATAATTGACATACGCATGCCGATAGAGCAATTCATAGGCATACACTTTGATGTTACGGTCAAAAATGGGTTGTCTGCCGACAAAGATATCCTGCATATCGCTGCCTCCATTAAGCGAATTACGACCTCATGAGCAAAAATGTCTACATGAGCAAATATAGCACACATTGATGCTAAAAGCTTTTTTAAGCGTCTACACAAATACTTTTTAAGATATTTCAATACCAGGTCGTTTCGCGCAGGTAGATAATCCGTTCACTGCCTTTGTAGATACCAAAGGTTGCCCGAGCCGCGGGAGGATCATCTTCGCTGCCGTCACCATCCCAATCGTATTGCAACCAGTACGGCCCGGTGGACAAGTCCACCTTCACATCCACATAACCCACCGGATAGACCGGGCTGGTCCAGTCAAGCGCCCCCTCGCCGTTGGCGACATCTGTAAGGCCGTTCGCATTGGCAATGGTTGCTGGTGATGGATCAAAGGCAAACTGGTTCAGCAATAGCGCGGTACAGTTATCCGCGCCATTTACGACAAAATTTTTTCCATCAAAATATTCGCTACGTATCGGCATGGACAACGGTAACAGCTCCGAGCCGTGGGTATTGCTCAACACCAGTCGGCCATGACGGATTTCATTGGCTGACGCGGGATCAAAGGCAATGTCGAGGCTGTAGGGATTGCCTCCTTTATAAATGGCATCGCCATCATCAATAGCAAACTGCAACGACAGGTCACTGGTAAACGGCGCGACATTGAGCCCTACCGGTTTCTGATACGCCAGTGGCCCGGTAAAGTTCACTTCAATTTCTCCGGGGGATGTCGCCGACGAATCGGTTGTCGCCGGGCTATGTCCTGCCAGCAAAACATCAATGGTCACGCCGGCAGCCGCAGCTGTGGCATCAACATAGCTTTCGTCGATGTCACCAAGATGCCACCAACTGCCGGTGTAATTCCTGGTCACACCGTCTGCCGCATTACGCGCTGTAATGGTTAACTGTGGTGCATCCACATAGTCCAATGGTTGTCCAAGGTAACTGAAAGTCGTACAGCCGGGGCTGAGTGTCGGCGTGTTGGCTTCCACGGTAAAATGGTCGGGATGAAAACGGCCGACAATCTCGCTGGTTCCGCTGATATCCATGGTGCTGTCCAGATACTCTTCGGCCAGCGCCTTCAAGGTGATATTGCCGACTTCGCTGTAACTGAGATCATTCGGCGCTGCCACACCATCCTCAAACTCGGTGGCCAAAAGGCTGCCGTTGGATAAAACTCCCGCCGATGTCGGTTGCGAATCAACTATCGACAGATTAGTCGGCCAGGCAAAGTTTTCAGTCACGGTACCGTCACTGCACACCGCCTGGACGGTCACGTCAAAGGTATCTCCGGCCGCAATCTTCGGTGTCCCAGTGGTGGTACTGTTATTCAGGCTGCTGGTGACAACAAAGTGGTCAGGCGCCACAACAAACGGCGCGCTGGTGCTGCCCGTCATCACCAGACCGGCGTCATCGCCCGTGCCGTCATAGCGTGCCGACAACGTCAGGCTTCCGGCGTCGAGGTAACTCAGGTTAAAGGTGGCCCGAGCATTGTCATCAAAGGTCAGACGGACAGGTGTTCCAGGGCTGTCCTGTCCCAACGCCTGATCGTTCAGGTACGGCACGACATTGCCGCTATCCGGCTGTTGATAATCAAACCAGAACCCAATATCCTTCTCGGTTTCAGCAAAGCTGTCATTGCCAACGCAGGTTTCCGTCGCTGAATTTTTTTGCACCGCCTGGATCGTCCCGGAAAGATTGCTGCACGAGCGTCCGTCATCCACATCAAGAAGTAATCCCGCATCATGAAACATAAGACTGCAACTGGTCGAGGTGGAACCCTGGCGACATTCGGTCACTCCGCCGGCATCGGGTGATGACACCTCAACATCGAGCGTAACGCTCTCGGCCGTGGTGTGCTTGAGGTCAAGTGTTACCTGACCACTGGCCGGAAAAGTCAGCGTCTGAATGGTTCCATTCAACCAGCCAATATCCGGTAATTGCACCTGAATATCGCCGGTATAAACCTGAGAACAGTCACTGTTGGCGCAGGCCACCAGAGTGACTTGTTCCGTCGCACAGGTCAGTCCATGACCATCGTGCAGAAATAGAAAATGGTCAATTTCTCCTTCACCAATGGTGCCGCAATACAGCGCATTCATAGTGAAATCATCAATCGAGTGGATATTATTTGAACCGCCGGTCGATGCCGTAAAACTGACCCGAAAGAATTCCGGCGCCGCTGCAGTCTGGGTCACATCCTTCCAATCAATGACCGTTGAATAGCCGCTGCCGGTATCCCGCTCCACTTTAAGCAGGGTCTTTTCGGTGCGGGTATCAATACTAAACCGATAGCGATATCCCGGAGCCGGCGACGAAGAGGAAGGGTTATCAATACCAGGATTCAATGAGCTGGTTCCGGTGATATATTCATACCCACTCTGCTTATCGCCATGACCACGGACAACAATTGCATCAGGCACCTGACGAGTCCCGCCGTTACGCCCTTCCGTCGGGTTGGAGAAGTTGCCGTATTCATCCAGTCCAAAACCCAACCAGCCACCGGCAAAACCATCTTCGCCGGTACGATTGGCATAGCCCAGTGAGCCGCCGGAGGCACCGGCCACCGGTACAACCGAGGCATCGGAGAGCACCAGCACCACACCGTCAGCACCATTACCGCCATAGGCATTGTGTTCGAATTCGATCTCGACATAGTTATCCTGCGACGGATACGAGCCTTTCAAGGTGACACCGCTCGAGATATAGCCCTGGGAGCTGGTCAGAATCAGTTTACCGTTACTGATCTGGGGAGTGAAGTTGTCCTGTTTGATAATCGTCCAGCTATCACCGAGGCTGTCACGCTCAAAATCGTCAGAAAAACAGAACGATTCGCAACTGACGCATTCACGCTCCGAGCCATCCCAGTCGGATCCTGCAACATAGTTCTCATACATCCGCTCAATGGCTGACGATGACAAGACCGTATCGAAAAGCATCACTTCATCAAGGGTGCCCTCGAAGTAGTTCAGATCAAGCCCGGCGTTGGTATTTTCGATCCGGCCGAAACTGGAAAAGCCATGACCAATCCATCCACTCGGCAGCGTTCCACTGCCGCTGAGTTGTCCATCCACGTAGACTTGGACAATTCCGGTCTGCTCATGTCGGGTTAACACCACGTAGTGAAACGCGCCGTCATTGATCGCCGCTGCAGACTTAATCCCATTATTGTTGCCAATACTGATACCGATACGACCAATTCCATCAATAAAACCCCAGAAAATATCGTCGGTTCCACCATCTTCTTCGATACCGGCAATTCCGGGTGCCTGCCACGCGGTATTATCTCCCACCTGGGTCGTTCTGATCCAGAAGCCCAGCGAGGCCGTCCCACGGAGTAACGACAGAGAGCTCTGCAGGGCCACATAGTCATCGAGGCCGTCAAATGTTGCAGCACGGCACAAAGGTCCGCTGCCAGAAGAAACATCCACAGTGGTCATGCCGTTTCGCGACGTGCCATCATTATTACCCACCACATCATCCACTTCGCTGCTGACACCCAACCAGTCACAGGCATCAAACGGCCAATGGTGCTCTGCCGCCTGAAGAGGTTTTAGAATAATCTGTGGATAGTTATTCAGCAACGTGACACCGCTGGGGTCACTGAGATGGAGATAAAACACACTGTCCTGTGTTAAAAGACCGCTATTGTAGGTATTAATCGCGATACTAGTCTGGGAACTCCCTGCCGCAATGGTCGCAATGCCTGACACGGCACCATAATCATCTCCGGTCGATGCTGTTCCGTCCTCGGTCTGGTAAGCAAACGTAATGGACCCGTCACTGGTCACGGGGTTTCCATTCTCATCAACCAGAGTTAAAACGACTGTTGCGGTTTCGCCAACAAATACCGTGGTCGTTGTCACATATAAGCGTGGCCAGGGTTGTCCATTAACAACATCGTTGGAATCTTCTTCCGTTTCATCCCCCGAATTGCCACTGCTGACCGCCATCCAATCTCCTGTCCCGTCTTCAAAACGGGCCAGAATAAAACTACTGGTGTCATTGGCCGTCGTATCATAAATAAAATTGCAATCCCCTGGCCGCTGTCTTGTTAAATTTACAGTTAGATAGTCAATCGGCAGGCCGTCACCATCAACCAATAAGATGTCCATCCTCTTACTGAAATCAAGGTAACGGCGATCAACCTGCTGATCGACAATCCACGGCATATTGGTTGAATTTGTCGGCACGGACACATAGGGGTAACAACGTTGCCGCCCCCGAACATTACCGTTACACACCCGATACGACCAGTCACCATAGACCGATGCCGGAATATTACTGTCGAGCAACTTGAACTCAACATAATGATCATTGTTGTCAAAATAAACTTCGTTGATCGTGGCTCGGCCCATGTACTCGGAACAGGCGGCAAACAGTTGCGATGTCCCTAACAGGACCAACAACAGAGCCCACAGCCAGCAACAGGACACCTGAAGCAGGAAGGAATAAAAAGGATGGCGGGACGGTCTTCTTCGCTCAGTCATGGATCGTCACCTTCAACGTTCTTGACACATAATCGGGACTGGAAATCGTTGCAAATGACGCCTGGGACGTCAGTTCATAAACCTGATAACTGTCTCCCCCTTCGGTATAGGCATCCACCACCTGACATGAAAGCGCCACCGGGATCTGCTCAACCGTAAAGCTGTCATCAGTAAAACAAGTAGAATGATCGACCACCTGTTTGATCCCCCATTCAAGACCGGAGCGCGACGCCTGATACACTTTGGCCTGCAGATAAGCCTGGGTCGTAGTCGCCTGCTGAACGGTACTGAGCGAAACCATGTAGACGCCGAGCATCCCCAGCACCACCAAAATAAAAATGGCCTGAACCAGGGTAAATCCGTCTTGATTGGTCACGCTCTTCATTGTGTTTGTTCCCCAGTATCCATCCATGAGTTAAGGCGCATTGTTAACGTGCACCTGGTGCATCAAAGTGATCCGTTCGCCATCCTGCTCCAGCGCCAGACGCAGGGTTACCAAGCCGCTGTGGCTGGGAGTACCCGGATCATAGGTAAAGGGATCAACCGGCGTGCCCCCTGCATCGACAACCGTGACCAGATCGGTTGTCACCAGATCATAATTATCACCGGCAGCGGGCCCTGGTACTTGATTGATGGTGTACCCGGCATAGCGCCGCAATTGTCCCCCTGTAACCACATAGCTCACAGCTTGATCAATGACGAAAAACCGGTGCTGTGGTGATGACAATGGGAAAAAGGTGGCAGTGCCCAACCGAATGAATCGCCGTGCTCCGCTGGTTACCACAGCCTGAATTGCGGCTGTATTTGTTGCTGCATAGGCATTACACAGATTCGTACCACTGTCAGCGGTGAGATTATAAATAGCGCACAAACAATTGGCCGCAGTATATTCCGTCGTGTCCAGCGGACCGAGCACCTCAAAATAATCATCTGCCACATCAAAGCGCAGAATCGAATTGGCCGCCAAGGTCAGATCGGTTTCTGCCGGATCACTAGTCACACGGTAACGCCCGCCATCCACCACATGGAGAAATTCGATGCCGTTACCGCCGTTGAACACCCGCACACTGTTGGGCAGCGCGGCACGCAAATCGCGCTGCATGCGACGTAACGCCTGGTCTGCCTGTCCGACCAATTGGGTGCGTCGATCCAGGTCAATATAACCCTGAATGGGCTGACTGATAAACATCCCGCCCAACGACACCAGAATGCCGATGATGACAATGGTAACCACCAATTCCACCAGGGTGAAACCAGCCTGTGAACATCGGGAGGAAAGTCTCTGTGCTGCAAAAGTCCGATCAGTCATAGGCTGTCCGAACCCCCGTCAGGCTCAAGTTGACACCACTGTTGTGCTGCACGGTGACTGTGACCCTCCTCGCCGGCACGGTCTGTCCCGCCGGACCAAAAGCGGGAAGATCTGTGACTGCAACGGAAACCGTATAGCTTTCCAGCCCGACAATGGCTTGTCCATTCTGGTCGCGGGCACCCACATCAGTGAGATTGTTATAATCGCCTACGTCATCGAAATCACTCCGTCCGGCTTCCGCACCACCGCCAGGATCATTGTACGACTGAAGGAGAATCTCTTCCAGATACGCCTCGCCAATCGCCACAGCTTGATATTCAATCATCGGATCGGCACTATGGCTGGTGGTGTAATTCATCACCAGCAACACGCCGCTCAACGCCACGGAGATAATGACGATGGAGACAATCAACTCTACCAGCGTCACGCCCTGCTGATTATCCAGCAGCGGTTTTTGTCTCATTGAGTGACACATCCGGTTTCTCCTTCAACGGTGAGACCGAGACCGGCCACATCGGCAAAATCCGTCACATCATAATCCGCATTGCGAGCGCGCCCCAAGGCATCAAACACAATGGTTCCATCGGTCAATGCAGTGGGAGACACGGCCGTGTAGGGATCACCATCCGGGTGGGTTAGAACGGTTACAGTCGCAGGCAGTGTGCCACACGCAGCTACCGCATTATGACGGTAAAGGGTAAAACCGTTTGCGGTGATTTCCGCACGAACATCACAACCACTGGCCACGGCCCGGCTGTGGGCAAACCTCAGCGCGGAGGCCAGCTGATCACGAAAAGCACGTTGCTGATAATCGTTTTGATCAAAAAAACGCGGGGCCATAACGGCCGACAGGATGCCGAGAATCACGATCACAACCACCAGCTCAACCAGTGTAAATCCATTCTGTGTCGTGATGGTTCTGTTCATAGTTCCCGGCTTTCTAAGAAGGGAGCAAAGGCTGTCTCTTAGACAATCAAGGACAGCCTCCACATAACAAAACAACCAATGTTCTTACCACGACGCTGGATTAATAGTCCCAATCAAAATCAGCATCGTTACTGCTGTCGGTATCGGCATCAATGATATTAGTGTTGTCGTACTTTTCAAACACCAGTCCGACATCTTCAGAAGTTCCGTCGCCATCGATATCTTCCTGCACCACCTCAATCTCGAAGCGCAGGTAATCGGCAGTCGTCGGATCTCTGACAATATCCCCATTGCGCAATGTGTAATACAGATCGTGAGAGCCGTTGCCCTCATACCACACGCCTTTATCAGCGGGCACACTGTCACCGCGCCCCTCATAAGGTTCCGGTACGGTAGACAACAACGACATGGGGTACAGGTTGTCGGCCAGATCCTGCAGATCCTCGCCCGACACCAGTGCCCGCGCCACGCGGATGCCGAGAGCACTACGGATATTACCCACCACTCCTTTGACCGAAGCGGCTTCCGCCTGCTTCTGCAGATCAAGGAATTTCGGTACGGCAACCGCGGCCAATAAGGCCAGGATGACCATGACCACGACCAGCTCAATCAGGGTAAAACCCTTCTGGTTTCTCATACGGCATTCTCCTGCCTAAAGATTAAGTTTAATCCGTTATCCAGTGCGTCGCCGAAGACGACTGTAACACCAGGCCGATCAACGTGTCCGGCTCTCCCGCAGACAGCGGGCCACGAATAACGCGGATTTGCCAGCGCAATTTCGCCGGTGTTGCCGAAAAGCCCTGAACCAGTTCATCATGGCGCAGCACATACACCAGTTCATGGCTGTTCTTATCATCATACCAGCAACCACGCCGGTCGCTAGCACTCAGAACCCCCAGATAATTTTCCGGAGGATCGAGCAATAGGTCGTGCATGGGGTAAAGAGGCCGGGAACCATCACAGGCCCACGCCGCTAAATCATCGCCACGATAAAGGCCCCTCGACATTTGCAGACTCAAGGCACTACGCATCTGCCCCACCATGCCCTGCACCGCTGAAACCTCCGCCTGATGCATCAGGCGGAGGAATTTCGGCAACACGACACTGGCCAGAATGATCACCACGGCGATCACCACGATCAGTTCCAGTAATGTGAAACCGCGTTGTCTGTGCATGTCAGCCTTTTAACGTGTAAAGAGCTTCGGGTGGACAGTATCCTCCCAGTTTATTTATTCAAAGAGTTCAGCACTCAGGGTGGGCTACACCCACCCTGCGAAGCTAAATGATTGTACGCAGTGAGCAGAATTCATATTAAATTAGGGTGTAGCCGTTATTGGGCCGGTCACCGGAGATGCACCAGCTGCAGCCTGCGTATAGATAAATTGGTAATTCCCATAAACCACGGTCAGAGTTCCTGCGCCAGCATCAGCAGTTGCAGAGAATTCATCTGAATCAGTACTGACAACTGTCAACCCATCTAAATCAATAAGATCTTCCAGGTTATCTGTGGAGGACGCAGGGTATGCATTTGTCATTTCGACAGTGTTGCCCTCAACAGTAATTGAGGCCGGAGAGCTGCCAAGTGCCAACCACTTTCCATGTGACATCATTACAGCAGATTTCCATGAACCACGAATTCCTTCAAGCACACCTCTTTTCGCCTCATCTTGCATATCAACAAACTTGGGCACGGCCACGGCAGACAAAATGCCGAGAATAACAATAACGACAATCAGTTCGATCAGGGTAAAACCTTTTTGGTTGTTCATTGTGCTCTCCTGTTGTGTTGTGATTTGAAGCGGCAGCAAACCAGCATGACCACTCCAGCTAATAGGTTATTTTCATTACGCTAAATAGTAACATTAATAGACATCTTAACGCAGAGTTTTTCTTTAATTTTTTGTAAAGCCGTTAACATGATCACCGCATCAGGCTGCTCAAATTCCACATGGGCAGGAACACGCCCAGTGCCAGAACCAGCACCATGGCACCGATGATGACAATGAGAATCGGTTCAATGGCACTGGTAAGATTTTTCAGATCGTACTCCACCTCGCGTTCGTAAAAGCCGGCCACTTCGAGCAGCATACTGTCCACGGAGCCGCTCTCCTCGCCGACGGCCAGCATCTGCAGCACCAGCGGGGTAAAAATTTTCAGGTTGGCGGCGCTGCGTGTCAGGGTATCGCCCCGTTCCAGCTGGTTACGCATCTCGTTGAGTTTTTCACCGAGATAACTGTTTTCAATGGCGCGGGCGGTATAGCCCAGCGCCTGCACCAGCGGCACACCACTGCCGTAGCCCATGGCAAAGGCCCGGGCAAAACGCGCCAGAGTGGCGCGCAGCAGAATTGAGCCGACGATGGGCAGCTTCAACTTGTAGCGATCCCAGCGATAGGTGCCTTTGTCCGTGCGTAAATAAGCCCGCACCAGATAACCCGTCGCAATAACCGCGACCAACAGATAAGGCCAATACGCCACGGAAAAGCGCGAGATGCCGATAATAATCTGCGTCGGCAACGGCAAATCCGCACCCAGTCCGGCAAACACCTTTTCAAAGGTGGGAATGACGAACAGGCTGAGGATGGCCATGGCCGCGCCAATAGCGACAATGACAAAGGTCGGATAACGCAATGCCGCCTTGATCCGCTCACGGGTCAGCTTTTCAAACTCCAGATACTCGGCCAGCTGGCGAAACGATTCTTCCAGGTTGCCGCTGCTTTCACCCACCTGAACCATGCGCGTCATCAGGTTGGGAAACACCGCCGGAAATGCCGCCATGGCCCCGGAGAGATCACGCCCTGATTCGAGATTTTCAATGACACCGCGCAAGGCCTCCTGCATGGTCGGATTCTGCGACGATTCGATCAACCCGTACAAAGAACGCATCATCGGCACCCCGGAGCGGGTCAGCGAATACATCTGACGACAAAACAGGATCAGATCGTCCAGCCGGACCTTTTTCGGTCGCCGCTTCAGCGACAGGGAAAAAGCTTTTTTCTCACGCGATACCGAGCTGCCCCGCCCTTCCTCAATGCGAATCGGGATGAGGCCGTTTTCCGTCAGTTGGCTGGCAACCGCTGCGGCTGTCGCCAGTTCCAGCTCGCCGGAAACCTGTTCGCCGCCGGGTCGACGGGCGGTATAACGAAACATCGGCATGCGTCACCCTCTCCCGTTACTCACGGTGTTTCCTCGACGGCGTCCAACTCATCGACCTGACCGGCAACGCGAACCACCTCTTCCATGGTGGTAATGCCTTGACGGGCATATTCCAGAGCGCAGTCCGCCAGAGAGATAAAGTGCTCCTGAGCTTGTGCGGACCGGGCAAATGCGGCACTGTCATTGCGGCGCAAGGCATCGGCCAGGGGCGCATCGATCTCCAGCAGTTCAAACACGCCGATGCGGCCGTGATAACCGGTGTTGCCGCATTGACTGCAGCCGCGCCCTTTTTTAAAGCCTTGCGGCACCTCGTCGGTCCCCAGTGCCGCCTGCAACCAGCTGCGCTGCTGAGCATCAAGGGGATCCTCTTCGCTACAGCTGGTACACACGCGCCGCACCAACCGTTGGGCGAGCACCGCCTGCAACGAACTGGCCACCACATAACCTTCCGCGCCCATATCGAGCAGACGCAGGGCGGTACTGATGGAATCATTGGTGTGCAGAGTCGACAGCACCAGGTGACCGGTCATGGCGGCACGCAAACCGATTTCGGCGGTCTCCTTGTCGCGCATCTCACCGACCATAACGATATCCGGGTCCTGACGCAAAGCCGTACGCAAGACACTGGCAAAGGTCAGTCCTACCTTGGTGTTGACCTGCACCTGGTTAATCCGCGGCAAACGGTATTCCACCGGATCTTCAACGGTGATGATCTTCTTTTCCGGCTGGTTCATCTCATTGAGCGCACCATACAGGGTGGTGGTTTTACCACTACCGGTTGGGCCGGTAACCAGCACAATGCCGTGCGGCTGATGAATAAAACGGCGAAAGCGTGCCAGAAGATGCGGCGGCATACCAATGTGGTCGAGGCGCAGCAACCCACCTGACTGATCAAGCAGACGCATAACCACCGACTCACCATACTGCAGCGGCATGGTTGACAGGCGGATATCGATGCTCTTGCCTTTGACGCGAATATTGAAGCGACCATCCTGCGGCAGACGGCGTTCGGAAATATCCAGGCCACTCATCAGCTTCAGACGCGACACCAGGGCACCGGCAATACGTTTTTCCTTCATCACCTGTTCGTGGAGCACGCCGTCAATGCGTTGGCGGATACGCAACACGGTTTCATCAGGCTCAATATGAATATCGGACGCCCCCACCTGCACGGCATCCTCAAACAGGGTCTGCAACAGACGCACCACCGGCGCATCTTCCAGTTGACTGTCCGGTAACAACTCGGCGAGGTTAAAATCGGTCTGAGCCAGTTCTTCGCCGAGTTCCTCGGCAATGTTCTCAATTTCGTCGGTACGCCGATACACCGTATCCAGCGAGCGCAGCAGGTCCGATTCGCGCACGACGGCCGGTTCCACCGGCTGGTTGAGCAGAGCGGTCAATTTATCCAGGGCGAAAATATCCGTGGGATCGGCCATACCGACCAGCAGATGATTGGCCTCACGGGTCAAAGCCACCACGCGGAAACGGCGCGCCAGGGTTTCCGGAATCAGCTTGACCAGCTCGCCATCGAATTTAAACAGACGCAGATCAACCAGCGGCACCTGCAACTGGCGCGACAGAAATTCCAGCAGATGATCTTCGGAAATATAGCCAAGATCGATCAGCGTACGCCCAAGCTTGCCGCCACTGCTTTTCTGGGTCTGCAAAGCGGTCATCAGCTGTTCTTCACTGATAATCCCTTCGGAAACCAGCAGGTCGCCAATACGTATTTTTTTCCGTACCACCATGTTAGTTGCCGCCCCCTAAACGTTGCAGTTGTTGCGTGGCATAGTGTTGCAACTGTGCATCCAGACCGGGTAAAGCCAGGGCCTGCTTGAAGCTGTCGCGTGCCTGACGCTGATCACCGAGCTGATTCGCTGTCACCGCCCGGCCAAACCACCACTGCGCCTGGCGCGGAAAGACGCCACACAGCTGTTGATAGATCAGCAGCGCATCCTCATAGCGCGTGGCCTGTTGCAACAACGCGGCCTTCAAAGCATAAAACTCCGGACTTTGATTAACCGCCGGAACAGGTTCCACGTCCAGAGTAAAGAGTGCTTCTGCCAACTGGTCGGTCTCCGCCAACAGTCGGGCTTTAAGGATCAGCCAGAGCGGTTCATCGGGCTGCCGTTGCCGTCCCTGCTCCGCCACCTGTAATGCGTGTTCCATAGTGCGCTGTTGCAACAACACTTTGATCAGTTCAAAACGCCCTTCGCGATCATCAGGAGCCAGGGCCACCAGCTCGATTAACAGCCGTGTTGCCTCAGAAAAATCACCTTTCTGTCGGGCCTGTTGCGCCGCGCTCCACAGTTGATCACGGGGCGCCACCTCTTTTTTCAACGTTCCGGTGGGCTGTTCCTCAGCGGGTAGGGGTACCGGCACCAGCGGTTCTGTCACCGCTTGCGGTGGTTCAATCGTCTCTTCGGGCTCCGAGGCGGGGGTCACGTTTTCCACGACGAGTCCCTGAATCACCATGCGCCAGCCATGCTGACTGTCACCGGCCAGATGAAATACGTTCCAGGTCATATCCGTGGTGGCCGTAAAAATCAGTGTATTACCGTCGTCCCCTTCGACCTGTCGCCAGTGGTCCAGCCATTTCAATGACCCACTGTCGAGGGTCGTATGAATTGCCAGCGGCACGGCTACCGTCACCGAGCGCGGATCCGAGCGGACAATCTGCCAGTCCACCGCATGACGCAGTTCCAAAACAAGGCGCAGCTCGCGATCCGATTCACTGGCCTGCAAGGAAAGCAACGCATTGTCCCCTTGTGCGTCGTTCTGCTGAGGCACTGCTGCGCGCGGTGCGGCAACCTTCTCCTGGTGTACCGCGACGGGCTGCGGGTCAGCGGACTTCGGTGGTGCCGAAAACATGCTCACCAGGACGGCACCACCGAGCGCTGCCAAAACCAGCCCGCCGGCGAACCATGGCCAGCGTCGTTTGCCGGCGATGGTCACGGCCGTGACCTCGGCACGGGTCGATGCCTCTCTTTTGCGTCGCTGTTCAAGATCGCGTAACATCTGATTGATCAAGCTCATGCCGCCCACCTGTTGATCAGAAAACCGGCGCAGAAACACGCCACCCCCAGAACCACGGCAACCACCGCCCAGAGCCAGAGCCGCAACGGCGCTACGACCGCTTCGGTATCGGCAATCGCTGCGCGAACCAAGTCCGGCCGGACATAGGTCTCTCCTCGCCCATAGGCCACCAGCAGGGCTTTATGGGCGAGGATATTGATCAGTCTTGGAATGCCTTGGGCGGAGCGATACAGCACCTTCAACGCCTGCGGGCTGAACAACGGCTTGCCCAGATAACCGGCCTTGTGCAGGCGATGGTCGATATAACCGGCACAACCGGCATAATCGAGCGGCTGCAATCGGTAGGAGAAACTGATGCGCTGACGCAGCTGACGCAACGCGCGCTCGGCCAGACGCTCATCGAGCTCCGGTTGTCCGAACAGGACAATCTGCAACAACTTGCTTTTTTCGGTTTCGACATTGCTCAGCAGCCGCAATGCTTCCAGAGTCTCGGTGGGCATGGTTTGCGCTTCATCCACGCACACCACCACCTGAAAGCCCTCATTGCTCAAGGTAATCAGATGGCGGTTCAAGCGTTCGATCAGATCATTGAGCGCGCTGTCCGAGGCAACCTTGAGATCGAGATCCCGGGCCACCGCCTGATAGAGTTGCTGCGGTTCCATGAGCGGATTAGGCAGATACACGGTGATCATATGCTCTGGAAGCTCATTGAGCAGCTTGCGGCACATGACTGTTTTTCCGGTTCCCACCTCGCCGACGATTTTCACGATTCCTTCGCCCTGTTGCAGAGCTACCTGAACCACGTTAAACGCTTCACGACTGGTCGCCGCGTCGAAATAAAAATCCGTGTCCGGCGTCAGTGAAAATGGGGGTTCGGTTAACCTGAAATGCTCCAGGTACATAGCAACCTCGGCGAAAAACAAATCGTTCGAAATTTTTGCAAAAATCCAACCCTGGTTCTTTGCAGGAGTCTTGTTCTAAAACAAACCGTTCATGCGCTGGCGCGCCGCTTCGATATCGTTATTCCAGTCACTGTCACGTTCCACCACCAGCGGCTTGAGCAAAATAATCAGCTCACTTTTTGTGGTGCTGTTCTTCTGATGGCGAAACAGATGCCCGAGACCGGGAAGATCACCGAGCAGCGGCACACCCGCGCCTTCGCGACTGTCGGAATTTTTCATCAGTCCGCCGATCACCACCACCTGACCGCTACGTGCCTCAACAATGGTATCGGACTCGCGCACGCTGCTGAATGCCAGCGGCAGAGATTGCGCCTGACCGGCGACGGTAATCACCTTGGTCTGATCGACGACCTCACTGACCGTCGGGTGGACATGCAGCGTTACCCGGCCCCGTCCACTGATCTGCGGCGTGACATCCAGAGCGATGCCGGAGAAAAACGGCGTCAGGGTAATATCCGGTGTCGTCGTCGTGGTTGTGCCGGTGACGGTATCGCTGGAGATATCGGTGACGAAAAACTCATCGGTGCCGACCTTGATCACCGCCTTCTGATTATTCAGCGTAGAGATACGCGGGCTGGACAACACCTGCACATCACCCTGGCTTTTCACCGCCTCAATAAAGGCTTCAAAATCATCAAACTGCAAGGTGGTGGAAAATACCCCGCCAAACGCCGACGTAACCAGTCCATCAACCAGCGGATTGGTGCCGGCAATCTCGCTGACACCATCACTGAGGTAGGTCCCGCCACCGACCTGGCCAATGGTTGCGGTGTTGTTGCCGTTGTGAATCAGTCCCGCCCAGTTGATGCCGGTTTGATACCCGTCATTGAGTTCCACTTCGATGATCTTTGCTTCAAGAATCACCTGACGTTGCAGGGTCACCTGGGTTTTGTTGAGGTAATCCGTCACCACCTGAAGCTCTTGGGGCAACGCGCGCACCACCACCAGACCGGCTTGAGGCTGAACAATCACCGCACGACCGTTCTCGCGCCCGACCAGCGATTGCAGAGCCTGCTGCAGACCGGTCCAGAAATCACTTTCCGACACCGTGGTAATCCGGCTGCCGGAACTGCTGTTGACACGATTGGACGAGGAGTCACCACTATCATCGTTGCCGTTGTCGTCATCGTTGCTGACACCACTGACCTGACCGGAATTCACCCGGGTCAGCGAATGACCACTGCGCTTCAAGGTCAGGTAATCCACTTCAAAGATTTGCGTCTGCATGTTATTGGGAAGAATCTGGTAGCCCCCGGTGATGGGGCGATAATGGAAGCCATAGACATCGCGAACAATGGACAGCACTTCTTCGAGGGTGACATTCTTCAGATGCAGGGTAATCGTCCCTTGAACATCGGGATGAACCACCAGATTGGTCGGGGTATCCGTGACCAGCCCGGCGAAAAAGGCCCGTGCTTCCACCTGTTCGGCCACCACATCAAAACGGGGTTGGGTCGCCGGAGTGTCGCTCATCACCAACGGCGGCATCATGGCCTGTTGCACGGCATCAGGCACCGGTGCCGCCGGAGCGGGCTGATCAGAAAGGTCAGGAAAGGCATTTAACGCCGCTGACGGCGTGGCCGGCTCCGCAGTCATAACCGGACTGCACCCGGCCAGCAAAACAACCGCGGCCAGCAGGGCGACAGAGGCCTGAATCAGGGCTTTCATTGTCATCATGAACCTTACTCCGTTATCTTTCGTTTGACCGATGGCGCCTGTTGTGTCGTCGCCAATTGTAACCGGTGATGTTTGGTACCCTTTTGAAGTTCGACCTGCCGGGCCGTGATGCTCACGACCCGATAGCCGTTGATCTCGTCGCCCACGGTGACCACCCGACCGTTGACAATGGCCACCCGACGTTGCTCAGCCATGAGAATACTGGTCAGAGTCAAAGGCGTTTCAGGCGCGCTTTGCAGCGACAAGGCCCCATCGCCCTGCGGACGCATGGGGTCATGCCAGGCCCAGGCCGACGTTGCGGGCAACGCCATCACGAGGAGAACCCCACCGGCAGCCCACAGGATGCGTTGTCTTACAGGGCACTTAACCACTGATCCACCCTTTCTCCAAGCTCAAGGTGTACACATCGACCTGAATATGGGCTCGAGGATAGCTGTCGCTCATCTCAATCTGCAGTCCCTGCCAGAACAGCCGTTGGGGGAGTTGACGCAAGTCTTGCAGATACGCCAGCACATCCAGATAGCGCCCTTCAAGTTCCAAATGGAGTGGATGGCGATACAAAACCACCTCAGGTAACGCCCTCTCTTCCTTTGCTTCGCCCTGTTGCGGGACCGGTGCAAGGCTGATCGCCTGCGGCTGGCCGTTCTCCATGGAGATCAACGTCAGCCCTGAGCGCTGCTTGAGCATCGACCTCAGCAAGCCGGGCATTTGAACCGGAGGAACCAGTCCGGACAGGTTCTCCTGTAACCGCTGGTCAAACCGGGCAATTTCCTGCTGAAGCTGTTCGAGCTTTTGGCGGTTGCCTGCGTCAGGATCTTTTTCTGCCAACAACGACATCTCAAGCACCTGACTTTGCAGGACCGTATTGTCCTGCTCCAGTTGGCGAACCTGGCGTTCCAGGGTTGTCTGCTCTTTGAGTCCGGGAAGATAGACCAACTGGACAAACAAAAACAGCGGCGCGCCGAACAGGGTGCCGATAATCAGACGTTGTTCACGCTTATTGAGCGCTGAAAACCAGCTTTTCACCTTAACCGTCACGGAGCTGACATCACTCATGGTCGCCTCCCCGGCGGGTACTCAGATCAAAACCGTAACCACCGCTTTCCCGGCGCTCCAAGCGGACAAAAGAGAAATGGCGTCCGGAGAAAACCGCTTGTGTCGCCAGAGTTTCCACCAGTTGCGGCAGCCGTTCAGCGTGCAAAGTGATGCCACTCAGCGTCATCTCATCACCACCATCCGTCAGTTGAATGGTCGTCAACCATGCCTGTGGCAACGGCCGGGTGGCCAGAGCTTCCAGGCTGTCGACAATCCGTTCTTTTTGGTGATTGAGGCGATCCACCTGGTCAAGAACCGGCTTGCGCAAATCGAGCTGGTGGCGGGTATCGATCAGTTTTCTGGCCAGCAAGGCACTGGGTTGCAGGGTGGCGACCTTGTCCTGCAAAGCCGTCAAATCGGCCTGCAGCTGATCCTGACGTTGTTGCTCCTTGGCATGACGGACATGCCACTGCTCAGCACGGTGCCCCTGCCACCACGCCATCACGGCCATGGCACCAATCATCACGACAAAGACGAGGGTCAGCACCGTCCCGACCTGGGATCGACGTTGCGGTTTGAATTGTTCCTGATACAGATTGATCTGCTGCATAACGCTCAGCTCCACTCCGTGCGCAGGGCAGCTCCGATGGCTGACAGGCAATGGGACAACTCCGAATCAGGCAACGTGCAATCTTCCAGAAGCTGCGCGAGTTGCAAAGGCTGGATTTCCGGCGCCAGGTAGCTGTCGAGATAAGACTGCAGGCCGGGGATCGGATCACTCAACGGCGCGATATACACCGTGGACACCGATTGGCGCGAGACGCTGCTTTCATAATAATCGAGGGATCGTTGAATTTCGAGGATCACGGCATCGAGAATATTCTGCTGGGCTTCGGAAATCTCCACGCCGTCAACTTCCGTGGCCGGGTCCGCCGCCGCCACCAGCTCCTGCACACCGAGATTGATACGCCGTGCCATGCACAGCTCGCCGTTGCGAACAATGGTAATCAGACCACTGTCTTTCCACAAGCTCAACAGGGCCAGACCGCGATCGTCATCAGGCAGCAATGACACCAGGGAGCGCAGGGCCAGTTCGGGGATATCAATGGCTGCGATATCCAGATCCGCGTCGCGCAGGGCATGCACCACCTGCCACACCCGTTCCTGCGATGCGGCCACGGCAAAGGAGAGCTCCTGGCTCTGCGACGCTGACGCACTAAAGGTGTCCACCACAGCCTGCTCCGCGGGAAAATCGAGCAGATCTTTGATCTGCCAGCGCACCGCTTCGCGGAATTCGCCCTCCGGCACATCCGGCGGATCGATCTGGATCAGGTTGTAGCTTCCGCGCGCCATGACCGCCACAGTCCGGCTATGGGCCAGGTCGTATTTTTCCACCAACGTGTGGAGCGCTTCACCAGCTTGATCGGCAGAGCAATAGACACACTCGGCGAACACCAGTTTGGGATGAGGCTCTTGCTGAACCAGATGGACCAGCGAAACCCCTTCGGAAAAGAAGGAAATCCCCGTTACGCCCTGGTGTTGGGATGATTTTTTCTTGAGCAGTTTCAGCTTGTCCTCCTGGTATCAGCCGGGGGGAAAAAGACACAGTGGCAGACTTCTGAGACTGTCGGCTATTTAACCAAAAAAATTAAAAGCACACAAGAACATTAAAACCAGATTTTTTATAATAACTATTTAAGATTTCGATTCAGTCTATTTGAGCATATCGTGAATATTGCTGAAAAAATGGCTGGCCATGGCCTCCTGCTGCTCCGGTGGTGCCGCCTGCCCGTCGCCTTTTTCATGAGAAATTAGACGTTCAGGGATTTCACCCAAAAAGCGGCTCGCCTCGCGCGGCTGTAAACGGCCATATTTTTTCCGGCGGGCCGCACCGAGCAGGGTCAATTGTTCACGAGCCCGCGTCATGCCGACATAACACAGCCGCCGCTCTTCACTGACATCCTGGGTTTCTTCAATGGTTTTGCTGTGCGGCAGGCTTCCCTCTTCCATGCCGACCAGAAACACACAGGGGAATTCCAGCCCCTTACTGGAATGCAGACTCATCAGCACCACGGCATCCTGTTTCAACTTCTCTTCCTTGCTGCCGCGCGGCGGCTCATCGCGATCGAGCAACGAGACTTTTTCCAGAAAGCTTTCCAGGGTGGCCACGGTTTCACGGTCGACATAGGAGGACACCGCATTGACCACCTCATGGAGATTTTCCACCCGGCGCCGCGCCTTCTGCGGGTCATCGGCCTGGCGATACAGTTCCTCTTCGAGCTGCAGTTCACGAAACAGTTCCTGGGTTGTCGTCACCAGCTGGCCGGGCTGACGGAAACGACGCTGATAACGCTCCAGTAACGCGATAAAATCGTTAATCGCCTCGACCGCTTTTTCTCCGATCCCGTCCACCGCGCCGCTGCCATGGAGGACGTCCCACAGCGGACATTCGTGGGCTACGGAGGCCTGGATCAATCGTTCGGCCGTGGTTTCGCCGATGCCGCGCTTGGGATAATTGAGAATGCGCAGCAGATTGACCTCGTCAAGCGGGTTGGCGATCACTTTGAGATAGGCCAGGGCATCCTTGACCTCTTTGCGATCAAAAAACTGCTGACCGCCAATCAGCACATACGGAATATTTTCATAGCGCAGCTGTTCCTCAAAGGCCCGCGACTGTCCATTGGTGCGATAAAGGATGGCAAAATCACGGTATTCGTACTGCCGGCGGAACCGCTCGCGGTGAATGACTTCCACCACGGCCATGGCTTCATCCTCGCCGTCGTCACAACAGCGATACACCACCTCGGCACCATCGCCTCCCGCCGT
Organism: uncultured Desulfuromonas sp.; assembly: GCF_963676955.1. Lineage (NCBI taxonomy): Bacteria > Pseudomonadati > Thermodesulfobacteriota > Desulfuromonadia > Desulfuromonadales > Desulfuromonadaceae > Desulfuromonas > uncultured Desulfuromonas sp. Next base: position 1,396,450 of record NZ_OY781461.1, on the reverse strand, counting down.
CCACAGTTTTTTGCCGTGACGATCCTGATTGTGGACAATCAGGGCGTTGGCCGCAGCGAGGATATTGCCGGTGGAGCGGTAATTCTGCTCCAGCTTTATCACCTCGGCGCCGGGAAAATCCTTGCTGAAATCAAGGATATTACCGGGCTTGGCACCCCGCCAACCATAGATGGACTGGTCGTCATCACCGACGACACACAGGTTATGGTGCGTAGAGCTGAGCAGACGCAGCAGATGATACTGCACATGGTTGGTATCCTGGTATTCATCGACCATCATGTAACGAAACTGGTGACGATAACGATCCAGTACCTCGGGATAACGTTCAAACAGACGGATGGTCAACAGCAGGATGTCATCAAAGTCGATGGCATTACAGGCTTTGAGCGATTTCTGATAACGCGGATAGATCTCGGCGGTGATCACATCATACTCGTCGCGCGGATTCGCCGTATAGTCGACGGCTTCGATCAGTTCGTTTTTCGCTGCGGAGATCAACCACAGGATCCGCTCCGGATCGACATTACCGCCTGATGGCAACTGGCGCCCCTGGACCATATCACGCACCAGGCGCAGTTGATCCGAGGTTGGATAGATGGAAAAATTTTTCTTATAGCCGAGCTGCTCAATTTCCTGACGCAGAATGCGCACGCCCAACGAGTGAAACGTCGAGATGATCAAGCCCTTGGCTTTGCCGCGCCCTACCTGCTCCACCACACGGTCGCGCATTTCCCGTGCGGCCTTATTGGTAAAGGTCAAGGCGACGATCTGATCCGCCGCAACACGCTCCAGCAGATGACCGATGCGGCAGGTGATGACACGAGTCTTACCGGAACCGGCGCCCGCCAACACCAACAAAGCACCTTCCGTGTGTAATACGGCCTGACGTTGCGGCTCATTGAGCTGCATTAAGTCCATGAAATCACCCTAATAATTAATTCGCCACGCAACGCTTGCTTTCTTCGTCGCGCTTCGTGTATCGTATCCGCCATGTCACGAATCATCATTCTACTCATCAGCCTGCTCTGGGCGTCACTGGTCTTTATTTCGTGGGATGGCGTTGCCAAAACAGCACCGCTGCCAAGCGATTCGTCCCCGTATAGCTACAACCAGTAACACCCAGCTTCACCGTTTTTCCCTGAGGTCGCTTCACAGGAAACGACACGCGGATCCCTGGCGGCTGCCCCGCCGCTCAAACTCATCATCAATCGCATTGAGCACTTCCCATTTTTTTAACGACCAGCGCGGTGCCAATAAAATATCGCGTGGCCCATCTCCGGTCAGGCGTTGAATCATGGTCTCCGGATGGAGACGCTCAATAAAATCCACCACGGTTTGCACATAACTCGGCTGGTCAAACAGAGTAAAAGCTCCCTGTTCGTAGAGATCCCCCAACGCCGTATCCTTGAGCACATGAAGCAGATGAACCTTGATGCCGTCAACTTTGAGACGCGCCATCTCATCCGCGGTGGCCATCATCTCGTCATGGGATTCTCCCGGCAGGCCGAGGATGACATGCACACACACCCGCAAATCACGCTGTTTGGCGCGGTGATACGCATCAACAAAACAGCGATAATCATGGCCGCGGCGTAAAAAATTCAACGTCTTGTCATGACAGCTCTGCACACCGAGTTCCAACCAGAAATAGGTGCGTTGGTGATACTCCTGCAGCAGGTCAAGAACAGCGTCATCCAGACAGTCGGGCCGGGTACCGACGGCCAGGCCGACCACATCAGCAACGGACAACGCTTCGTCATAAAGCGCGCGTAATGTCTCGACCGGTGCATAGGTATTGGAAAAGGGCTGAAAGTAGGCCATAAAATGCTTGGCCTTGTATTTGCGCACCATGATCTCTTTACCGTGCTCCACCTGTTCGGCAACACTGAGACGGCGGGCAATACCAAACGACCCGGAACCGTTGGGCTCACAAAACAGACAGCCGGGAGACTGGCGGTCCGCACCACGGTTAGGGCAGGAGAAACCGGCATCGATGGAGATTTTGTGGACCCGGCCACCGAAACGCTGCTTGAGATATTGGGAGTAAACGCGATAGGCTTTGGACATGGGCCGACTATGCCATTGCCCGGTTCAGGGTGCAAGGACTTTGCCGGAGCTCAACGCTAAGCGCGGCGAACAGATTAATCATGGTCTTTACGGCTCAAGGTCTGCAGGTATTCTTCCCATTCGCTGGGCAGCAGATCTTTTTTCTTTGAGTTACAGGCTTTGCAGGCCGCAACACAATTGCCCTTGGTCGTCTTGCCGCCACGCACCAGCGGCACGATATGGTCGAGGGTCAACTCTTTGGGGTCGAATTGTTCCCCACAATAATAACAACGCCCTTCGGCAATACGGTTTTTCCACCAGCTGGTTTTACGCAGCTCACGTGTCTTGGCGCGTTCTTTGCGCAATTGCTCTTCGGGGACATCCAGATAAAACGTCATCAGATCGAGAATCCTTTTACACACAGCCAGAGCTAACCAGCTGACTTTATTTAAATATCGACCAGCCCCTTGCAGATTACTGCGAACTGTGCGATGTATAGCCCTGCCGAGAAGAATAGTGATTCGCAGCAGGTCGCTTGTGAGAAATCCGGGCGAGGCTTCACCTGGCGAATTTACCACTGCGGCGGCGCGGGAAACAAGGGGAGAACGGTTAATTGTTTACTCCCCGTACTCAGCAACAACGGCTACGATGCGTCAGGATGTTTCTGACAGCCGCTAAAGGAGACCTTCACGATCTATGAAGATACTTATCGTTGGAGCAGGACAGGTCGGTTACTTTCTCTGCGAGCGTCTGGCCATGGAAGGGCATGAAGTCACGCTGATCGACCGCGATGAAATCCATCTGCGTCAGGCTCAGGACCGCCTGAACGTCATGGGCATCAACGGCAACGGCGCCAGCGCTGAAATCCTTGAGCAGGCCGACATCAAACGCACGGACATTTTTATTGCCGTGACCGACCTGGACGAGGTCAACATTCTCGCCTGCCTTCTTGCCCGTGAATACGAGGTCAGAACCCGCATTGCCCGGGTCAAAAGCATTGAATATCGCAGTCACGGCGCCATTTTATCCAAAGAAAAACTCGGCATTGATCTGCTGATCAATCCCGCCGACGAGGTCGCCGACGAAATCGTGCAAATCACCCGGCGCAGCGGCGCTTTTGACGTCGCTGAGTTCGTCGAAGGAAAAATTCAATTTCTCGGTTACCGCATTGATGACGAGAGTCCGCTGTGCGGCATGACTCTGCGCGAACTCGGTGAACTGCGCGGTATGTACCGTTTTGTCGTCACCGCCATCAGCCGTGACGACAAAACCATTATTCCCCGAGGAGAAGACCTCATCCAGTCCGGCGACAGTATCTTTCTGTTTGCCCACCAGAACGATTTACCCGCCATTCAATATATGCTGCAGCCCGGCGAAAAGAACAAACGCCGCATGCCGCGCGTGTTCATCCTCGGCGGCAGCAACATCGGCATCCGCATCGCCTCGCAACTGGAAAAACTTCACTACGACGTCCGCTTGATCGACGCCAACGAGCAGCGCTGTATCAAGGTCTCGGCCAAACTGAAGAAAACCATGGTCATTCAGGCGGAAGGCACGGACATCCACGCCCTTGAAGAGGAGGGCATCGCCAGCGCCGACACCTTTATTGCCGTCACCGGCAAGGATGAAACCAACATCCTCTGCTCATTGTTGTGCAAACAGCATGGTGTTAAGCGCACCCTGGCCCTGATCAACAAACCGGAGCTGCTCAGTCTGGCCCCGACGTTGGGCATTGACGCCTGCGTGTCGCCACGCCTGTCCGCGGCCGGAGCGATCCTCAAATACGTGCGTCGCGGCGGCGTCATCTCCCTGGCCACCATTGAGGGCAGCAACTCAGAAGTGCTTGAATTTGAAGTGAATGCCAACAGCACCTTCGTTAACATTCCGTTGAAAGAACTTCATTTCCCGACCGGGGCCATTGTCGGCGCCATTGTTCAGGACGACCGCTATGAAATCGCCACCGGCGATTCAACCCTGGCAGTCGGTGACCGGGTGGTGGTTTTTGCTCTGCCTGAAGCACTGCCCAAAGTGGAAAAGTTTTTTGAATAAATGAGTATCCTCTTTGTCCTGCATATTCTCGGCGCCCTGCTGACCTGTCTGGCCCTGACCCTGCTGCTGCCGATTCCGTTCTCGTATTACTACCATGACGGCAGCGCCTCAGCGTTCATCTGGGCCTCAGCGACCTGCCTGATTATCGGCCTGACGCTGATGAAATTGTTCAAGAACAAGAAAGAGCTCTCGGTGCGCGAAGGGTTTGCCGTGGTCACCTTCGGCTGGCTGGTGTTCGCGCTCTTCGGTGCTTTGCCGTACCTGTTTACCGGTGCCATTACATCGCCGCTGGATGCGGTGTTTGAGACCATGAGCGGCTTTACCACCACCGGTTCCACCATCCTGATGGAAATCGAAAGCCTGCCGCAAAGTATCCTGTTCTGGCGTGCCCTGACCCACTGGCTGGGCGGCATGGGGATCATTGTCTTGAGTCTGGCCATTTTGCCGATGCTCGGCGTCGGCGGCATGCAGCTGTTTCAGGCCGAAGTGCCGGGGCCGACCGCCGACCGACTCAAGCCGCGCATTCAGGACACGGCCAAACTACTGTGGGGCGTGTATGTCATCCTTACCGCGGTGGAAACCCTGCTGCTGATGGGGGGCGGCATGAGTTTTTACGATGCCATCTGTCACGCCTTTGCCACTCTGGCGACAGGTGGTTTCTCAACCCGCAACGCCTCGGTTGCGGCCTATGACAGTGCCTATATCGACTGGGTCATCACCCTGTTCATGTTCCTGGCCGGGGTGAACTTCTCCTTGCATTATTACGTCCTCAAAGGGCGCATCGGCGAATATTTCCGCAATGAGGAATTCCGTTTTTATCTGACCATCACCGTTGGCGTCACCCTGATTTTAGTCTTCCTCAACCAGGGCACGGTGTACAGCTCATGGATCGACAATCTGCGTTACAGCGCTTTTCAAACCACATCGATCCTGACCACCACCGGATTCGGCACCGCCGACTTCGAGCTGTGGCCGGTATTGGCTCAGTATCTGCTGGTGTTCATGATGTTTATCGGCGGCTGTGCCGGGTCAACCGGCGGCGGCATGAAGGTCGCCCGCCTGCTGTTACTGTTTAAGCATGGCACGGTTCAGCTTTACCGTCTCATCCACCCCCGCGCCATCCGCCTGGTCAAGCTGGGTGATCAGCCGGTTGCCCCGGATGTCATGCAGTCGATTCTCGGCTTTTTCGCCCTGTTCATGGGGGTGTTTGTCACCGCTTCATTCCTCATGGCGGCCAGCGGTATGGACCTGGTTTCCGGCGCTGCCGCCGTAATCGCCACCCTCGGCAATATCGGCCCCGGTCTCGGCACGGTCGGTCCGGTGGATAACTTTGCCGCCGTTCCCGCGTTCGGCAAGGGCGTGCTGATTCTGTGCATGCTGCTCGGCCGGTTGGAGCTGTTTACCGTTCTGGTGTTGTTCCTCCCTTCGTTCTGGCGCAAGTAATTGGTCTCTTTGCGTCTGACAAAACATAAAACTTCAGAATCAAAAACATCACCGCCGGGTTTCATCCCAGCTCTTCAAGGGGAGCGCAAACTCACTAACGCACGTCGAAAATGCGATGTCCGGCATGTTTACACCGTCAGAAATGGTGGACAGCCATCCGTGGGCTCCGCACCCATCTGAATGAGAACGCCCCCTAAGTCCCTTTTCCATCGTGCTTTTCACTGGAAATCACAAAACTTTGTGTTATAGTTTTGTAGTGAAACATGTTGTTTTTACGTAATAAATCAATCCTCGATTCACCTCGGGGAGGAACGATTATGGCGACAACTATTACAACCACAGATCCCCAGGCGCTTCAAGTTGCCGCGTACATGACCTCTGCCCGTCAAGGCAAGATGGCGGCTCAGGCAACCGAGTACGGTAAAGCTGCGTCAGCATCCATTGAAGCAGAGACCTCTCCGCTTAATGTGGTTGACACCGTGCAGCTGAGTGAAGAAGGTCGGCAGGCGGCCATGGCCGGTCAGCAGCAAAATGGTACGGCAACGCCCCTTGTTGATCCCGCGGCAGCCCAGGCCGGTGGTGAAGACGGTTCGAGCGTTGCTGATGAGCAGGGTGAGGCGGTTGAGGAGATGAATGACGGTCAGGAAACAAGCGAATCCGAAGGATCGAATGAGGACAATAACAGCTCCGCCGCGCAACTGACGGAAGAAGAGCAACAGGAAGTTCAGGATCTGGCCCAGCGTGATCGCGAGGTGCAGGTTCATGAAGCGGCCCATGCGGCCGTTGGTGGTCCCTATACCGGCGCGCCTTCGTTGACTTATGAGACCGGTCCGGATGGCAGACGTTATGCCGTCTCCGGCGAGGTCAATGTCGATATGAGTGAGGTGCCTGGTGATCCCCGGGCGACCATGGAAAAAGCGGATGTGATTCGCGCGGCCGCCCTGGCCCCGGCCCAGCCCTCTTCTCAGGATCGCAACGTCGCGGCTCAGGCCAGTCGCATGCGCGCTCAGGCCCAGGCTGAATTAATGGCTGAGCAGGCAGCGCAAGGCAGTGCCATGGTTGAACGGGCGACAACTGTTTCGACCATGACACCAAGTGCCTCCATGGATAGCGACGATAAAGGGCAGACCCTTTCCAGTCAATTTGGCGGTGCCGTGGCCTGATCGGATCACAGGTAAAATATAGGCGATTAGCGGGATAGTCCTTTGCGGGATTATCCCGTTTTTGTTGGCGTAAATTTCAGATTGCAGTAGACGGGCTCTTGGTCTGTTAAACCCACTCATGCTATGGTTCTCCTTTGCATGTTTAAGCTTTTCCCTGTCCCAGAAAGAAATGCATGGCAAAATTCAGTTTAAAATCCACGTATCAGCCGGCCGGTGATCAGCCAAAGGCCATTGACGAACTGGTGGAGGGCATTGAAGAAGGTGCCGAGCATCAGGTTCTGCTCGGGGTTACCGGCAGCGGTAAAACCTTTACCATGGCCAATGTCATCGAGCGGGTCCAACGGCCGACCCTGGTTCTGGCCCATAATAAAACCCTGGCCGCCCAGCTCTACGGCGAATTCCGCGAGTTGTTTCCCAACAACGCCGTCGAGTATTTTGTCTCCTACTACGACTATTACCAGCCGGAAGCTTATGTGGCGAGCACCGATACCTTTATCGAAAAGGATTCCTCCATTAACGAGGAGATCGACAAGTTGCGCCACAGTGCCACGCGCAGCCTGTTAACGCGACGCGATGTGCTGATCGTCGCCTCGGTGTCGTGCATCTACGGCCTGGGTTCGCCGGAAGCCTACTTCGGCATGCTGGTCGGTCTGGAAGTGGGCATGGAGCTGGAGCGCAACTCCCTGCTGAAAAAACTAGTCGAAATTCAGTATCAGCGCAACGATGCCGACTTTCATCGCGGCACCTTCCGGGTGCGCGGCGACAGTGTCGAGATTTTTCCCGCCTATGAAGAAGATTTAGCCCTGCGCATCGAGTTCTTCGGTGACGAGATCGATGCCATCAGCGAGATCGATCCGTTGCGCGGCACAGTGATCGACAAGCTGACCAAGACCAGCATTTTCCCGGCCAGTCACTATGTCGCCACGCGGCCAACGCTGGAGCGGGCCATCAAACAGATTCAGGATGAACTGCAACAGCGCATTGTTTACTTCCGGGATCGCAACCAATTGATCGAAGCGCAACGCATTGAACAGCGCACCCTGTTCGATATTGAAGTCATGGAAGAGATGGGCTATTGCCAGGGCATTGAGAACTATTCACGCTATATGGATGGCCGCGGTGAAGGGGAGCCACCGGCGACGCTGTTTGATTACTTTCCCGATGATGCGTTGCTGTTTATCGACGAAAGTCATGTCAGCGTGTCGCAGGTCGGTGCTATGTATCGCGGCGACCGTTCGCGTAAGGAAAACCTCGTTGGTTACGGCTTCCGACTGCCCTCGGCTCTTGATAATCGCCCGCTGAAGTTCGAAGAATTTGAGGCCAAGAATCTGCAGACCGTCTACGTGTCGGCGACCCCGGCGGATTATGAGCTGGAAAAAGCGCAGGGTGTGGTGGTCGAACAGATTGTCCGTCCGACCGGATTGGTCGATCCGCCCATTGAGATCCGTCCGGCACAGCAGCAGGTCGATGATCTGGTCGAACAGATCCGCACCACCATTGCCACTCAGGCGCGCATCCTGGTGACGACGCTGACCAAGCGCATGGCCGAAGATTTGACCGGCTATCTGGAAGAGATCGGCATTCGCGTGCGCTACCTGCACTCGGATATCGATACCGTCGAACGGATGGAGATCATCCGTAGCCTGCGCCAGGGCGATTTCGATGTGCTGATCGGCATCAACCTGCTGCGTGAAGGCCTGGATATTCCCGAAGTCGGGCTGGTGGCGATTCTCGATGCCGACAAGGAAGGTTTCCTGCGCAGCGAGCGTTCGTTGATCCAGACCTGTGGTCGTGCGGCGCGTAACGTCGATGGCCGGGTGATTATGTACGCCGATCGCATCACCCGTTCCATGCAGGCCTGCCTCGATGAAACCCAGCGACGGCGCGACCAGCAGCTGGCCTTTAACGCCGAGCACGGCATTGTGCCCAAGTCGGTCTCGAAATCGATGCGCACCATTCTCGAAGACCTCAAGGGCGTCAGTGAAGAGGTGGCGCAGGTGGCCGAAGAGCTGGCCGAATGGCACAGCCCGGCCGAACTGCGTAAGCAGATCAAAGCGGTGCGCGAAGAGATGCTCGCCGAGGCGGCCGAACTTAATTTTGAACGGGCAGCGGAACTGCGTGATCAATTATTGAAACTGGAAAAACAGGAACTGGGACTCTCCTGAGCCTTTTGCAAGAACCGCCCCTAACATAAAAAGGAAAAGAAATGGCGAATTACGGATTTATCGGCAGTGGCCTGATGGGCAATCCCATGGCCATGAACCTGATCAAAGCGGGACACCAACTGACAGTGTATAACCGTGACGCAGCAAAATGTCACAACCTTGTCGAAGCCGGAGCAACACAGGTCGGCACGCCACTGGAGGTGGTCGCAACCGCGGATGTCACCTTCTGCATGGTCGCTGACCCGGAAGCGGCGATGGCGGTATGTTTTTCACCACACGGCGTCATTCAGGGCGTCGGCCCCGGTAAAGGTTATGTTGATATGTCGACGGTAGATCCGCAGACGGCTGAGAAGATCGGCATCTCCATCCAGGCGCGCGGCGGTGAATATCTCGAAGCGCCGGTGTCCGGCACCGTGCAACCGGCGCGCGATGGCGAGCTGGTGATCATGGCGGCTGGTGACGAATCCCTGATGGAACAGGCGCAACCCGGCTTTGATGCCATGGGTAAGAAGACGGTGTTTCTCGGCGAAATCGGTGCGGCGGCGAGCATGAAACTGACGATCAATATGATGATGGGCAGCATGATTGCCGCTCTGAGCGAAGGCCTGACCTTGGCGCAGTCCAGTGGGCTGGATGGTGACGCTCTTCTGGATGTGCTCAGTGCCGGGGCGCTGGCGTGCCCGATGTTCAAAGGCAAAGGAGCAGCCATGCTGGCGAAAAATTTTACCGCCAACTTTCCCCTTAAACATTTACAGAAAGATTTGCGTTTGGCCGTACAACTTGGCGACCACCATCGCGTTCCGTTGGCCAATGCCGCAGCCAGTAATGAGATGGCCAAACGCGGTTGCCAGATGGGCTTTGCCGACGAAGATATGTGTGCCCTGATTAAAACAGTCCAGAGCCCACAGCATGATTCATAGTCAGGTGTGTTAGAAGTGTGAGCCACGCCTGTGGCGCTGACGCAGTTTTGTCAATTTTTGATGTGAAACAGGCCTCAAAACGAAAAATAACCACGGGAACTCCGCAATTATATGCAAGTCTAACGTATTGCTAACTGTTTTCTGACACTGTAAGGATTAAATCGCGCAAAAAGGATGATGGAACCGATGAATAAAAATATTCTGATTGTTGAAGACGAAGAGGATATTCTCGCCCTGGTTCATTACAACCTGAGTCGCGATGGCTTTCAGGTCACCACGGCAACCACGGGAGAGGATGGGGTCGAACAGGCGCGTAAAGAACATCCGGATCTGATGATTCTCGATCTGATGCTGCCCGGTATGGACGGTCTTGAGGTGTGTGAGACACTGAAAAAAGATCGGGAATTACGCGATATCCCGATTATCATGCTCACGGCTAAAGGCGAAGAATCCGATATCGTCAAAGGTCTGGAGATGGGCGCGGCAGATTACGTGACCAAGCCGTTCAGCCCCAAAGTGCTGTTAGCCCGGGTTAAGGCCGTGCTGCGTCGCTATGAACAGGGGGATGATGCCGAGCATATTCCTACCGATGCGGTGATAGAACGGCATGGTCTGGTGATCCACCCCGGCCGCAACGAAGTGCTGGTCGATGGCCGCAGTGTCGATCTGACCTACACGGAATTCCGCGTATTGCATTTTCTTGCCAGCCGCCCCGGCTGGGTGTTTACCCGCTACCAGATTGTCAATGCAGTCCGCGGTGAGGATTATTCAGTGACCGATCGTGCGGTGGATGTGCAGATCGTTGGTTTACGCCGTAAATTAGGCAATTTCGGGCACTGCATCGAGACCGTTCGCGGTGTCGGCTACCGCTTTAAGGATTAATCATTTTCATGGCAAAAATTCGTTCACGTCGATTGCTGTGGCAGATCTATCCGGTCTTTGTCATTACCATTATTTTAGCGGTAGTGGCGATCGGCTGGTATTTTTCCACAGTCCTCAAACAATTTCACGATCAGGACAGTGTTGAATCGTTGCGCGCCCGTGCGGAGCTGATTGCCCTGCAGATCAAGGAACACATTGATCCGTCTCAGCAGGAGTTTATCAATGATCTGTGTCGTCAGGCCGGTGTGCGGACGGAGACACGGATCACCATCATGCTGCCGGACGGCGAAGTGCTCGGTGATACCCGTGAAGATCCGAACCGGATGGAGAATCACGGCAGTCGTCCTGAAGTATTGACCGCCCTGGAAGGTGGTATCGGCAAATCACAACGGTTTAGCCGAACCCTGCAAAAGGATATGATGTATCTGGCTGTACCGGTCATTTCCGACAGTCGTATCAGCGGAGTCGTGCGCACCGCCATGGCCGTTGACGAAGTCAATTCGCGTCTGGTTGCCTTGCGCAAGCAGTTGGCAATCGGTGGTGTGGTCGCCATTGTTTTAGTGTCGATTCTCAGTTTGTTGATCTCCCGGAGGATTACCCGACCGATTGAACAGATCAAGCAGGAAGCGGAACGCTATGCTTCCGGCCAGCTGGATCATCGGTTGCGTATCAGCGGTTCAAGTGAAATTGTCGCTTTGGGGCAAACCATGAATGAAATGGCAGCACAGCTCAATGAACGCATTACCACCATCGATAAGCAGCGCCGCGAACAGGATGCGGTTCTCAGCAGTATGGTGGAAGGGGTGATTGCCATTGATTCACGGCAGAATGTTTTGCGCATGAACCCGGCCGCGGCACATCTGCTCGAAATTGACCCCGACAATGTGGTGGGACGCCCGGTACAGGAGGTGGTGCGTAAAGCGGAACTGCTTTCGTTTATCACCACCGCCATGGACAGCGAACGGACTATCGAAAAAGATGTCCTGCTGTTTCGCGGCGAAGAAGAGCTGTGTCTGCAGGCCCATGGCACGATGCTGCGCGGTATGGGTGAAGAGAGCATTGGTGCTTTGGTGGTGTTCAATGATCTGACCCGTCAACGTCGTTTGGAAACCATGCGCCGTGATTTTGTCGCCAATGTCTCCCATGAGCTGAAAACACCGATTACCGCCATCAAGGGCTTTGTTGAAACCCTGCTCGATGGTGCTCTGGATAACCGCGATGAGTCCGAGCAGTTTCTCAAGATCGTTGAACGCCAGGTGGAACGCCTCAGCGTGATTATTGAAGATCTGATGAGCCTGTCGCGCATTGAACAGGGTGAAGAAAACGAGCGTTTCGACCTCGAACCGGAAAAACTGGCCGAAGTGATCTCCGAGTCGGTTAACGATTGTACCGTGCTGGCGGAAGGCCTGGGCATCACTTTAAAGCAGGAGCTGGATCGCGATCTCATGTCGCCGCTCAATGCACCGTTGTTGGAGCAAGCGCTGACCAACCTGCTGGAGAATGCCATTAAATACAGTTCCAGTGACAGCACGGTCACCATCCGTTGTTACGAAGAAGACGGTCGCGCCATCGTCCGCGTGTGCGACCAAGGCTGCGGCATTGAAGCCGAGCACCTGCCGCGCCTGTTTGAGCGTTTTTACCGGGTCGATAAAGCACGCAGCCGTCAGGCCGGGGGCAGTGGCCTGGGACTGGCCATCGTCAAACACATTGTCCAAATTCACCATGGTCGGGTTACGGTAGAAAGCACGCCTGGTAAAGGGAGCGATTTTATTATCAGTCTGCCGTTGGCATCCTGACCCCCTCCTCGCGGATAAAAATTTTGAGCCACAGCATGTCCTTTGCGGATGTCTGTGGCTCTTTTCATTGCAGTGCGTTCGAAAACGGTTGACCGCCTTATTTTTGCTCGGCACTATTGCTATGATGTAAACAGCATTGCCACTCGAGCAAAAGGAGCACTATGGCGGACCCGATCAAGCATAAACGGTTGAAGAAAGAACTGCGCCTGCTCGATGTCTACGCCATTGCAACCGGAGCAACACTCAGTGCCGGTTTTTTTCTGTTGCCCGGACTGGCGGCGCAGCAGGCCGGTCCGGCACTGGTTCTCGCCTATGCGATCGCCGCTCTTCCCCTGTTTCCCGCCATGTTCAGCATTTTGGAGCTGGCCACGGCCATGCCGCGCGCCGGTGGGGTGTATTATTTTCTTGATCGTGCGCTCGGCCCGGGCTGGGGAACCATTGGCGGTCTTGGAACCTGGCTGGCCCTGATTCTCAAGGTGGCCTTTGCCCTTGTCGGCATGGGGGCCTATATCGCCTTGTATGTGCCGGAACTTGAGATTGTCCCCATAGCGGTTGCTATTGCCCTGGCATTGGGCGGGCTCAGCCTGTTTGGTGCCGGGAAAGGGGGCCGTCTGCAAATTCTGCTGGTCATCGGCTTACTGGCCTTACTGGCGGTGTTTTTTGTCAGCGGTGGTCTCCAGCTGCAACCCACCCATTTTGAGGGCTTTCTGGCCTCGGGCATGGATGCGATTCTATCTACGGCGGGCCTGGTCTACATCAGCTACGTGGGTGTGACCAAGGTTGCCAGCTTGTCCGAAGAGGTCAAAGATCCTGAACGTAATCTGCCACGCGGGGTGATCCTGGCGTTAACAACAGCGGTGGGGGTTTATCTCGTCGGCACGATTATTATCGTCGGGCTGGTTCCCTTGCCTGAACTGCAGGGCAGTCTCACACCGGTAGCCTTGGCGGCTGATTATGCTCTGGGGGAAACCGGCGAACTGCTGTTGTCCATCGCCGCCTTGTTGGCCTTTATCTCCGTGGCCAATGCCGGAATGATGAGTGCTTCGCGTTATCCCCTGGCCATGAGCCGCGACCATCTGTTGCCGTCAATTTTCCGTCGACTTGGCCGTTTCGGTTCCCCCACCAATGCCATTCTTGTTACCTTACTGGTCCTGGTGGCGATCATTGTCTTTTTTGACCCGGTGAAGATTGCCAAGCTCGCCAGTGCCTTTCAATTGCTGATGTTCGCCTTGGTCTGCGCCGCCGTCATTGTGATGCGAGAAAGCCATATCGATTCGTACGACCCCGGTTACAAGTCACCCTTTTACCCATGGATGCAGATTGCCGGGATTGTTTTTCCGATGATCCTTATCGTTGAAATGGGCACGTTATCGATGGTGTTTTCCCTTGCCCTGATCCTGGTGTCCGTCGCCTGGTATTTTTATTATGGCAAACCGCGTGTGGCACGCACCGGAGCTATTTTTCACGTGTTTGAACGGTTGGGGCATCTGCGCTATCAGGGCCTCGATACGGAATTGCGCGGGATTCTCAAAGAAAAGGGGTTGCGCGACGATGATCCGTTTGACGAGATCCTGTTGCGCAGCCAGGTGGTTGACCTGGAAGAGGAGTGCTCATTCGAGGCGGCTCTGACCATTGCCGCGCACAAACTGGAAAAGGTGATTCCCCTGACCAGTGACGAGATTGTCGAGCAGATTATGGTCGGCACCCGAATCGGCGCGACACCGGTGACTCGTGGGGTGGCATTGCCCCATTTTCGCTCAACAGCCATCAGCCAATCGGAGATGGTTCTGATGCGTGCCCGCAATGGGGTGCGCATGGCGCGCTACAATCCGCAGACCCTCGAAGAAGAAGGGTCTCAGAGGGTCAAGGCGTTGTTCTTTCTTGTCAGTCCCGACAGCAATCCCTCCCAACACCTGCGCATCCTGGCGCGAATTGCTGAACGGGTTGATGAAGAGAGCTTTGCTGAACAGTGGCTGGGGGCTCAGCAACTCAACGCACTGAAGGAAGCATTGTTGCAAAGCGATCGCTTTTTGTTGCTGTGCCTGGATGATGAGACCCCGGCGCATGAGCTGATAGGTCGGCCGCTGCATGATGTGGTGTTTGGCGAAGGCTGTCTGGTGGCGTTTCTGACCCGGCGTGGAAAATCCTTTATCCCCAATGGGCGGACGTTATTGCTTGAAGGGGATCGCCTGACGGTTATTGGTGACGAGGCGGCACTCAATGATATTCGGCGCCGTTATCAGCCGGATGGGGCGACGTGTTCTTCTGAGCAGAGTCTTGAAGAATCATGAGCCTGAAGAGTTCTGCAAGGAAACAATCCGTTTCCTTGCTGCTCATTGCCGGCCCTTTTCTCTTTCTTTCGTGGCACCCCTCTTCATCAGCAGGGCAATGCCCACCCTGCCCTGAAATGTTATTAATCAGCCCAGCTCTCCCGTTTAACAGCGCTCATCATGGCCTAAACCGACAGCTCTGGCAAAGGTCACGTTATTAACGTTGCGATTAGCAGCGGGAAATAAAGCGATTCTCCCGGGTATCCACCTTGATGCGCTCTCCGCTTTCCAGATAGCCCGGCACCTGAATGGCCATACCGGTTTCGAGAATGGCCTCCTTGGTCTGCGCCGTTGCCGTGGCATTTTTGATGGAGGGGGCGGTTTCCTCGACCGTCAACTCCACCGTCATCGGCAGTTCCACCAGAACCACCATGTCGTTGAAGATGCCGAGCGTCACTTCGAGTCCATCAGTGAGATAGCCCTTGATGTCGGCAAACATTTCGCCACTGATTTCAAATTGCTCGTAGCTTTCCATGTCCATAAATACGCCGCTGTCATCACCGGCCGCATAGAGATATTGTCCCTTACGCCGGGCAAAATCGGCCTCATCAATCTTGTCGCCGGACTTGAAGGTCTTATTCAATACCTGTCCGGTGAGCAGATTGCGGTATTTGGTTTTTACTAAGGTGTTGCCGCCACGCGCGGTGGGTGACTGGAAGCTGACATCGAGGATAGTGCAGGGAGCATCGTCAAGCAAAGGCACCATGCCACGTTTGAGGTCGGAAGCGAGAATCATTGGTAAAACTCCTGGTTCGGGGCGCAGGCCACCGTGAATAGGTCAAAATGAGATGAATTGAAGGTTTTATACCTCAGTAAAGCGTTCCGGGCAACTGCGCTTTTATGCTGGGAGGATTGGGCTGAAAGCCGACGGGCCCGAAAAGGTCCCGTCGGCTTGAATGGACAAGTTCGGCATCAAGATGCGGTCGCGTTAAATCCGGGCCATCAACGCTTTGATCATTGCTTCAATACCGTCAGCCGCCTCTTTGATGGAGCCGGCCAGCATATACGCCGGCGTGGTCAGGACGTTGAGGTCCTCGTCTACAACAAATTCTTCCACCGCTTTATTGACATGCTGGGCACCCATGGCCTTAATGGCTTCAGCCGTGCCGCTGTCGGTACCGATGGTGACTTGTGGTGATTTACCGGCCTGGCCGAGAATGCGCGCGATCACCGCTGGGGAAATGCAGATGGCCGCAAGTGGCTTTTTTGCGTTAACAACGTCCATGACCAGTCGGCTGACTTCCGGATTGACCTGGCACTCGGGGCCATTGACGGCAAAGTCACACAGGTTCTTGGCGGCGCCGAATCCGCCGGGAAGAACCAGCGCGTCGAGATCCGCCGCCGTAACCGTAGCCATGTCCTTGATGTCACCCCGGGCAATACGGGCGGATTCAACAAGGATGTTACGGCTTTCCCCTTCGGCAACCTCACCGGTGAGATGATTGACCACATGAAGCTGCTCAGCGTTGGGAGCCATGCAGACAATTTCAGCACCGGCCCGGTCCAGGGCCAGCAAGGTGATCACGGATTCATGAATTTCGCTGCCGTCGTAAACGCCGCAGCCCGCTAATACAACACCAACCTTTGCCATAACGTTCTCTCCTTATTGTCGCAGATTTCATAAAAAGGGGAGGACTCTGTTGCACCATCCTCCGATTCAGTTTTTCGAGTATAACACAGCAATCGCGCGCGGCTGGGTTTCACTGCGGGCAATATAGCCGTGTGGTTCCGTAGAATCGTAGTACACCGAGTCGCCGGGATTGAGCAGGATGGTCTGGTCGCCATGGCGGAATTCAAGTTGTCCTTCGAGGACGTAAAGAAACTCTTCCCCTTCATGACGCACCAGAAGATCATCACTCCATTCGCGGGCAAAAAACTCCACATCAAAGGGTTCCATGTGATGGCGGGTTTTGCCGAACGCCCGGGAGTTGTAGGTATAGGATTGGCTGCCATGGGTCTGGGCGGCACGCAGTTGACGAATATGCTGCTCGCCGGCGCGCACCACAACACATTGCGTATTGTCCCGCTCATCTTCAAAAAAACAGTTGAGACTGATCTCAAAGGCCTTGGCAATACGCAGCAGGGTCGACAGCGGTGGGATGACCTGATTGTTTTCAATCTGTGACAGCAACGGCTTGGAAAGCCGGGTCATATTGGCCAGGTCCTGCAATGTCATGCGCCGTTCCTGACGCAGGTTGCGCACCTTCATGCCGATCTGCAGTTCTTTAACTTCTTCGCGAATATTTTCCATGATCAGTCCTGTCCCGTGCCGACTCAAGGATAAAGCCGGGCGACAAATTCAGCGACACAGGCGGGTTTCTCTCCCCCCTGAATCTCAACGGTTATTGCATAAATAACTTCGACACAGTCGTCCAAAGCGCGGGCCGAAGCCAGCGTTGTATGGGCGCGCACCGCGGAATCCACTTTCACCGGAGACGGAAAACGCACCCTGTTCAGGCCGTAGTTAACGCGCAATTTCATCCCGGGATAGTTGGTGGAGAAATAATCGGGATGGTTGCTCTGGGTCAAAAAAGGCAACAGTGACAGCGTCAGATAACCGTGAGCGATCGTTGTGCCATAGGGCGACTGCTGCCGAGCCCGTTGGGGATCGGTATGAATCCACTGCTCATCGCCGGTGACGGCGGCAAAGGCATCAATACGCTCCTGATCGATGGTCAACCAGGGACCCGTATGAATACAGGTGCCGAATTTCGGCGTCATAAAGTCGATCAATTGGCCGATGGCCTGAGCCGTGTCCATGGCACACTCCTGCTCAATGAGGTTTTTGCACAAGGCTTAAATATCCACGCCGAGAAAAATACGTACCACATAGCCGATGAGAAAGCTCAACCCGGCCACGCCGAGGCTGAGAAAGGCCATCTCACGGAAGCGGTCTTTGAACGTCAGGTCTTCGGCCACGGAAATATAATAGTTGAATCCGGCAATGATGGCCACGGCGGTTACCAGGCTGAAGAACAAACAGACAAAATAGTGTTCAAACACCAGAAACGGCAGAATGAGCAAAAAGACGGTTGTGACATAGGCGATGCCGGTGTAGGCCGCACCTTTGATCGGATGCTTCTCCTCGCCGTTACTGTTCTTCATCGACAGGTATTCGGAACAGGCCATCGACAAAGAGGCGGCGATGCCGGTGATCAATCCGGCCAGAGCGATTAAGCGGGTATTCTGTAATGCCAGGGTCAGGCCGGCCAGAACGCCGGTGAGCTCGACCAGAGCGTCGTTAAGACCGAGAACAATAGAGCCGGTATAATGGAGGCGTTCTTCATCGAGCAAGGCGAGCAATTCCATTTCATGCTCTTTTTCGTCAGCGGCAATTTGGGCCGCTTCCGGAAATTCTTCACTGAGCAGCTTGTAACTGGTCTGGGCCCCCACCTCACCACGTTCCATGAGCTTCATGCCGAAGGTAAAGCCGAAAACCAGGCTGATCAGATAATAGAGCCACACTTTGACGCGATCCGGAGCCACCTCGGTTTTTGTGTGGTTCTTCCATATGTCGTAATGGCGTCGTTCCTCTTCGCCGACCCGTTGCAACACCGCCGCATTGTCTTTACTGCGGATCGATTTGGCCAGCTTGGTATAGATATAATATTCGGTGATTTCGTTTTTTTGCAAAGAAAGAAGATAGTTACGCGTTTTTTCGTTCATAGCTCATGCGGCCTGTATTGCAGGAATTTTCCCGGCAAGGCCCTCCTGTCAAATGTTGGAAAGTCTCAAATTGGTCCAATGGGACATATAAATTCAACAGTATAGCGGGAGTGGCGACAAGATGAAAGTTTGAAAAAGGATTATCGTATACAGAATGCAGGGATTAAATAGATGTTTTTAGACGATTTTTGGTGCTTTTTACTTAAATCTGAATTGACATCATCTCGGGTTCGAGGTAGAAAAGGGAGCTGGTAGTTTCAATGAATTGTTATGGTAGTCCGAAAAAAGGAGTTGAGTGGATGAAGAATTTGTTGTTTGCGGTACTCGCTGTAGTATTTGCATGTGTGCCGGTTTTCCTGGCTCAGCAGGACGGAACCTCGGCACCGATCGTCAAAGTCGAAGTACTGCCTGAAGGGGTTTACAAGTACGAAGGCGCCACGAAAGGCGTTATTAAATTTGACCACAATATGCACAACGAGATGTTGGATAACGACTGTAGCAGCTGCCACGAAGGTGAGCCTGCTAAAATTGACGTTTCCAGCATGTCAGCTGGTCACGGACTGTGCGGCAGTTGCCATGAGCAGGTAGAAGATATGGCTTCCTGCAAATTCTGCCACAGCAAGTAATCCAAACCGGGAAATCAGTTTATGAAAGGGAGATGGCCTGTGCTGTCTCCCTTTTTTATTGAGTCGAAAACTTCATGACGCAAAAAACGATCCCTCAGGATATTACGACAATTCTCTTTGACCTCGATGGTACATTGATCAACGTGGACATGCACCAGTTTGTTCCCGCCTATCTGGAGCATCTGGCAACCTGCATCGATCCACAGATGCCCGTGCGCCCGTTTATTGACCAGTTGATCCGTCGAACGGTCGAATTGCTGAACAGCGATGACGGTCGACGTACCAACGAAGAGTTTTATCTGTACGTGGTCGAAAAGGATTTAGGCATCACGCCTGAGCAGTTCCAGGGGGGCCTGAACCATTTTTTTCGCTACAACATGGAGCTGTTGCGTTCACTGATTCAGCCGTTGCCTCTGGCCGCGAAACTGATTCAACGCTGTCATGAAAAGGGGATGGATCTGGTTTTGGCCACCAATCCGGTATTCCCAAGGCCTCTGGTCGAAGCCCGGTTAAACTGGGGCGGTATGAAGGCCGAGGACTTTGTGCTGATCACCAGTTTTGAAAACAGCCGTTATTGCAAGCCCAACCCGCACTATTTTGAAGATATTCTCGCCCAGCTGGGACGGCAGCCAGAGCAGTGCCTGATGGTCGGTAATGATACCGAACACGATCTGTCCGCCAGCCATCTGGGCATGACCACGTTTCTGGTCGATACCTGGCTGATTGATCGTCGACCGGAATTTGTGCCGGATTTTCGCGGCAGCCACCTCGATCTGTTTCGCTTTCTCGGCCAGCTTCCGACGGTCTCCTGATGTTGAGGAGCAAAATTAATGTGTGCCAAAATATTCAATTAGATTGATGAGTTTGACAACCCCACCCTTTTTAGTTAATCTTTCTGAACTGTTGACGGGTCGTAACGACCTCCCCCCCATTTTGGCGCAGATATCTTGACACAAACAGGAGAAGTTAATGGCGCGACGTGTAGAAGATCCTGAATTGGCGTTTCGGCTGGCACGAGCCATCGTGTCGGATATTGCCCTGTACAATCCGGATAAAGTGGAAGAGGGGATCAAAAACGACAATATTTTTGATCTGCTTGCCGAGGAACTGCAGGAAGGGCGGGAACATTTTGCCGAACGGGTCTCGGAAACCCTCGAAAACCGGGACCAGTTGTTTGATCGGGCGATTGTCGATGTCATGATCAAGCAGGCCGGAAAAATAGAAAGCTCAATCTGGTAAATGAATGAAAATCTGACGTTTTACATTGAACCGGGCCAGACTGCGGAACGTCTGGACCGGTTTTTGACGCGCCGGCTTCCCGAGTTGACGCGTTCGCAATTAAAAAAAATGGTCGATGACGGTCTGGTGCGTGTTGATGAGCAGGCGGTCAAGGCCGGCGCAAAACTGCGTGGTGGAGAAACGGTGTCCGTGACGCTACCCGAAGCGCAACCTGTCGAAACCCTCCCTGAAGATCTGCCTCTGACGATTCTCTATGAAGATTCCGATCTGATTGTCATCGATAAAGCCGCCGGCATGGTGGTGCATCCCGCAGCCGGACACAGCTCGGGAACCCTGGTCAATGCGTTGTTGCATCATTGTCATGACCTCAGTGGCGTGGGCGGCGAACTGCGGCCGGGGATTGTCCACCGCCTTGACAAGGATACCTCCGGAGTCATGGTGGCGACAAAAAATGACGCCACCCATAATGATCTTGCGGCCCAGTTCAAGGCGCACTCGATTCAACGCCGTTATGTGGCTCTGGTGCACGGTCAGGTTCAGAACGTGCGCGGCACCATTGATGCGCCCATCGGACGCCATCCTACCCATCGGAAAAAAATGACCTCAAAAGGACGAGGTGGCCGCCGGGCCGTCACCCATTGGAAAGTGCTGCGCCGTTACGATGCCGATCGTCTCAGCCTGTTGGAGATGCGTCTGGAAACCGGACGAACTCATCAGATTCGTGTTCATCTGTCGGAGATGAATCTTCCTCTGGTCGGTGATCCTCTCTACGGCAATCGGACCCGGGCCAATGCCATCAATGATCTGGAGGTGCGCCAGCGCATTCATGCCCTGCATCGCCAGGCACTTCACGCCCGCTTGCTGGGATTTATCCACCCGCGAACCGGCGAGTATCTGCAGTTCACCAGTGACCTTCCCGACGATCTGGGCTCAATTGTGGCTTTTCTCGACGACAAATATGGTGTAGAACAGTCCTCCCTGTCCGAAGTCTATGATCCGGTCAGGCTTGATGTCGATGAGAACACAGAAGGGAGCAAGACCCATGAACCTTGAAAAATATGGCAAAATCAGCTGTCTGCAGGCAAAATGGTGCGACGGTAAAACCCTGCTTGCCGGCGTGACGACCCGTAACGGCGGCATCAGCCGTCCCCCCTATAACTCACTTAACCTCGGTAGTAATACGGAGGATGCGGCCTATAACATTGAAGGCAACCGCTCGACACTGTTGCATGCCTTTGATCTGCCGTTGCACCATCTTCTCTTGGTGAAACAGGTTCATGGCAACGATATTGTTGTCGTCGATAAAAAAAATTATGACGTCAGCCACTTTCAGGACGTTGAGGCGGATGCCATCATTACCAATCAACCTGGCCTGATGCTGGGCGTCACCGTGGCCGACTGTTATCCGCTGATGATTTTTGATCCCAAAAAACGGGTTGCCGCAGTCATTCACGCCGGCTGGCGGGGGGCGGCCAATGGTTTGATCGGTAAAACCATTGAAGCCATGGTCGATGAATTCTCCTGTGGTGTCGAAGACCTCTTAGTGGCTGTCGGTCCCGGTATCAGTGCCGAACATTACGAAGTAGGTAAAGAAGTGCGGGAGGGATTCCGTAACGGGACCGGCCACTGGGATGAGATTGCCACGGAGGTCGAATTCGGCAAATGGCGGGTGGATCTGCAGCAAAGTTGTCTGCTGCAACTGGAGAAGGCCGGTGTGAAAAAGAAAAATATCGACTGTGCCGATGCCTGTACCTGGAACCAGCGTGAGCTGTTTTTCTCCTATCGTCGTGACGAGGGTAAAACCGGACGCCAGATGGGATTTGTGATGTTTCGCGACGAATAGAACAACTCGAAAAACGTTTAGGCTCTAAAGGACAGGCGGTTAAAACAGCCTGTCCTTTTTTTTCGTTGTCACAATGTTGTCCAGATTAATGCCATCGATCCTGAATAAATGGCACGGTGGAGTCCATTGCCATGGAGAGCTGCATCCCTGGATGATGCCTGCTACCTACATGACATGGGCTTCCCCACCCAAACACATCACGCCACTTAGGCATCAACAAAACCCGGCCTGATTACAACAACAGTCGTCAAACAGCTCAGCAAAAATGACCGCGATGACGGTCGCTCCGTTCGATGCTGCTGAATTAACCTGCTTATTTAATCTTCCAGTCGGTGCCACCGGCACCGTCCAGCAGCAGAATCCCTTTTTCAGCCAGCTCGTCGCGAATCGCATCGGAACGGGCAAAATCTTTGTCCTGGCGCGCCTGAAGGCGGTCAGCAATCAGCGCCTCAATCTCTTCGACGGTGATATCCAGATCAGCCAAGGCGGCCATGCGTTGCTGGTTCAACCATTCCTTCGGCTCCGAACCGAACATCCCCAACACCTTGCCCAGTTCAAGGAAGGTCTCGTACAACGAACGCACCGACGCCACCAGGTCCGCTTTTTTACGGAATTTTTTGGTGGCCATGAGGCGGTTCATGGTGCGGATGCCCTCAAACAGGTAGCCAATGGCCTGGGCGGTATTGAAGTCATCATCCATGGCCTCACGGAACTTGGCGGCCAGTTCGGCACCGTCCGTGGCCACCACGTCACTCGGCGGACACTCGGCCAGCACCTCGGCCGCCGCCTGCAGTCCCTCATAAAAACGGGACAGACCGAGACGCGCCTCTTTGAGGTTCTGGTCGGAAAAATCAATGGGCGAACGGTAGTGGGCCGACAGGATGAAGAAGCGCACCACTTCCGGATCGTAGGTTTTGAGAATGTCGCGGATGGTGAAGAAATTACCCAGCGACTTGCTCATCTTCTCCTGGTTGACGTTGACGAAGCCGTTGTGCAGCCAGTATTTGACAAACGGCCGGCCGGTGGCTGCCTCGCTCTGAGCGATCTCGTTTTCATGGTGGGGAAAAACCAGGTCTTTGCCGCCGCCGTGAATATCGAACGACTCGCCGAGATATTCCATGCCCATGGCCGAACACTCGATGTGCCAACCGGGACGCCCTTTGCCCCAGGGGGACTCCCAGAACGGCTCACCGGGCTTGGCCGCCTTCCACAACGCGAAATCCATGGGGTTGCGTTTCTTCTCACCGGGTGCAATGCGCGCTCCGGCCTGCATCTCGTCGAGATTGCGTTTGCTCAGCTTGAGATAGTCGTTAAAGCTCTCCACGGCGAAGTAGACGTCACCGTCGCTGGGGTAGGCTTTGCCGTTGGCAATCAAGCGCTCGACCAGCGCAATGATATGGTCGATATGCTCGGTGGCCTTGGGCTGTACTGTCGGCAGATCAAGCCCCAGGCGTCCCATGTCTTCATCAAAGGCCTGAATAAATTCCTCGGACAGTTGCTGACTGGTAATGCCGCGTTCGTTGGCGCGATTGATGATCTTGTCATCGACATCGGTGTAGTTACGCACGTAGGTCACGTCATAGCCGCTGTACTTCAGATAACGGTAGACGATATCAAAGACAATATTGGCGCGGGCGTGGCCGATGTGGCAGTAATCATAGACGGTGACGCCGCACACATACATGCCGACCTTGCCGGGCACACGGGGTTCAAACAATTCTTTCTGACCACTGAGGGTATTGTAAACGCGTAAACTCATCGTTCCTCTCTTCGGTGAGACGGTGGTTCATTTCATTGTTCATCTAGGGACGCCGGGCCAAGCGGTTCCGGCATCAGGGTTGTTCGCGCCACTCGAAATATTCATAATAGCCGAGCAGCTGCCGATCAGGGTCGCGAACGGCAACGACGGTAATGGTCTCGGTATCATTGGTTTTCAGCAGGACCCGATCCTCACCGGCGACAAGTCGGCCATGAATCTGCTTCATGCGCTGTTCGGAATTCTCATTATGACAGTCAAACAGCGACTTGCCGACCAGATCGGAAAAACCCCGCTGCTCATAGTAGCGCACCTGTGCTGCCCGGTTCAGGTAGCGGATGATGTGATCGTTATCGACAAACACCACCGGACTTTGAAGCGTGTTGAGCAGTGCCTGGTAAATTTCTTTTTCCATCACTCGTGTCCAACCCGCCTTCTTGCCAATATCTACTTGGCTTTGGCCCATGAATCACGCAGGGTAACCGTGCGATTGAACACCAGGGCGTCGGAGCGTGAATCACGACTGTCGACGCAGAAATAGCCCAGACGTTCAAACTGATAGGCTTCACCACTACTGGCCAGGGCCAAACCCGGTTCGGCATAGCAAGAGGGCAGCACGTTCATCGACTCGGGATTGATTTCATCGCGGAAGTCCACATCCTTGCTGGCGCCCGGACTTTCAACATTGAACAGGCGATCATACTGACGGACCTCAACCGGCAGAGCCCGCTCCGCAGACACCCAGTGGATGATCCCTTTGACTTTGCGCCCTTCGGGAGCTGCGCCCAGAGTGGCGGGATCGTGGCTGCAACGCAGCTCCACCACCTCACCGGCATCGTTGTAGATCACCTCTTCACACTTGACCACATAACCGTAGCGCAGGCGCACTTCGCGGCCGGGGCCGAGACGGAAAAATTTCTTCGGCGGATCTTCCATGAAATCGTCGCGCTCAATGTAAATCTCACGACTGAACGGAATCTGCCGCTGGCCCATCTCCGGTTTCTGCGGATGAATGGGTGCGCTGAACATCTCCTCCTGCCCTTCGGGATAGTCGGTGATCACCACCTTGAGGGGATCGAGCACGCACATGGCGCGCGGTGCTTCTTCGTTTAAGGTTTCACGCACGCAGTCTTCCAGTACACTCATATCGATCCAACTGTCGCTCTTGCCGACACCGATTCGCTCGCAGAAGGTGCGAATCGCTTGAGCCGGAAAGCCACGGCGACGCATACCGACCAGAGTGGGCATGCGTGGATCATCCCAACCTGAGACATGCTTTTCCGCCACCAGTTGTTGCAGTTTGCGCTTGCTCATCACCGTGTAACCGAGATTGAGGCGGGCAAACTCATACTGACGTGGGGCAAAGATACCCAGCTGCTCAATGAACCAGTCGTACAGCGGCCGATGGTCGGCAAACTCCAGGGTACAGATGGAGTGGGTAATTTGCTCAATGGAATCGGACTGGCCATGGGCAAAATCGTACATGGGGTAGATGCACCAGGCATCGCCGGTACGGTGGTGATGCGCTTTGAGGATGCGGTACATGGCCGGATCACGCAGGTTCATGTTGGGCGCGGCCATATCGATTTTGGCGCGCAACACCTTTTCGCCATCCTTGAACTCGCCGTTGCGCATGCGCTCGAACAGGTCGAGATTCTCTTCGACACTGCGGTCGCGATACGGGCTGTTCTGACCCGGCTCGGTCAGAGTGCCGCGCAGTTCGCGCATCTGCTCGCCGCTCAAATCATCGACGTAGGCCTTGCCCGCTTTGATCAGTTGCACGGCAAAGGCGTAGAGCTGTTCAAAATAGTTGGAGGCGTAGTATTCGTGTTCGCCCCAGTCAAAACCAAGCCACTGGACATCCTCTTTAATGGCGTCAATAAACTCGGTTTCCTCTTTGATCGGATTGGTATCGTCAAAACGCAGGTGGCAAACGCCGCCCATTTCTTCGGCCACCCCAAAATTCAGGCAGATCGATTTGGCGTGACCGATATGCAGGTAGCCGTTGGGCTCCGGCGGAAAACGGGTGGCCAGACGTCCGTCATGTTTATTGTTGGCCAGATCTTCGGCAATAATATTGCGAATAAAATCTTTTGGCTGTGTCTCAGTCGCCTCGGTACTCATAATTGTGCGATGACCTTTCCTTCGTTTTGATGATGGTTGCGGGTCAACAGGACGACGGCCTGAGCCGAGATCCCTTCCTGCCGGCCCTCAAAGCCTAATTTTTCCGTGGTCGTTGCCTTGACGTTGATCTGATCAGGGCTGACCTGACAAACGCGAGCAATGTTGTCGACCATTTGCGGCAGAGAGTCGGCCAGTCGTGGCCGTTGGGCAACAATGGTGCTGTCGAGGTTGCCGATGCGCCAGCCGCGCGTTGCCGCCAGCTCAATCACTCTTTGTAACAGAGTCAGACTGGAAATGCCTTTAAATTGTGGATCCGTATCGGGAAAATGTTGGCCGATATCGCCCATGGCCAAGGCACCGAGAACGGCATCACAGATGGCATGCAGCAACACGTCGGCATCGGAATGACCAAGCAGACCGTGGGTATGGGGCACGTCCACGCCCCCCAACATCAGCTTGCGGTCTTCGATCAGCCGGTGCACATCATAACCCTGCCCAATACGCATCATTTTATTTACCTTTCATTGCCGGCCAAAAACGCTTCGGCGACCAGCAGATCTTCCGGCGTGGTGATCTTGATATTGCGATAACTTCCTTCGACCATGGCCACCGACTTTCCCAGCCATTCCAATAAGGACGCATCATCGGTCCCGGAGTAACCGTGCTCAAAAGCCAGACGATGTGCCGCCAGGATCTCCTGATAGCGAAACGCCTGTGGCGTCTGTGCGGCCCACAACCGTTTGCGCTCCGGCGTGGCGACGACGAAACCGTCCTCGACTTCCTTGATGGTGTCCTTTACCGGCACGCCGACCACGCAGCGGCCCGACGCATCAACCGCCTTTAGTACACCATCCAGCAGGTCGCCGTCAAACAAAGGTCTCACTCCGTCGTGAATCAGCACAATATCGTTCTCATCGGCCCGACAGGCTTCCAGCCCAAGACGCACGGAATCCTGACGTTCGCGACCGCCGGCAACGACGTCACGCACCTTACTGAAACCGCCCGGTTCAATAATGTCCTGACGACAAAATTCTACCTGATCAGCGGGAGCAATGACATAGATATGATCAACACGGGGATGACACTCGAATACAGACAGGGTATGGGTCAGAATAGGGCGCCCCTGCAGACACAGATACTGCTTATGCACAGAGCTCCCCATGCGGCGGCCAAGCCCCGCCGCGGGAATCAAAACAATGACACTCATGGGCCTCGTGATCAGCTACCGTCCAAGACGCTAGCAAAACAAACGACCAGGCTGAAACAGCCTGGTCGTTAAAATCGTTATAGTTGGGCTGCTTAATTACTGGAAAGCACCTTCGACCCGGCTACAGATCTGATCCTCTTCAACGCCTTCGGCAAAGGCCACTTCTTTGACGACGAGACGACGCGCCAGCTCAAGGACCTTTTTCTCGCCATAGGACAACTCTTTGCCGCTGCCGATCATATACAGCTCGCGCAGAACGGCGGCAACTTCAAGCAAATCGCCGGATTTGATTTTCTCATTGTACTCCCGCTGGCGTCGGCTCCAGGAAGAAATGCTCCCGGCCATGGCATCCGTATTCTGCAGAATATCATACACCTTCTGCACGTGAGCCTTATCAACCAGACCGCGCATACCCACTTGCTCGGCATTTGCCGTGGGAACCATGATGGTCATGTCACTGTCGCAGATGCGCAGGACATAAAAATCGTGCTCCTCCCCCGAGAATTCTTTTGTCTCAATGGCCTCGATAATTCCAACGCCCTGAGCAGGATAAACCGCCTTATCCCCAACACTAAACAACATGATACGCCCTCACTACTTACTCACTTGCTACAATTCTAGGCTGGCAACAAACCGTTTTAACCGATGAAGAGCCGTCCCTTCACCCTCCCCTATTTCATTGCAACAAGTTTCTATTTTACACAACCCTCCTGAAATCGTCAAGAAATGCCCCGTCAATTTGTTTCTTTTTGCTGGCATCACAGCAAATGGTGTGTTAGCCTGATCAACTTTTCACAGGAGTTGTCGTTATGTTTTTTCGTTTAACACTGATCCTGCTATCTGCTTTCCTCCTGCAATTCTCACAGGTTAGTTCGACACATGCTGCTGAGCCGGGCTTCGCGGACAGTCTGTTCAACGAAGGCGATTACTTCCGGGCCATCACTGAATACAAACGCTATCTTTATACCTATCCCGATACACCGGCCGCAGCACGCGCCCAACTCAATATCGCCCGCAGTTACCTGCTGGCAGAACGCTGGCAGAATGGCGAGACAGCCCTGCAACAGGTGATCGACAAATTTCCAGGCAGCACCGAAGCCGAGATCGCTCACATCCTTCACATGGAGAGCGCTTTTAAACAGGGCAAGGTGTCCTTGGTGGTTCAGCCCACAGAGACAACAGCACCAACGCATCTGTCCCTGCTCGACCAGCAACAACGTCTGCGGATCTGGTCACTGGCCTACCAGGGCGACTACAACATCGCTTCATCCTTCGACCTCACAGGTCCAGGCCGCCCGACACAAGAGGATTTACACCAGCTGGAACAATTGCCGCTCAAATCGCCGGCCCTGGCCGGAACATTCTCCGCCATTCTCCCTGGAAGCGGACAGCTCTACGCCGGGCGCTATCGGGAAGCGGGGCTGGCCTTGCTGCTCAATGCGGCCTTTATCGCCGGCGGCCTTCAGGCCATTGACACCGGCAACGAAGTTCTCGGCGGCATCCTGTTGTTTTTCGAAGCGGGCTGGTATGGCGGCAACATTTACAACGCTATGAACAGTGTGCATAAATACAATCGCGACTTGCAACAGTCGACTCTGATGGAAATGCGTCAACGCAGCCACTTTTTTCTGCTGCTTGATGACGATGCAGCCATCTTGAAACTCACTGCGCCTTTAGACTGAGCTTTCTGTAAAAACCTCGACGGAATAAGGGAAACGCCATGATCATTGCCATGATTGGGTCCGGAGCTCTCGGCCTCTACTACGGGGCACGATTGCAACAAGCCGGTGAAAATGTTCATTTCTTACTGCGTAGCGACTATGACGTTATCAGCGAAAAAGGTCTGACCGTCCACTCCTGCGACGGCGATTTTTATCTGGAGAGCATTCAAAGTTATCGCCGCGCAGAAGAGATACCCAAGGTGGACCTGGTGATCGTCGGCCTAAAAACGTTCGCCAATAAACATCTGCAGGAATTGATCACCCCGCTGCTGGATAAACACACCGCCATCCTGACCTTACAGAACGGCCTCGGCAACGAGGAACTTCTCGCCGAACTGTTTGGTGCCGAGCGGGTTCTTGGTGGCGTGGCATTCATCTGCTCCAACCGCGGCGAACC
Source organism: uncultured Desulfuromonas sp. (assembly GCF_963676955.1). Lineage (NCBI taxonomy): Bacteria > Pseudomonadati > Thermodesulfobacteriota > Desulfuromonadia > Desulfuromonadales > Desulfuromonadaceae > Desulfuromonas > uncultured Desulfuromonas sp. The sequence continues at coordinate 1,367,077 of NZ_OY781461.1, read as the reverse complement.
GGGCCATGTTCATCATCTCTCGCAGGGTGCGATTCGCTTGGGCGAATTCAGCTGCGGATTAACCCCGCGCGCAGAACAGATTGCCGCCATGTTCAATGGCGCTAAAGTGCCTTGCCAGGCGGTCGCAGACTTGAAGAAGATTCGCTGGGAAAAACTGATCTGGAATATTCCGTTCAATGGCTTGTGCGCCTTGACCGATAAAACCACCGATCTCCTTCTCGCTCACTCACACACGCGTGCCCTGATTGGTGAATTGATGGACGAGGTTGCTGCGGGAGCCAACGCTCAGGAGTTAACCAGCCCGATTGACGGCAAGGAGTTTGGCGCCCGGATGATTGAAATCACCGAGGAGATGGACGACTATCATCCAAGTATGATGATCGACCGCCAGCAGGGACGCCCCCTGGAGCTCGAGGCCATTTACGGTATCCCGCTCAAGCAGGCGGCCCAACGCGGCGTTGACATGCCGCGCATCGCCATGTTGTACAGTTTACTGAGTGTGACCGAGAAATAGTCCGGCTTAAAGCCTGAACCACGGAGATACGGAGAAAATCAAAAACGCAAAACGTCTCAAGCTTTATGAGAGCGCCCTCGATTAAGGTTTCCACTGTGTCTGCGTGGCAAAACGCTTTTGCCTTTGACTTTTCATCGGGGACCGTATCAGAACTGATCTCGAAGTCATCGTGAAGCTAAAAGGTCTACGAATCTACACCCCATCAGATCTGATATTGCGCCACCTGGTCACGCGGCATCGGCGCGACCTCAACAACGCGCTCCTGACCATTGTCGACAATCAGCACTTCCACCAGTGCTTCGTCGCGTCCTTTGCCGTAACTGGCGACAATCGCAGCGGCAGCCAGATAGTCTTCTTCGACGGGCTGTCCACTGACCACGCCCAGCGGGCCGGAAAAATTCAGATTGCGCAGCAGGCACCCGGTAGTTCCGACAATTTTTTTCAATCCTTCGTTGTTGGACTGATTACGACCCAAGGTCAGCTTGGCTTCATGGGACAAGCGGAACGGACGACCGAGTTTCAACAGTTCGACATCCTGACTGGTGCAGCCCGGCTGGTGTTCGAACAAATCGCGCAACCGTCCTGAAAACGAATTCTCCGTGAGCAGGCAGCCGCCACCGGAAGAGGGATAGTCATCGACACCCAACTCTTGAGCCAGTGCTTCCTGGCGCTTACGCGAGCGGCCCTGGATATCTTCGAGTTGTTCACGATCCACCAGTCCCTGCTCCTCCATGGGCGTGATCGGCAACAACTTGGCACTCAGCGGCCGCAGAATGCGACCACTCCATCCCGAGGCCTTATTAACGGCCATCAAGGCCGTATGAATCTGGCTTTTAGGACGCTGGCCGAGCACCTCGCCGGAAAACAGAAAATCGTAGCCCTGTTCTTCCATCATCTGTCCGGCAATTTCAAACATCTGGGCATGGCAGTCGATGCACGGGTTCATGTTTTTACCGTAACCGTAGCGGGGATTTTTGAGCATCTTCAGATGTTCTTCACTGATATCCATCACCTGCAACGGCAAATCATAGCGTTCAGCCATTTTCTGCGCCTTGGCATCATCAAAAAACGGCGTGACAAAACAGAGGCAGTGCACCTCAATTCCCTGCTTGCGCAACAACAATGCGGCGAGAATACTGTCGAGACCGCCTGAAAAAATACCCAGTGCTTTCGTCATTGAAACGTGAGTCCTTGCTAAAGTTAAAGAGTTCAGAACAAACAAGCAGGTTGACCGGACGGTCAACCTGCTTGAAAAACCTTCTTTACCTTACGATACGTTCAGATGGTGACCATTGCTGATCAGGCCATCAAAAATTTAACGCTTGTGACATTTGGTGCAATTGCCTTTGGCGGCAAAAGCGCGTCCGCCATCATGGCAGATACCACATTGTTTACCGGCATAAATTTCAGCCATGGTAATTTTAACCGTGCCTTGTTTCATCTTGGGGAAAACGTCAGGGTTATGGCAGTCACGGCAGCCTTTTTCAGCCGCATCATTATGCACGGTGCCGTCGAAGGTTACTACGCCCATTTTTGCTCCGGAAAACGTCAGGCTTTTGCCCTTAGGGACAGCCAGAACCGTCGTTGACCAGCACAGTGCCAACATTCCAACGACCACCAACACCATCATTTTTTTCATCTCATCCCTCCTGTGTGTTATGAAAGTTCCGTTACTCAGGCAAACGGGCTGCAATCAACTCAAGGACATGGCAAACCCGTTGCGAAAGACCGGCATGCTCAATTGAATCCTGCAATTGCATCATACACCCTGGACAGGCAGATGCAACGATGTCCGCACCACTTGCGGCAATGCCATCGGCTTTGCGTGAACCGATTTTGAGACTGGTCTCGTAGTGATAAACGGAAAAAGTGCCCCCCAAACCACAGCAGCGATCGGCACCGTCCATCTCAACAAATTCGATCCCCGGCAGCGCCCGCAACAGGGCACGGGGCTGGGCCGTGATCCCCTGCGTGCGTAAATGACAGGGATCGTGATAAGTCACGCGCAGCGTCTCTGGTGGGGCATCCAACGTCGCCAGTTTTTCAACCAGTCCATTGTCCACCAGAAATTTGAGCACATCAACCACTTTTTCCCCAAGCTCGGCATAGTCACCGCCCATATCACGGTAATGCTTGCCGATGCCGGCATTGCAGGAGGCGCAGGCGGTCACGACGACCGAGTCCTCGCGGCCAAAGGCGGTGACATTACTGTCGGCCAATTGATCCACCGTCGCCGCATCACCGGCGGCGTGGGCAGGCAAACCACAGCAGCCCTGGCCTTCGGGAACGACAAGCGGGAAGCCCATAAAGCGCATGATCTTGACCAGCGCCTCGCCCACTTCCGGGTAGGTGTAGTTGATCATGCAGCCGGTGAAAAAGGCCACCAGCGGCTTGTCGGCATCGCCGGCAATCTTGTTCGGATAGCGCTCACGGAACGGCTTCTTGGCAATTTCAGGGATGGCACGGTCCCGGGCAATAAACGGTGCCGGAAAGCGCAGGCGCAACCCGCTGTGTTCGGGGACTTTTTTGAACAACAGCCCGCCGAAACGTTGACCACTCTTGGCCAGAACATCCATCAGCTTCGGCCGTTTGATCACCCCGGTCAGCGCTTTGCCGAACGTGGACAAGCCTTTGCGTTCGGCAATCTCGCGGCGGGCGGCCATGACAATCTCGTCCGTCGGCACCAGGTTGGGACATTTATCGTAGCAGGAGCCGCACAACAGACATTGCGACATGTCGAGGACAAAGCGGTCGTTGAGCGGCAGGTCTTTGTCGAGCAGAGCTTCGGCAATGGCCACTTTGCCCCGCGCCACCGTGGACTCGCGCTTCAAGGTCTTATACACGGCACATTGTGCCTGGCAGGCTCCGCACTTGACACAGCGGTCGATCTCGGCACGAAAGTCTTCGAGGGTTTTATGTTTCTTTTGTTCGCTCATCAGTTTGCCTGCGCCTCCACGGGCGCGTCTTCCAGCAGGATCTTGCCCGGATTCAACACATTTTTCGGATCAAGCGCCTGCTTGATGGTCTTCATGTAAGCCACAGCTGCCGGATCCAATTCCATGGGGATATAGGGTGCCTTGGTATTGCCGACGCCGTGCTCGCCGCTCATGGTGCCGCCCAATTCCAGCGCACCGGCAAACACCTCCTTGATGGCCTGCTCGGCTTTTTCCGACTGGCCGGGCTGCTTGCTGTCGATCATGATGTTGACGTGGATGTTGCCGTCACCGGCATGACCAAAGTTAACGATGGGAATCTGGTAGTGTTCGGAAATGGCGTTGACCTTGCGGATCATATCCGGCACACGGCTGCGCGGCACGCAGATATCCTCGTTGAACTTGTCGGGGTTCACGTTACGCAGGCTGGCCGACACCGAGCGGCGCACCTTCCAGATGTCTTCACTCTCGGCCGGAGTCGTGGCCACGCGCGTATTGACAATGCCCAGAGGCTGAACAATCTTGAGAATCTTTTCAGCCTGACTGTCGATCATTTCCTTGTCGCCATCCACTTCGACAATCAGCACCGCCTGGGCCTCTTTGGGCAGGTCGAGATCCGTGGCTTTGCGCACGCATTCGATCGTCTCCGCATCCATGAACTCCAGGGTGGTGGGGATAATCTTGCCGCGGATAATTGCCGAGACCGCCTGGGCCGCGCCATCAATGGAATCAAACATGATCAGCATGGTTTTCTTGGCTTCGGGCAGCGGCAACAACTTGATAATCAGCTTGGTGATGATGCCCAAGGTGCCTTCACAGCCGACCATCAGTTTGGTCAGATCGTAGCCGACCACACCCTTCATAGTCGGGCCTCCGGTACGGATGATATCGCCCTGCGGCGTCACCACTTCGAGGCCGAGGATGTAATCCTTGGTCACGCCGTATTTGACGCAGCGCGGGCCACCGGCACATTCGGCAGCATTGCCGCCCAGGGTGCTGAACTTCAACGATGCCGGATCGGGCGGATAGAACAAACCGACCTTTTCCACGGCCTGTTGGAACTGTTCGGTGACCACGCCCGGCTCGACCGTGGCGACAAGATTGTCTTCGTCGATTTCAAGAATCTGATCCATACGGCTGGTGACCAAGACAATGCCGCCGGCGATGGGCAAGCTGCCCCCGGTAAAACCACTGCCGGCACCACGCGGGAAAACCGGGACATTTTCGACATTGGCCATTTTCATGACCAGACCGACCTGTTCGGTGTTTTCCGGAAACACCACCGCATCGGGCAGGAAGGTCTGCTGGGTGGCATCGTAGGAATAGCACAGCATATCCGTGGCGTCGGTGGTCACATACTCAGCACCGACAATATCTTCAAGAAGGCGAACGACGCGGGGAGCTAACATAATGGGATCTCTTTTCGTTGCATAAGGGGTTCATTCAGCGCAGACTTATTTTTAAAAACAAATAAAACCTTTTAAGTCATCTTTTCTATCTTAAGGAAGATGGGGTTACGCTGCAAGCGCTAAATTATACGCGCTTTGCCGTCAAGATAAAACCCCCGGCAAAATTCGGCTAAAAAAGACACGACAAGGTGCACAAAATAGTGTCTAATCAACAGGATAGCGTTACCAAAAATCCTCGTTTCATTTCAATTCCAATCAATAGAAGTCTATGGCGCAACGCAAAACAAAAAGTATTTACACCTGCAGTAACTGCGGCTACCAGAGCCCCAAATGGATGGGCAAGTGCCCGGATTGCCAACAGTGGAACACCCTGGTGGAAGAAACCGTTCCTTCGACCAAGGGAAAAGCCCATCGCCTTGGGGAGTCACAGGCTAAAGCCCTGCGCCTTGAGGAGATTGCCTCTCAGGATGAACCGCGCAAGCAATGCGGCATTTCCGAACTGGACCGGGTTCTGGGCGGAGGCATTGTCGCCGGTTCTTTTACCCTGATAGGAGGCGACCCCGGCATCGGCAAATCCACCCTGCTGCTGCAGGCGGTGGACCAGTTGTCACGCAGCGGCAAAACGCTGTATGTCACCGGTGAGGAATCCTGTCTGCAGGTCAAGCTGCGCGCCGAACGCCTTGGCGTTGAGCCTAAACATCTGTTCCTGCTGGCGGAGACCGCCCTGGAAACCATCCTCGATAAAGTGCGCGACGTGCAACCCGACTTTCTCATTATTGATTCGATCCAGACCATGTTCACCACCCAGATCGAGTCGGCCCCCGGTAGCGTCAGTCAGGTGCGTGAATGTGCCGGACAGCTGATGCAACAAGCCAAGAACAGCAACCTGCCCACCTTTATCGTCGGCCACGTTACCAAGGACGGCAGCATTGCCGGACCGCGCGTTCTCGAACACATGGTGGACACGGTGCTCTATTTTGAAGGCGATCCAGGGCACCCCTATCGCATCCTGCGGGCGGTCAAGAACCGCTTCGGCTCGACCAACGAGATCGGCGTCTTCCAGATGAGCGACCGCGGCCTGCGCGAGGTCAAAAATCCGTCGGAGATCTTTCTCGCCGAGCGCCCGGAAGATGCACCGGGCAGCGTGGTCATTCCATCGGTGGAAGGCAGCCGACCGATCCTGGTTGAACTGCAGGCACTGGTGTCCAGCGCTCCCTACGGCACGGCACGCCGCACCGCCATGGGCATTGACCACAACCGGGTTTCCCTGCTGGTGGCGGTACTGGAGAAGAAGGTCGGCATGTCGCTGCTCAGCCACGACATTTTCGTCAACGTGGCCGGTGGCGTAAAAATCGACGAACCGGCGGCTGACCTGGCCATCCTCGCCGCGCTGGCCTCCAGCCATCTCAATAAGAGCGTACCGCGGCGTACGGTGGTGTTTGGTGAAATCGGTCTGGCCGGGGAAATTCGCGCCGTTTCGCAACCGGAACTGCGGATCAAAGAAGCGACACGCCTCGGTTTTGAGCGTTGCCTGTTACCGACAAGTAACAGCAAAAACCTTGAGGCGCCACCCGGGATTACATTGTGCCCGGTTGGTACCGCTCAGGAAGCCCTGGACCAGCTGTTTGACCATTAGGGGCGTCCTGGCCCCTGCGAGCGATCTGAAAATTGACATTGATCGTATCCCTGTTTATGTTGGACGTGTCTCATTCATTCTGACGGCACTTCTCTTTTTGTATCTGCTGGAGCATATTATGACATTTCGGATTCGCAAGGCGTTTTTATTCCCTTTGGGTCTCCTGGCACTAGAAATTGTGGCGTTACTGGTCAGTTGCATTGTCCTGAAAGAGCCCGTCGCCAAGATCGCCATCCTCGGTTTTATGATCTTGCCGGTAATTGTTTTGTTTATAGAGTGCCTGTTTCGCCGCACCACTATCGGCAAAGACCAGATTGAAACACGCAAATTTCTCCGCCGTAAAATTCTTAAAATCGCTGAAATCACCTCAGTGGAAACCATTCAGGTTAAAAAACGGGCTTTTGTCACCCTGTGTGCCGGTGACGATTTTCTGATTATTTCCAACGCCTATTCAAAGTTTCCTCTGATGGTGTCACAACTGCTCTCTTATGTCCCGGCAGAAACCGTCAGCGAGGAGACCGCGCAAATGGCTCAGGAACCACCGCGCAAAAGTACCGATATTATCTCGTGCTGGCTGGCTGTCGCCCTGATGGGTTTTATCCTCTACGCCCAGCTTAAAATGTATTCGTGAGCCGGTATGGCGGAATTGCGGCGCATCAAAGACTGGCCGGAAGGAGATCGGCCTCGCGAAAAGCTCCTGCAGCGCGGCAGTGAAGCGCTCAGCGACGCAGAACTGCTGGCGCTGATTTTACGCACCGGAGACGCGGCCAGCGGCACCAGTGCCGTCGATCAGGCGCGCAGCCTGCTCAAGCAATTTGACAGCTTACCCCAATTGGCGCGAGCAACCACCAACGAACTCTGCACCATCAACGGCATTGGTCCGGCCAAATCAGCGGAGTTACAAGCCGTGTTTGAGTTAGCCCGCCGACTGAGCGATTGTGCCCTGATGCCGGGCGGCTCTTTCACCCATGCCGAGACGGTTTTTCAACGTTACCGCAATCGCTTCTTGCGCTACAACAAAGAGGTTTTTGTTGTCCTGCTGCTCGACGCCAAAAACCGTCTACTCAAAGACGTGCGTATCTCTGAGGGCAGCTTGACCGCCAGCATCGTTCACCCGCGTGAAGTGTTTACGGCTGTGGTGCGTGAATCGGCGGCTGCCGTTCTGTTTGTCCATAACCATCCCTCCGGCGATCCGACACCGAGCCGCGAGGATATTGCCATCACCCGTCGCCTTAAAGAGGCTGGAGATTTGCTTGGTGTGCGCGTGCTTGATCACATCATTATCGGCCATGACAGCTACACCAGTCTTTGTGAACAGGGATTGATGGAGGCATCATGAAACGTGTGCTTGGCTTACGCACGGAAATAATTCTTTCCAGCGGCTTGCTGATCGGCGCAGCATTACTGTTCATGACCTTTCTGCTGTTGCGCCTCACGGAAACACGCTTGCTTGAGCAGGCCATCAAACTGCACACGGACCACTCCACGGCATTGAGCTTGGCTGTGGAGCGTTTACCGGAACTGGAAATGGTCCAGGTGGTCGAGCACTATGCCCGGCAGCATAACCTTCTTCACTGGCGCCTGGTCGACCAACAGATGATGCCGATTGCCATGTCGACATTCTTCCCACAAACGGAGCAACGCAAAGCATGGGTTCGTTATGCACTTCTAGGCCAATCCCCCCAAGTGTTTCTGAACTTTTCAATCACAAGAGGACTGATGGGAACATTTTCTTCCTCTGATCTCTATGTCGAGATTACAACGACCATCCGCCATTCGCGAGGCAATTACGCTTTACAATTTTGCTTTCCTTTGAGCGAAATATTTTACCAGTTGCTCAAACTGTCTAAACTTGCGTTTTTTTTGAGTCTTGGCTATGGCCTCATCCTCATTAGTTCAGCGATTGCACTACTGACGCCGACATTTATTAGACCAATAACACTGTTAACATATAGAGCTCGCCAAATAAGTGAAGGAGAACTCCACAAACGTGTTCCGGAATCAGGTCCACTTGAAATTACGGAACTCGGCTTGGCGTTCAACACAATGGTTGACAGTCTTCAAAGCAGCCTTGAAGAACAGCGCCATCAGTATCGCCAACTTCTGGACACCCATGAGAAACTGAAACAAGCGCGGCAACATTTGGCACACTCTGAACGCATTTCCTCTATCGGCAACCTGACTTCGGGTATTGCCCATGAACTTGGCAACCCACTCAGTGCCTCCATCGGCTATCTTGAGGTACTCAAACATCGCTGCAAGGAACCTAAAAATCTTGATTTGATCGATCGCAGTTTGACTGAAGCACAGAGAATGGATCAACTCATCAAGGATTTGCTTGATTTTGCGGCACCTGACAACGATTCACCCCTGGTAGACTGTGTCGTTTCCGATGTCCTTAACCACACCTGCAACATGTTATTGCAGCAGGGAGCCCTCAAAAAACGACAGTTGAAGATGGACGGGTTGGATCAATTGAGTCGGGTTTCCATATCCCCTCTAAAATTACAACAGGTTTTGGTCAATCTTATTCTCAATGCCCGGGACGCAACAGCACCCCAAGGCATCATTACAGTAAGTGCGACAGAAAATGCCACAACAGTGACAATCAAAGTTGAAGATGATGGCCACGGCATAGCGGCACAACAGCTTGAAACCATCTTTGATCCATTTTATACCACTAAAGAACCGGGCAAAGGACGCGGTCTTGGCCTCTACGTCTGCTACCAACTGATTCACGATGCCAACGGACAACTCCAAGCCTCTTCAACACCAGGTAAAGGCAGTTGTTTTGAACTGATACTCCCTAGGGTTTTCGGAGATTGATGATGAACACCTCTTGCTCAGTTCTGATTATTGACGATGAACCCGCCATGCGTCATCTTCTCCACACCATTCTTGAGGAAGAAGATTATATCGTCGACGAAGCCGAAGATGGCAAGCTGGGGCTCGAGAAAATTGCAGACAATCATTATGATTTAGTCCTGTGTGACATTCGCATGCCAGAACTTGATGGCATAGGTTTCCTTAAGAAGGCTCTTCCCCAATATCCAGATTTAACCGTTATCATGATGAGCGCATATGGCTCGCTGGAGACGGCTTTAACCTGCATGAAGAATGGCGCCTATGACTACATTTCGAAACCTTTTCGCCCCGATGAAATTATTCTTACCCTAAAAAAAGCATTAGAGCGGTTGCGCTTGCAGCAAGAAAACACATCATTACGTCAGAAGCTACAAAAGAGGGGTGACCAGCAGTGTATCATTGGAGAGAGTCCGGCGATCAAGCAGCTACTTCATCAAGTGAAAGCATTAGCTAAAGTTTCTTCTCCAGTCTTGATCCATGGTGAAACCGGAACTGGAAAAGAGCTCATTGCCAGAGCTCTTCATGACCATAGTCCTCGTCGCCACAAACCATTTATTGCAATCAACTGCAGTGCGATCTCTCCTCAATTGGTAGAAAGTGAACTCTTTGGGCACCGAAAAGGTGCATTTACTGGCGCAACAGACTATCATGAGGGTCTCTTTTGTGCCGCTGATGGAGGAACGCTTTTCCTAGACGAAATTGGTGAACTCCCCCTTGATTTTCAACCAAAGTTACTCCGTGCCCTTCAAGAAAAAGAAATACGACCGATTGGAAACACACGTCCCAGAAAAATCGACGTGAGAATTATTTCCGCTACGGCCAAGAATCTTAAACAAGCTATCCAATCATCCCTATTCCGTGAAGATCTTTATTATCGCCTTGCTGTCGTAGAGTTAACCGTACCAACGCTAAGATCACGCAAAGACGACATTGCCCTTCTCTGCGTGCATTTTTTGAAAAAAATTTCTTTAAGAGAAGGTCGTTCGGTCCCGCAACTATCTCCTGACGCTTTGGAAGCATTGCAGGATTACTCATGGCCCGGCAATGTGCGCGAGCTACAAAATATTCTGGAAAAAGTGATGATTTTTTGCACATCCCTTATCGTTAAAGTCGAGGACCTCCCTCCTGACATTCTTTATAGTAGGTCACCTTTTTTCTCTAGCGCCCATGAATTATCTTTAAAAAAAGCTATATCCCAGATGGAATCTTCCTACATCCAGGAAGCGTTGCTTAAAAATAATGGCAACAGAACTCTTGCGGCAAAACAACTTAAGATCAGCTTACGCTCCCTTCATTACAAGATTAAAGAATACAACCTATAGAGTCCTCCTCTTTCGTACCTCAGTAAGTATTTCCCGGCCAAGCCGGGGGCTTTATTTGTGAACCGCTCAAAGCGGTTGGTTTAAACCTTGGGCCGCCTGAAGGCAACTAGCTGAGCAGTTTCAGCTTATCCATTCTGCGATCAACTTCTTCCTGACTTCAAATATAGTTACGGATCACTTCTTCATCTCTGACTATGGTGGAGGCAAAATAACCCCTTGCAAAAAGTGTTAGCCGGCAAAATTCCGGCTTCGCTTTCCATCTCTGCGTGCTATATGAATGGCGCTTTTCCCTTCTATATATCCGACAACCTGAGCAACCGCATATTTCGGCGGGATTGCAATATATATGAATATGGTCGTTACACAAATGCCCGGTGAATTCAAATTGCAAGTGCACCACGTGCCGCCGACCAGAACACTTCATTAGGCGTTCGGTATCCAAGGCATTTGCGTGGTCGATTATTTAACTTTCTTACGGCCTCAGTGACTGCGATTTCATCTGTTTTGCGAAAATCTATTCCTTTTGGAAAATATTGTCTCAACAGGCCGTTGGTATTTTCATTCGCACCGCGTTGCCATGCGGCATACGGATCAGCAAAGTAAATGCTCAATCTTGTCTTTTTCTCAAGCTCTTTGAAGTTTGCAAATTCAGAACCGTTATCCAACGTCAAGGATTGGCGCATCCTGCGGGGGATAGGGCCAAATGCTTTAACGCATCGCTGTGTCAATGTGGCGGCTTTCTTGTTGTCAAGTTTAACTGCAACGAGGTAGCGACTCTTGCGCTCAACCATGGTTGCTATGCAGCCACTTCCTGGTTTTCCTTGGACCGTATCACCTTCCCAGTCACCAAACCGGCTGCGATTTGCAACGATTCCTGGACGCTGATCAATGCTTATGCGATCTACTCTAAAGCGATATCCAGCACCATACCGGCGCTGTTTTCGCCGTTTTTTATGTTTTCGGCGCAAGCGTTGATAAAGAACGCCACCAACACTGCCCTCAAGATAAATCCAGCGATAGATGGTTTCATGACTAATCCGCATCGTATCGTCAGTGGGATAATCCATGCGGATTCTATTTGCTATTTCTTCCGGTGACCATTCAAGCTTAAGTTTCGACTCAACATAGGAAACCAGTCGTGAATTGTTCTGTCGACGAAAATGACGGGGCTTGTGGCGGCGTTCGAGTGCCAGCGGTTGCGTCCAATCGCAATAGTAGATTGTCCATGGATGTCTCGCTTTAGCCCGTTTGATTTCGCGACTTATCGTGCTGTGGTTTCGGCCTAATCGTCGAGCAATTTCACGTATGCTGAACGAATATTGCAAATGACTGATGACATAACGTTCGTGTTCGCTAAGATGGGTGTAGGACATGACAGGATCCTTTCTGGCTCTGATTTGGTCACGCTTTTTAGAATACCAGAAGCCCTGTCATGTTCTGTTCTTAGCTTAAGTGGTGCGCTTTGAAATTGAATCTACCCCCTTCCAATATCAAACTCTCACGTTGACGGACTAATTCTGGTATCAGCCCACCAAGTTCTTGACGTATCCGCCTATAAAGAATTTTGCGACGGCACTTCGGTATCCAAACGATGTAATACTTGCAGCCCTATACTGAAGGACATAAGCTTCGGATGCTGTTCATCGAAAGCCTCCTTTTCTGAACTTTGAGCGGTTCACAGAGCGGAGGCTTTCAATTACTGTCGAAACTGTCAAACTTTTCGGGTCTCCCGGCAGAGCCGGGAGGTTTCCTTTCGTACCAAAGGCATAAATAAGGGCCTTTCTTTTCTCTAATCCAGAAGCCCTTAGAATCACATCATCTTCCTTCCAATTAAAGAACCTGTCTCCATCCGAAATAGCAACACCGCAGCTCCCCCCCCGATCTTACACTCTTAAGAGACACCTTATCAGCTGACAAACAATCGCAAAAGATTGACATAAATCAATAAATATTAGACATTAAAATATATTTCTGTTTGTGCGAGGACATAATCATGAAACAAACTCAAAAAGGTTTCACACTTCTAGAACTTATCACCGCTATATCCCTAATCGCTATTGGAACAGCCATAGCGCTTCCCAGTCTTTTAGCCGCAGGAGAATCAAGCGGCATAAAAAGTGATGCCAGAGACCTAAAAAATACTTTTGCTCTCTGTCGAATGGAAGCCATTAAGCGAAATTGCTCAGTAACGCTTCTTTTCAATAAAAACGGTTATGATTACATGGGATTTATTGACACAGACAATTCATGTGAGTTTGATCCAGCCAAGGAAGTAATTCTTCGGCAAAACAGCTTCTCCCATGCCGTTTTCGATGTGAATAAATCAGATGGCGACGGCCTGACGTTCATTGAAAATGACAATGGCCATCCCTGCCTGCGCTGGGACAGTCGAGGACTCCCGCACCGAAACGGAACCGGCTTAGGTGCCGGCACCGCATATCTTCAGAATACAACAAACCGATATTGTGTCATTGTCTCCAAAACAGGAGTTATCCGTATTTCCCTCTATTAAGGCCTCAAACAATTCGTGCAAAAAGTTGCACACACATGACACAATTTGCACGCCCAGCGAAGCTAACTATTCAAAAACCTGAACATTACTACCGGCACTTTTTTTGCAGAAGAGTAAATCAATACATCACTGCAATCAGGAGGCCTTTGCATGACAACTACCAACTCCCAAGGGTTCACCCTTATAGAACTCATCGTCGTTATAGCCATTTTTGCTATCGGTGCAGCTATCGCTTTCCCAAGCTTGATGGACATAGGAAGGCGAGGACAAGTCAAGACCGAAGCCCGGCAGCTCAAGGATCAGCTAGCCCGATCACGTGCCACAGCCATTGAACAAAAACGCCTGATCACAGTCACTCTGACTACAAACAATTACACCATAGATGGAACAAATACAGTTCTCCGGAATGGAGCAACTATCACAACGAATCCTGCTCCTCCGTTAAAATTCCCAGCAACAATAACATGGAACGAACGCGGCTATCCCAACATGGTTAAGGGAGATGGCACTGCAATAACTGATGAAGGGACAATTGTTATGATCGGGCCAGGCGTTAGCTACAGCATCACCGTCACGGTCGCTGGCGGCATCACGATAAATTGATATTTCACGGCAGGAGACTTCACATGCTCAACACTAAAGGTTTCACCCTCATAGAGCTCCTTATTGCAATGCTGGTTACCATGATCATCCTGGGGGGCGCTTATGCTGTGTTCAATACTCAACAGCGGCAAACAACAATTCAAACAAACGTTAGCGATGCCCAGCAAAACTTACGCGCAGCGATGGATTTTTTATCCAGAGAAGTTCGCATGGCCGGCTATAACCCCGAACAAACAACTGCAAATTTCGGCATTAGTGACATCCAATTCAGAGACATTGACGACAACAATGACGCTACTGGCAATAGCTATATATGTTTCAGTTGGGACCAAGATAGTGATGGCGTTTTAGACAATGACGAAACCATTGATATCTCATTGGTAAATAGCGCAACAATCACTCCAGGAGTCAGCGACCTATTTTTACGACGCCCGAACGTGTCTGCCGATAGAAATGTTCTGGCCAGCAACATTATTGCCATAGGCCTGGCCTACGCTATCGACTCTGACAGTGATGGCGAATTAGAGCAGGATGGCGCTGGTAATACGCTATGGCTGGTCGATGCCGACAACGATAGAGACTGGGACAGCCTTAATATCAATACAGGGGCAACTGCAGACATTGGCACAGCAGTAGACACCCGAGCTATTCGAGCCGTTCGCATCTGGATGCTCAGCCAAGCGCAAGCTCCAGACCCTAATTATATTGATCCTAACACATACATTGTTGGGTCTCATGTCGTCATTCCAAACAACAATTTCCGACATCGCATCCTTGAACGCATCATTCTTTGCCGAAACATGGGATTAGACTAATGAATATTTCATTTAAAAACCAGGATGGGTTTTCACTTATTGAAGCTTTGATTGCCTTAGCGATACTCACCATAGGACTTTTAGCAATAGCACTTCTGCAAATGACTGCCATAAAAGGCAACACAAACGCCCTGGCCCGCACGGATGGGGTTGCTATAGCCCAGTCGACTTTAGATACCCTGCGGTGCCTACCACTGAATGATAACCGGCTAACAGCAGGAGCCGGTAATTTGAATAGCGGCCAAGCGGCATGGGCTTTCAACTTAGCCGCTGCAGACCACACCGGCGGCGAGCTTTACCCCGCGGACACTATCATTGGGCCAAGTGGGCAAAGTTATACTATTTTCTGGAATATTATTGATAACAACCTCGACGCCGACGTAGCAATAGAAACTAAAACCATCAGGGTTTTTGTCTATTGGACCGACCCTCGATTTGGACTCAACAAAACAATTGCAACAACGACACTAGGAGGACTTTATTTATGATGAAACCTTATAAAATATCTATAGACCAACGGGGTTTCGCATTAGTGACTGCCATCATGATGCTCTTCGCTGCAACAGTCCTTGGCTTAATGGTAACAAATTCTTCTGAAATTGAAATTTTGCTCTCCGGTGCACAACAGCGATATGAAAACGATTTCAATATTGCTGACGGCGCGGTTAATTTTGAAGCAAAGCAAGTGTTGACAAAATATAGTGTTGACCCAAGTAAAGGCAATGACCAGGTTCTTTCCCCTTCTAATTCAATAGACGGCACGTTCGATCCCGGCAACGATATGACAGAAGATACTGACGCACCCTACACTGTTATTTTCGATCGTAACAACTTGGATGACGCAGCTAAAACCACGCCATCGAGCCTATGGCCCATAGACAATTTGCTTGAAAGCACTGCAGATGCTGATGATATGTTTGATTTTCATTATAGAACGCTTTATATCGATCATAGACGAATTGAATCTGAGGGCAACAGCGCAGAAATCGACTCAATTTTCAATACTTATTGGCAAACCAATGTTGACTCAGGGGTAGAAATCCAAATAGGATTTACTTCCGTTGGAACATAAAAAAAAAGGGGGGGGAATGTACCATGAAAAAGAACCTAACATTGATTTATCTCATCATTCTTATTTTTTCTTGGTCTAATTCATTCGCATTAGATACTGATGTTTATCAGGCTAACGTCAAACAAAATGCTTATGTATTAATGGACAATTCAGGGAGTATGGATTTCGGCGTTTATGAAAATAATATCGACTACGGAAAAATGTATGACTACCTTTTTATAAAGTCTAACATTGGTGACACGATTAAATACGGTGGATACTACGGAGATCATTACGAAAAAAATAAAATATTTTTATGTAAAGGGGAAATTGGCGTACAGATAACCACGATCGACGGGGCCAGTGAAGCCTTCACTGGTGATGCTGCAGACCCTGATTATGTCTGGTATGGAAACGACATGGTCGATACCCACACTTATATTGACAGTTATGGCAACCTAACTGGCGAAGAAGGAGAAACACAACGACTTACCGTAGATGAGGATGGTTACATTCTTTTCGATAGCGAACCATTGCCGCTGGGGCAAAACATCTTGTTAAAAGACTATACAACTCTTTACGATGGCTCTTTAATAAATGAGGGTTTTGGCGGGCTACTCAATGCTCCAGGGTATTATTTTAGCGGCTTTGAGGGCGTTGGGAACAGTGCGGACGATCACAATATAGTGGAAGATGGAGACAACTATATCTATTTCTTTCTTACCGGCAACTGGATGAACATGCAACAAATGTACAACCTGCATTACACTTCTGATCCTGGTTCATTTGCCGACACTGGTGACCCAGCCTGGAAATATGAAGAATATCCCATTGACAACTCCGACTGGGCCCTTCAAGAAATTGCCCCTGTAGACTATCCGGAAGGAAACGTTCGTTACGAAGACGGTCTCAGCGAAAGTGAAACCGTTAAAATAATCAGCCATTCCGGCGCCAGCCAAATCCAAATCTATTTTAACTTTTTTGACGTGGCAGGAGACAACAAAGTTGGCAGTTTCGGCCGAGATTATGTTGCGCTTTATGATGAGAACGGAAACCTGATAGCACAATACGACAACGACAATTCACCACAAGGACAATGGTCTCCAGCCATATCAGGAGACACAGTCCTAATCAAACTGAAATCGAAAAACAACACTCCATGGTACACACGAGGCTACGGTTATATAATTGATAAATGCCGCACAGTTTATGGCTCAACAAATGATGATGCGGGCACCTATCTCATGCAGAACAGGCTGGACGTGGCTAAAGATGCCATGGTCTATGTCGTTGATGAGTTTCGCGGTAAAATCAACTGGGGGTTTGCAACCTTCAGCTATACAGGCTACGGCAGCGGAGATGGAGCCACAATTAATTCCGCCCTGAACCCCAACGACACGGACGATGCAAACAGAGCTGCTATCATAGAACACATCGAAGGCGTCACCCCGAAGTACGGCACACCACTGGGTGAAGCTCTGCAGGATGTCTTTTATAAAGGATACTACGGTCACAGAAACTCTCTCGACAACCTGATCTGCCGTAGAAACTACACTATTGTCGTTTCAGACGGTTATCCGTCTAACGATGAAGACAATAATCGATTCGGTGTTGCGTTTGACGATTGGGACGGAGATGGCTTCACCCAGGACCCTTATCAATACGACAACCCCAGTGAAGACTATTATGATGATATTGCCAATTGGATCTACACCCACAGCTGGATGCAGACAGGCTACCCAGAAGTAGAGGATCCCGCAAATTCATATGAGAACATCATCCCTCATCAAATTGCCTTTGGGGCCAAGCATCCATTAATGCGTGACGCCGCCGAAGAATCCGGTGCAGAATACATCACTGCCTACAACAAGGAACAACTTGTTAACGCCTTTCACTCCTTAGGCCTGATGATATCACAAGCGGTTTCTTTTAAATCTCCTGTTGTTTCCATCAATACGGATAATAAAATTGAAAACGGTGACGATATCTATATGGGGCTGTTCTTACCCAAAGATAGCGAAGTATGGCCAGGCAACATCAAGCATTTTCAATTTGGTGACGGGACATCCGAATCGTCTGAGACATGGACCATTTATGATGCAGCCGGAGATGTTGCACAGGATTCAGATGGAGACTATTTTGACAACACAAATGGTTATTGGGGAGACGATACTGATGGAAACGATTCAAACAACAACAATGCCGCTGAAATTGAAGAAGATGGTGTAGGTGAAGTTCTAACTGAGCGAGTCCGCGCAAACTTTTCCAGTGCTCCGTACGAAAGAAACATAAAAACCTATCTCGACGATACTCTGGTGGATTTCTCTAAAGACACGATCTCACTGTCCCACCTAGGATTGTCCGACGACAGCGAGGTATCTGTCAGCCAAGTTATCAACTGGGTTTACGGATTTACCTTTGATGCGGATGAAACGACAGGAGAGCCTATTGCCCCAAGAGATTGGGCACTGGGAGCGATTATTCACTCCAGTCCGACCATTCTTGATTACTATTCAGGGTCTGGGCTTGAAGCGCGCTACATCGCTATTGGAGCAGATGACGGCATGTTGCATATCTTTGAAGATTCTGATTCTGCTGGCAATCCGACCGGCACTGAAGTCTTTGCTTTTATCCCCGACGACGTTCTAACAAAATTGCCCCTCTACAGTAATAGCCTCCATGAATCGATGGTCGATGGAGAACTCAAAATTTTTTCGGAGAACGGCAACCCCAAGTATCTATTCTTTGGACTGCGTCGTGGAGGAAACAGCTTCTGGAGACTCGACATCAGCAGTCCTGATCCCGCGGATTGGACAAATGTTGAGAAATTCACCGACAATGAAATGGGCCAAAGTTGGTCTGGGATTAGCTTCGCTAAGATCCGCACCGGAGAAGATGATTATATTGACGTTGCAATAGTTTCTGGTGGATATGATGAATATGAGGATTCCTTTCCTGAACCATTTAACGATACCTCAGATTACAGAGGCACCCCATTTAAAGATAATGGCGATATTGACAACTCCAAATGGAGCTCAGGGGACAGCACCCAAGATGTCTATGACAACAATCAGTATGATATCTACAATCCTGGTGGTGACAATATTGGAAGGGCGATTTATATATTCAATGTTGAAACAATGGAGAAAGTGTTTTCTGTTGAATACGATTCCACCAATGACCCACCAGTTAACGTACCTGACGAATTAGGTAGTTTCAGTTCTGAAACCACTCAATATCGCAATGATTTTATCTATTGCTTCCCGGCAACACCCTCCGTTGCGGTTCATAGTGAAGTAATAAATAATGTCCGGCAATATAATTTGCTTTCAGCAATCTACGCATCGGACATATACGGCAATATCTTCCGCATAAATTACGACTATTCTGATGGAAGCAAATTATGGCAAGTTAAACATATCTTTAGTGCAAATCCCTCATACGACAACGCTAGCGGCACCATAACCGGAAGCGCTAACTCTTCAGACGTAGGCCGCAAAGTATTTTATGGTCCAGCTGTTTCATGGAAAGGTTCTGGAAACTACTTTGATCAATATAACTATAAATTCCCTTCTGTAGAATTTGACGGAACAGGCAGCATAGCAACATTATTTTTCGGAACTGGCGACCGTGCGCACCCTAACTACAAAATAGTCAGAAACCGGATATATGCTATTTATGATGATAGCTCAGTTACAGCGACTGATCCAAACTTAAACAATATAAATGTCAGCGGAACACCATATACTGAAGGCGACCTACTAAATATCACATGCGATGAACTTGGAGTAGATACAACACAAACATCAGGCGATACATCACTATATAAGCAGTCGCTACAATATATTTTATATGATGACGTATTAAATATAACAGAAGATGAACTAATGGAGCTCGCATTAGGTGGGAACGGAGAAAATGATGCAAAAGGCTGGTATATTATTTTAGATGTTCAAGGAGATCCGACCTATTGTTCGCATTGCGACTATGAAGCCACCGTTGACAATTCTGAAGACGGTCGTGATAATCATTTTGGCGAAAAAATATTAAGTAAATTCCTCTTATATAATGGCAGCCTTTACTTCACATCATACCAACCGTCTTATGACGATCCCTGCGCACCACAAGGTAACGGCTTTAATTATGCCCTGAATTATCTCGACGGTTCGGCAGCTTTAAATCTAAACGCAGGCAATGATTCAACGGATCCCGAGGATACTGAGCCAATAAAAAAAGACGTAACAGACCGCTATGGAAAACTTTTTGGCATTAAGCAAATCCCATCGAGCCCTGTTGTTGTTTTTAGACAAGGCGATGATCGTATTATTAGCAACACCGGGCCACCTACAGATCCTCCAACTGACAAGACGATAGACCTATATTACTGGATCGAACAATAGGGAGAAGTACCATGAAATATACTGCAGCAGCAATATTTATTATTTGTACGATTTATTTTACCTGTATAAATCCATCTTTTGCAAAAATGGCCATAAATTATAGTAAGAAAACTACCACGATTAATAGAATTGAAGGCTCAGCAGTTTATGGATTAAATGACGATAGTTTTTATTGTTACGATAAAATCCTTTTGGGGAATTTAAATAAATATATCAACAAAGAAGTTATTATTTTTTACACAGAAAGCGATACAAAATACACTATTATTGGGATAGAAGAGCCTGACTCCAGTAAACAAGTATCCAGAATACAATCAAATAAAAATTTAAAACACTTTAAGTAGATAGGCTGATTCTTTAAATCAAGATCAAACATACCTCCAACAAAGAAATTTTCCAATTAGGCTTCTTTGTTGGAGGTAATACTACAATCCTTTCATCTTATAATATGAAATGTAAATTTTTTCCTGCTATTCATACTAAATCTGACACAGTTCGCGAGAAGGGAAGGGTGAATTCAAATTGCAAGTGCACCACGTGCCGCCGACCAGAACACTTCATTAGGCGTTCGGTATCCAAGGCATTTGCGTGGTCGATTATTTAACTTTCTTACGGCCTCAGTGACTGCGATTTCATCTGTTTTGCGAAAATCTATTCCTTTTGGAAAATATTGTCTCAACAAGCCGTTGGTATTTTCATTCGCACCGCGTTGCCATGCGGCATACGGATCAGCAAAGTAAATGCTCAATCTTGTCTTTTTCTCAAGCTCTTTGAAGTTTGCAAATTCAGAACCGTTATCCAACGTCAAGGATTGGCGCATCCTGCGGGGGATAGGGCCAAATGCTTTAACGCATCGCTGTGTCAATGTGGCGGCTTTCTTGTTGTCAAGTTTAACTGCAACGAGGTAGCGACTCTTGCGCTCAACCATGGTTGCTATGCAGCCACTTCCTGGTTTTCCTTGGACCGTATCACCTTCCCAGTCACCAAACCGGCTGCGATTTGCAACGATTCCTGGACGCTGATCAATGCTTATGCGATCTACTCTAAAGCGATATCCAGCACCATACCGGCGCTGTTTTCGCCGTTTTTTATGTTTTCGGCGCAAGCGTTGATAAAGAACGCCACCAACACTGCCCTCAAGATAAATCCAGCGATAGATGGTTTCATGACTAATCCGCATCGTATCGTCAGTGGGATAATCCATGCGGATTCTATTTGCTATTTCTTCCGGTGACCATTCAAGCTTAAGTTTCGACTCAACATAGGAAACCAGTCGTGAATTGTTCTGTCGACGAAAATGACGGGGCTTGTGGCGGCGTTCGAGTGCCAGCGGTTGCGTCCAATCGCAATAGTAGATTGTCCATGGATGTCTCGCTTTAGCCCGCTTGATTTCGCGACTTATCGTGCTGTGGTTTCGGCCTAATCGTCGAGCAATTTCACGTATGCTGAACGAATATTGCAAATGACTGATGACATAACGTTCGTGTTCGCTAAGATGGGTGTAGGACATGACAGGATCCTTTCTGGCTCTGATTTGGTCACGCTTTTTAGAATACCAGAAGCCCTGTCATGTTCTGTTCTTAGCTTAAGTGGTGCGCTTTGAAATTGAATCTACCAAGAATTACCGGAGCTGCGACGGTTCATGCCGAGGTTGGCGGTCGCAAGCTGTACTCACTGCTGAAACCGAAATTTAATGCTCATGGCATCAAATTAGGTCGGGATGGATTTTTTGATTATTTACGAGAGCATCGGCTGTTAGTTCCACCGGTCAAGCGATTCATCAAGACAACGCAGAGCAGGCACTGGATGAAAAAATATCCGAATCTTCTCGCGAGTCAGGATATCAATCGTGCTGAACAAGTCTTTGTCAGTGACAATCTACATGCAGAAAGTGTTGTCAAGGCATTACGTCAAGCAGCCAGACAACGCCAGACAGGTAAATCGCTGCTGCACCATTCCGATAGAGGATTACAATATTGCTCATAGGTCTATCAGGAAGAGCTGAAGCGTCATGATATAACGCCATCCATGACAGATGGTTACGATTGTTATCAAAATGCTTTGACTGAGAGGGTAAACGGAATTCTGAGGCAAGAGTTTTTTGTTGTTTAAGTGTCGTGATTTGCAGGAACTGAATTACTATTTACAACCGCCTACGGCCGCACCTTAGCTTGAATATGCACGCCGGAAGAAGTACACAAGAAAGCCACCTCCCTGGCGAAGGTGGCCCTCTAAAACCATAAACATGTTTAATCTACATACACAGCATTCAGTTTCTACTGCACCGGCACCGCCAATACGTAGCTGCTGTCCTGTGCATCGCCGAGCAGTGATCCCGGTTCCGTTACCACCATAATAGCCTGGCCATTGACGACGGCCACACCCTGAATAGGTCGTTCCAGCTTATCGCCCAACATTCCCTTGAGCATCATGCCATCCTGGTACTTGAATACAGCCAGCCAGCTCTGATCGACCGTTGAGCTGACCCCTGCCGCCTGGAGCAATGTGCCTTCTGCGCCGATGGCGACAATCTCTTTTACCCCATCACCATCCAGATCGGCAGCGACTGGGGCGACTTCACACACGGCCGTGGTGATCATCGGGTTTTGTGCTGCGGGATCCACATCGTAAGTGACCCCGGAGATGGATGCACCGATCTCTTTATTTGATTTGTAAACCTGCTGTTCACCGGAGTAAATATACAGTCGACGATTGCGAACAAAACAGATTTCAGGCTGTTGATCGCCGTTAACATCCGCGATTAACGCCCCGATGATTCGGAAGTTCCTCGGCACGTCAAAAGCAACGTCGCGATAGTCCAACTCGCTACCAGCCAGATAGGCTTCGCGCACCCGGTTGCCGTAAAATGTTTCCCGGTTAAAATCCTGTGTCAGCAACAGTTCGGAACGACCATCACCATTGACATCAAAAGCGGCAAACAGTTTGTGCATCCCTTTTTCCACCAGGGTGAAGCCATGACCGGTCCACTTCAACAAATCAGACTCAAGACGATCATCGCCCCAGACATTGGCAACAAGATAAAGTTCCGACTCCGTCGGCTGCCACCAGCTGATCGACAGAATCTGACCGAGAGTTGCACTGTCTGCATCTGCCAGCAGGGCGAGACCATT
The DNA here is from genome assembly GCF_963676955.1 of uncultured Desulfuromonas sp. Lineage (NCBI taxonomy): Bacteria > Pseudomonadati > Thermodesulfobacteriota > Desulfuromonadia > Desulfuromonadales > Desulfuromonadaceae > Desulfuromonas > uncultured Desulfuromonas sp. The sequence goes on along the minus strand of NZ_OY781461.1, from coordinate 1,343,886 downwards.
GCTGACGTCAAAGACCTTGATCTGCCCTGAACTGGCTGCGGCCAGAAGATAGTGACCGTTAAAGGCTTCAAAGTCTGCCGTTCTGGTCGTATCGCCAAACTGGCCGACTTTATTGAAGCGGGGGAATTCCATATTCAGGCCACCGGACGCAAAACTTGAAACCGCTTGTGGAGCCTGATATTGGACGGCGCCCGTATTAACGGCCGGTGTGATAACAGGCTTAGGCGCGACAATCGCCGAGGTCATGATTGGGGGGGGATTTGCCGCCAAAGGCACGGCTGTCCCTGTCAGAGCGTAGCTTCTCAACAATTGCCCCTGGCTGTCACGTACTTGCAACGCTGTGCCAGCGGACTGAAAATAGAGATCGGCCTGCGTCGAAACACCACTGCCTTGCCATTGCAGGGTCGGCACAGCCTCTTTAATCTGCGAAAGCACATCCTGATTTGTTCCTGTTTCATCAAGATAGACGGCATCGAGGCTATCATAACGATGAATCGCGGTTCCCGGTTTCAAGGTCGCCGCGCCGCGGAGGACTTTCGCATAGGAATATCCGGTCTTGATTCGGGTGACTTGGAGCACTGCGGAAATACTGTCCAACGAGCCAATGACTTCACCACTGACCGGATGGACAATTTTTTCCCCTGGAGAGACAACACTGAACAGATCGCCGCTGCTGACTCCTTGGCTGCTATCGACGTCAATAATGTATTCCGCACCCGCAGCCATGACAACATAACCGTCAACCGGCGAAAAATCCTGTCTCAGCTGTTCCGTCAATGAGGCCAAGGCGCTGGCCGTCCAAAACAAAGCAATAAGCAGGGGCGTTAGCGCCTTTAACCATAGTCTCATTCTCATTCGTTCTCCTCCGCCTTAAATTCACAATCTTTTAACTTAAAACCTTTGTAGAACGAGCACTATACCTCTTTTGCCACAGCGTGAACATAAAAAAGGCCGGGCATTTGCCCGGCCTTTTAATCCTTATCTGATACTAACTCTTAAAACTTGTAGCGAATTTTTGAATTTATAACATACAGATCTTCATCGGCACTGCCGTCGTCATCAGACTCGTAAAAATCCATGGCATCATCTGCGAAAAGATAGCCTGCTTCAATCGCCAGTTCGAGATTTTGATACATTTTATAGCTGGCGTAGGCATCCACCTCAAAACCGATTTGGTCTTCACTGTAGGTAGAGTACTCGACATCTTCGGCCGTCATCAGATACAGGGCTGCAGCACCGACTTTCAGTTTGTCGGACAGTTTGTGATCATATCCGATACGGTTTAAAATTAAACCTTTGTCCTGAATATAAGGCGTTGCGGAAAAATAGGTGTCTTCCGCCATGCCCTCAAACAAGACAACTGACGAAGCACTGGCTTTCGTATCAACATCTGTGGCAATAAAAGCATCACAGTCCGTATCGCTGCTGTCATCATCACCAGAGACATACCAGAAGGTATAGGTCAGTTTGCCTTTAGCCATATTGGCACCCAGATCCAAATGGACCAAATAACCACCAAAATCATATTCCTCTGCCAGATCTCCGGTCTGATAGATCAGGTCCCAGTTGGCAAACAGGTTGCCGGCTTTCATACCGCCATCAATACCCAAGGTATAAAGATCAATGTCATAGCCGGTAAGTTTTTTTACATAATTGCCGAACCCTGACATCGGATCGACGCCATCCGCAAGCGTATCGCCGTCACTGGTTTGCCAAACACCAAACAGACCGACCTTGACATCTTCTATCGGCTTAAGATTATAGCGGACATAAAAAGCATCCAGATCTTTAAAATCATTGCCGTCCGTGTTAATTACTTCATAACCGCGATACCAAGCTGTTTCAAAGTCACCGATTTTGTAGTGCACACCGGTTGCCGTTTCCGTCCAGAAAAACTTATTAATTTTTACCGGCTGAAGCCCCACCTTCAAACGGCCGCCCGCTAAAGCAAAATCGGTATAGGCCCAGCGTGTTTCCACATTGGTGCCGTCTCCTGAAAATCCGCCACCTTTGCCACTATCACCGAAATGAATATTGCCGACCTCGATCGCGTAAACACCCTTGACAGCGCCATCGTCCGATGACACTTCGGTCCAAAGCCGAAATTTGAAGTTAGCAAACGAGTCATTCGTTGTTTCATCGGCAATAGCAGCAGTCCGCGTTGTCTTATAACCAATGTCGCCGGAAAAAAACTTAGACTGATTGCTATAAATGCGGAATGATTCAACGAAATCGCCATGGAAGGCGAAGTCAACGGCTAAAGCCGGTGTCGCAAAGGTTAGCACGATCAACAGCGTGACAAAAAATGCTCTCATCAAAAAAACCTCCTTAAAGTTTGACTTTTCCTACGAGAAACCTAACCAGTTCCATGGCAGTCACGGCAATTTTTGCCGCTCAGAACTCAACGGTTCGGTTTATCTCAACGATTAATTTCCAGTCGAGCATTCGTTCTATCCTCTAAAGATTGAATAAAAGCTCGCTGACCAACGGCACGTATGGGCTTTCAACGCCTAGCGGGTTCCGGCCACGCTGCCGGACATTGTTGCTCTCTCTCATTCGTTATGCTAGCACTGAATAACGCTCGCGCAATATAAACATATTATCAATAAAAATAAAACTTATTTGTGCCTGGAGGCAGAGATGAGATCTGCTCCGGTTCAAATGCGACGTCAAAGAAAAAATATTATTAATACCGGGTAGTTATCTTTTTTCGTGTTCCGTGATTTAACGTGTGATACGGCCTTGAGAGTTTGTTTCGTTTTTTGGAAGTGATGACGCCAATATAGGCCGCCTGAAATACGGTCAGAAGCATAGGCGCCCTCTTTCGCAGAAGATACTGTGCTCTGTCAACCCACATCAGTCCAGCTTAACCCCATTGAGGCTTTCCTGCCGGACCGCTTGACTCAGATGCACAACATTCTCTCGCATGTCTTTACATCCAACAACTGCCACACCGCAACCTCGCTCGCAAGCGCTTACCGGTGCAACCAATACCAAAACTCCACTTATTTTTCCTCACATACGGCCACAGAGTTCCTGTGCAGATATTTAACACTATGGCCTCTGCGATATCCCCACACTCCTATTTAATTCACAAAAAGAAGCATTGTCGCTCCGCATATCCTCCCGCCTTTAGTGGTGACAATCAGGATTCCTCCTACGCAGCAAAACATTGCAACCCATTGAAATATCATATACTTTTCAACACCAGCACTTCCGACGCTTTATTTAACAGCTCAAACACAATCAAGACACCCTTCTATTTTTCCGCTCACTGCACAAATAAAACATAGTTTAAAAAAAATCCGATGTTGGTTTTTAAACGCAAAAAAAAACACTGTTCTCCTGTATTTGCAACATCCTGAAAATCATGCTATTTTTTTCCTTACTATCTAACCTTACCGCATGCTAACTTTTGCGCACGCAAACAACATGTTTTTTCAGTATGTTGCCGGCAAGAGCAAAGAGACAGCCTGCCAAGCACATATAACTTTCACAATTTATTGTTGCATTTATTCTCAAAATAAAACATTGTTGTTGTAATTGGTTTTGGTAACGGTATTATTGGCAATAATCGTCTGCCGCGAAAAAAAATTGCCTAAGACCGTAACTGTGCAAAGAAGCACATAAAACACTAGGAATAGGAGGAATCGCATGAAAAGGGTATGGGTAACTCTGATCGTCATGCTGAGCCTGGCGACACCAGCTTTGGCTGTGGATTTTGCTTTCCACGGCGATCTCAATCACCGGTTTAGAATGTATACCAACCAAGTCAACTTTTTTGATGGCGCCGGCAACAGTTATAACCATAAAACAGCCATTAGAGATGACAGCAATTCGGATTTCATGGGTGAGATCAAATACCGTCTGTGGACCGAGGTCACCAGTGATGACGGAGCCATCAAAGGCGTTTACGCTATTGAGGTCGGAGGAATTGAGTTCGGTAAACCCGGCAACAACGGAGCAGGCACAGGCGGCTCATATTCAGGCGACAGCGTGAATGTTGAAACCCGCTGGGCCTATACCGATTTTGCATTGGCCGGTGGTCGCGCAAAAATCGGCCTGCAGACTTTTACCGTCAACAAGTTCCTGTGGCAGGAAACCGCAACCGGCGTTGACTACAAAATTGCCGCAGGCCCCGGAGATCTTGAGATAGCCTGGATGCGCGGTTATGAAGTCGTCAACACGTCTGATAACAATGATTTCGAAGACCAGGACGCTTTTTATGTGCGCTACAACCTGAAGCCGGCCGAAGACACCAAGGTTGGAGCCTTTGTTCTGTGGCAAACCAGCGACGCCTCGACTGTCAGCGATGGCGCTACGGCTCCGACAACGAACTATGCAAAAAAATTCGTCGACGATATTGATCTCTACACTTTGGGTATCGATGGCGGCACCAAAGCTGGTGCGTTCTTTGCCAATTGGGACCTGATGTACCAATTTGGCGACTACGCCGAGGAGTATGACTTCGGCGGCTACTTCGGCCATATCGATCTGGGCATGAACGTCGGCAAGGGCAAACTGACCTACACCTTCTGGTATTCTTCAGGGGATGATGATGCGACTGACGATGATCTGGATGCATTTGTTGCCACCGATATCGACATCAACTCTCAGTACTCTGTCGTTCTGTTTGAAGGCTATACCGATGACGACTATTTCTCAGAAACCCCTTACCTGATGGACAAGGGGATGATTCTCAACCGAATTGGTTACGACCAGCAGGTCACGGACAAACTGAAGGTTGGTGTCGCGGCTGTGTACCTGATGACGGCTGAAGATATTGAGTACACGGACAACAACGGCAATGCCCAATCTGAAGACAGCATTGGCTTCGAATTTGATGCTTACGCCAGCTACAAACTGTTCAGCACCACGGAGGCTGCGATTCAGTTCGGTTATCTGGCAGCGGATGATGCCATGGACTATTATGAGGTCGATTGTGACGGGTCTTCTGACGAGGACATTTTCATTATCAGCTCACGCATCCGCTATAAATTCTAAACCGCAAAAGCTAATCAAGGAGGCGGGATCATCCCGCCTCCTTGCCTTACACCTCTCTACACCGACCACCATCGATTCACATTTTCCAGCAACAATCCTTATTCAAACGCCAGCACCACGAAGGCACCAAACACACTCAACGTTGTCAGGTATAACCACCTGAGAAGTGCACTAATTTACGAATTGTCTTGATCCCTTCCGATGATGCCCCCCTTGCTGGTACAACAATTTCAACGATGCTGACGTATTAGCCGCATTGGATAAACCACCGCCAACAGGACACCACCAACCATTGAAAATCCGCCGCACAAAAACTAAAACACGTTCGTCTAGGCTTACAACAAGAAAAGCCGGACAGATGTCCGGCTTTTCGAGGTTTCAGCAGCGTTGTATGTCGCTTTTTAGAACTTGTAACGAATACGGGAAGTGATGACGTAGATGTCTTCGTCAGAAGAACCGTCACGCTCTACTTCGTAGAAATCCAAAGCATCGTCAGCCATCAGATAACCGGCTGCCAGAGCCAGTTCAAGGCTTTTGAACATTTTGTACTTCGCGTAAACATCCACCTCAAAACCGATGGAATCATCAGCATAATCATAGGTGCCATCAGTATATTCAAGATCTTCAGCAGTCATCATGTACATGGCTGCAGCACCAACTTTCAACTTATCAGAAACCTTGGCATCATAACCGATGCGGTTGATCATGAAACCCTTATCCTGAACATAGGGTTCCGTTGAAAAATACTGGTCGGAGTTGAGACCTTGAAACAGAACAACAGAAGAGTAATCAGCATTGATATCAACATCCGTTGCGATAAACGCATCCAGATCAGTATCATCACGATCATCATCGCCGGACGCATACCAGAAAGTATAGGTCAATGTTCCGTTACCCATCTTCATGCCGAGATCGACGTGAGCCAGGTAACCACCAAAATCGTAGTCTTCAGCCAGATCACCAGCTTGGAACATCAGGTCCCATTTAGCAAAAAAAGCACCGGATTTCATACCACCATCAATACCAAAGGTATACAGGTCAAGGTCGTAACCATCCAGCTCCTTCACACGATATTTCTTACCGATAAGGCTGTCGTCACCACCGGCATCACTGGTCTGCCAAACACCGAACAAGCCGATCTTGACATCTTCCGCAGGCTTCAGGTTGTAACGCAGGTAAAACGCGTCCAGATCTTCCCCATCGGAATCATCATCGGCGTCGCCGTTCTCATAACCACGATACCAGGCAGCCTGAAAATCACCAACCTTGTAGTGAACACCGGTTGCGGTCTCATTCCAGAAGAAGTTGTTGATTTTTACCGGTTGCAGACCGACTTTCATGCGACCGTCGGACAGGGCAAAATCAGTATAGGCCCAGCGGGTTTCTACATTGACTTCGTCACCAGAAAAGCTACCACCTTTGTCATCGTTACCAAAGTGAACACCGCCAATCTCAATGGCGTAGACACCTTTGACAGCACCGTCATCACTGGACGCTTCGGTCCACAGACGATACTTAAATGACATGAAGTTATCATTGACATCATCTTCACTGATTTTGCCGGGGGCATCATCAGCAGCGTAAAGTTTTGTTGCAAACTCTTTAACACCGGTAAAAGCGGATTGGTTTGAAGCGATACGGATTTCTGTTTTCAGATCTCCGTGAAATTCAAACTCAACAGCTAAGGCCGGTGCGGCCATGGCCAGCACAAGCGCCAGCGCGGTTACTACTCTTTTCATTCCTTGTTTCCTCCTGTCATTCCTGTTAATTACAGACATCTTCTTAGGAAGCAGCGCAAAACAACCTCTTCCTACGAAAAGGAACCCGGCTTTACCTATTAAAGCCGGTGTCTGGCCTGGTTCAATCAATCACTTACGGCCAGACAAACAGGCAGAAACTTATTCTGTCATCTGGACGATCAGTAATTGACCTGACACAACTCTGTTAAGATGCCGCCACTGCTCTTCGGGTGCAGAAAGGCGATTTTTGTTTCGTGCGCTCCGCAACGCGGCACCGTATCGATGAGGCGAATACCGCTGTCCGCGAGCTTGGCCAACTCAGCTTCGACATCGTCAACCTCATAGGCCACATGATGAATTCCCGGCCCGTTTTTCTCCATAAAACGCGCCACCGGAGAATCATCACTGGTCGGTTCGAGCAATTCAATACGGCTCTCACCAACAGCAAAAAAGGCCACCTTGACCTTCTGCTCCGCAACAACTTCGACGCCCTCATCCTTCATGCCATAAACATCGCGATAGAGCGGCGCTGCCTCTTCAATGCTTTTAACGGCGACGCCAATGTGATTGATTTTCTTTACCATCGTGTAAACTCCCGGTTAGTTTCAGGTTAGAACCGCACCCTATCGACAACGCTGAAAGGGTTTGTATCATTATGTTTTTTCTCTCTGACAACTTTCTAAAAATTCGTTTTCCACAATCAACAAAAAAACAGCTCAAACTGTATGCATTTTTAGTTTAGATAAAATTTTAAAATGGTGATTTATTTTCCCAAAATCTTTTTAAAAGCAGTAGTTTAAAGAAATTTATTTTGCGTTTACAGGCAATTATCCAATGCGACGTTTCTACCCTATTTCAACCCACGGTCTACTACGCAAAACGCTAACTACATGCTAACCCATTGTTTTATCTTATCTTTTTTGCTATTTTTACTTGTAATAAAAAAATTCTTCTCTATACTCAACGAAATTTTTCAGCCAACATTCAAACGTTAAGGAAAGGTTTACAGTATGAAGTGTCCCGTATGCAACCATCACAATGACTGCGGACTTGGCCTGCGCTCTGAAGGATTTTCCGAAGAAATTGTTGAGTGCAGTATGTGCGGAACCATCTGGTCCATCAATCACGGCCTGAGTAAAATCGTCGTCGATACCCAACAACAATCTTTTCTGGAATCCGAGTCCGAGCCTGTTGAAAATGACGATTTTGATTGCGCCCGCTGCCTGTAACTCGCGCAGAAACACAAAAGTCGGACAAGGACGGCCCCAATCTATTGCCCAACCAGACCGAGCTCCAGACAAAGAAGCCCTGCTTTAACAGCAGGGCTTCCGTTTTTCTCCTGTATGGCGACGTTATAAAACAGTCGACAAAAACTCCGAAGTTGTTTCCTGACGCAGACGTTCAAATTCCTTCGGATCTACTTCAACAAATTTCTCATCCGGGGTGACCTTAAAAATAGGCTGGCCTTTCGCCACAATGGTCCCATCACCACCTTCAATCAGGATTTCATCAATCGTTCCTGAGAACGGTGCCGGAATTTTGTTGAACATCTTCATAACTTCAAGGATGAACAGCGGCTGACCTTTTTCAAAGTGCATCCCTTTGGTCACAAACGGCGGCATACCCGGTGCTTCCTGAGCATAATACATACCACCACCCGGAGTAACAATTTCATCCTCCTTGGTTGCCGGCGGCGGAACCAGAACTTTCTTCATGGCCGCCTGCAGCTCCGGATCGTGCAGATATTCAGGGATGACCACTTCCAGATCGTCTTCAACGCGCAGCTCGTAGAACCCGGTCTTCTCAGCAATCATGAACAAGAGTCCGAGCAGCTCATTGCCGATCTCGAAACCAAAGTGCGCCGACTGAATCTGTTTCCAGGTTTCCGCATCGTAGCCGAGTTGCGGCTCATCTTTCTGAATAATCTCGTTGAGCTCGACAAATTGCTCAATACCGAGGCCCAATTTGGTGCGCAGTTCACGATAGAAAGACAGCGCATTGTCGAGTAATTCGTGGTCATGAGACCAGATCACCTCGGCCGCCGGTTTTTTTGGATCCCAGGCCATGTGCAGGTATTCATAGGTTTCACACAAGACACCGAGCGGATTGCGCTTCCAAACCACCTTGCCGTTTTCAAACTTGAAGTTTTTCTTGTTCCAGCTCAACCAGCCGGAAAGCAGATGCGGATCTTCAAGCAGGCGCTCCATGGGACGGGTCAGCAGGGTTCCCTTGCGATCCAGAGCTTCAGAAACGGCTTTGGCCACATCAGGATCTTCACCGTACATTTTGATGAAATGTTTTTTCATCTTGACGAAGGCATAAACCACATCGACCTTATTGGCTTCCTCCTTCAACTTACCGACCATGGTCAGGTAAGGCACGACAAAGCGGGTAGTCGGCTTAGCCATGACATTATTGGCCAGGAACCAGTTCACCAGGCCGTCATGAAATTCCAAGTTCGTGGCCAAATCCGTACCGCGCAATGTGGTGCTGCGCAACACGCGTGACAGATGATTGTAGCTCTGTTGGCGATCTTCACCTTTGGTCAGCAACAGGGCAAGGTTGGAGTCATAGGCACCGGCAACTTTATACTTCATGAAGTGACCGGTATCCGGATTCGCCAGGCAGATGCCCTGGTCATCGCGAATTTCGCCATCAATCGGAGCCGACCAGTAATTGATCATGCCGCCGGCAGCCGGAGACAGGGAGTCGTCCGTCGCATTGAGGCGGGCCTCCGCAGCGGCCCCAAACCGGAGCTGACGCTCAGGACGCGGCAGCCGCTCTTTGTGCATAGCCAGCAGGGCCATGGCCTCAACCAGTGATTCGACAACGAAGTAATCGTTCTCATCATCCGGGTTGGTAAATTTGAGGCTGTAGACCAGTTCGGTCACGCGGTGCTCAACCTGAATCCGCGTGTTCACTTCCATAAAGTAGTGACGATCGCCGTCAACAATACACTCGAAGGTTGACGCGGAATCAAGACCAACGGCCTGACCAAAACGCTCCGACTCCTCTTCCATCCGCTTGAGGACCGTAAGATCCGTCTCCAGAGCTTTGGCCTGAGCATCCAAAGAGGCGTTTTTCGCCTTGTCGATCTCCGCAGTCAGTGCTTCCTGAGTCACGGAAATCTCCAGCAACTTCTGCTCATGCATCTGCAGGGAGCAATCGCGACCCCCCAAGGCGATGCACCACTCACCGTTACCCAACAACTGAATTTCGTTGTGGCGGGTTTGCTCGATGTTCAGCTCGATGAGGACGTTTTTGTTGTCGCCAACGCCGTTGGCTTTTACCTCACTGAGAATCTCTCGTACCAGACCCGGCGCATCCGCGGCAGCCGCATCGATCTGCTCTTGGGTCGGCTCTTTAGTCACCAGCAGGGAAGCTCCGAGAATCCGCTGGCCCTTACCGCCACCACCGCCGATGGCTTTGAGACGGATGCGGGCACCGGGGTAATTTTTAAACATCTCGGCGCATTCGGCCTGTACCTGAGCACACAACTCTTCAACACTGAACAGGTCAATGCCTTTGTCGTAGGAGGCAAACAGAATGTGATCCGCCAGCGCCTCAAGGGTCAGGCTTTCATCAGCAAGGACCTTTTCGTCACAGGCCAGCTCTTTGGACTTGGCCAAAGACACCAGACTGTCACGGGTCGCGTAATTTTTTACCAGAGTCCGTGCTGTCACATTATCAATACCCGGCGTAACGGAGACGTTGACCTGCAGGGCGGTGCGCTTGGCTTCGTCTTTTTTACCGGCAGCACGCTGTGTACCGGAGCAGGGACCAATGAAGTTGAGCCCAGCCTCTTCAATCGCGGCGACAAACTCGTCATCTTCCGCCATGAAGCCGTAACCGGCAAAAATCGCATTGTAGCCGTTATCTTTGGCAATGCCGATAATCTGACCGATTCGCTCAACACGCTCTTCCTTCGACGCACCGGAATAATCGGGCACCCGGTGGACACGACTGTTATCGGTCAGCTTACGCAGTTCCGGAGATAGCGCATTCGGGTAGACAATGGAATCCTTTTCAGACAACAGAATTCCGTAATGGGTAATGCCCATTTCGTCATACACGTCCATCGCTTCTTTACGGATCGGACCGCGACAGACAATCAGGGGCTTGAGTTCTTCACAGGAAAAAGACCGCACCCACGCCGAAGGCGACTGGCTCAGACGACGGTCACGGTGAATCAAAGGATTGTTCAGATAGTTCTCAATATTGTAGGCCATGGGCTTCATCTCCACTTCCATGGGGGTTAATTGCTACGATGCTCGTCAACAACAGGTGGCTCAACGCAATTAATGGAACTCACGCTGAACGGCCTGCATAGGACCGGGCTTGTAATGGCGCAGGAAGAAGTTCATGTTCTTGGCCAGAACTTCGCGCAGATCCGTCGGCATAACAATCGACGAGATGGAGCCCAGTGACAGACCCTCTTTCGGGTTCATCAACTCTTTTTCATAGCGCGTATTGAGTTTCGCTTCCTCAACTTTCAGCCATTCGGCCACTTCGCGCTCGGCATCTTTCTTGGCATCGTCACCATCCATACCGGCAGCGATACGATCACTCGTCCCTTGAGCAATCATCCCTTTGACCGCTCCACGGATTTTGCGCAGTTCATCTTTGTACACGAACTCCTTACCGGCAGGGCCCATAACCGCCAGACGGGTGGTCGGCAGTGCCAGAACCAGATCGGCCCCGGTGGGATAGTTGTTGTACGACGCATACGCTCCGCCGTAGGCGTTGCGCAGAATCAGCAGAATCCGCGGCGTCCGCACATCTACGATAGAATCAAGCATGGAACGGCCCGCCTGGACAATCCCGCGTGTTTCCTGCTCACGACCGGGCAGGAAGCCGGTGGTGTCCTCGATGAAGATGATGGGAATATTGTAGATGTTACAGAAGCGGACAAAACGGGCGATTTTCAAGGCAGAGTCACAGTCAATCTGACCGGAAGCCACGGCACTGTTGTTGGCACAGAAGCCGACCACATTACCGCCGAGGCGGCCAAAAGCGGTCACCACTTCACGGGCACGCTTCGGTTGCAGCTCAAAGTAATCGCCGTGGTCACAGATCTGTTGAATAATAATGGAAACGTCAACCGGTGTATTGAAGCCGGTGGGTGAGTTAAAGGCTTTTTTCAGCAGGGTATTGATTTCCCAGGTCTTGCGATCAAGGGGATCACTGGTCTGCAGGAACGGCGCCATGACACTGTTGTTGTCCGGAATGTAGCTGAGCAGCATCTTGGCGAGACGCAGCGCTGCTGTTTCATCGCTGACGGTCAAATCAGCAACCCCGGTGGCACGATGGACCTTGGGACCACCCAGATCATCCGGCGTGACATCCTCACCAAGGACCGACTTAACGACACCGGGACCGGTGAGACCGAAGAAGGTATCTTCGGGCTGGATGACGAAGCTGCCCTGGCGCGGCAAGTAGCTGCCGCCACCGGCGTTAAAACCAAACATACACATGATACTCGGAACCACGCCGCTGATATTACGCAAGGCGGTAAACGCTTCGGCATAACCATCCAGACCACCAACACCCGCAGGAACAAACGCACCGGCGGAGTCATTCATGCCAATAACGGGAATCCCCTTTTCACCAGCCATGTTGAACAACTTGGCCAACTTGCTGCCGTTGGTCGCATCGATGGAACCGGCGCGAACGGTAAAGTCATGACCATAAACGGCAACATCGCGGCCGCCGATATTAAGAATACCGGTGACCAGAGAAGCACCATCAAGGTTTTTACCCCAGTTTTGAAACAGAATATTCGGCTCATCTTCCGTCAGAACTTTAATCCGTTCCCAAACGGTCATGCGCTTTTTGAAATGTTGCTTTTCAATCTGACTGACCGCAACCGACTTGATCGGACGTTGAATCAGATCATGGCCTTCCTGCATGACCTCTTCATAACCACCCTTCTGTCCGGCGATTTCGCCGGGAATGGTGAATTCAACGTTCTCTTGCGGAGCGAGAGGATTCTTCAGCGTTGGCTTGCACACCTTGTTTGACATAGTCGTCATCCCTTTACTTGTTTAAAAGTGGTACGTGTCAGAAACAGAGACCCCTCCCCTGTTGCTGACCCCATATATAATCAACGTAATTCGAACCGAAAAAGCCCGCGAAGCCCGCAAATGGGCACCTAAAGATGGTCGGGTTCGTTTACAACCCGGTGATTTTTGTGCGGGTTTGAAAATCACATCTTTAAACCGCACGTGCAAAAAACGTTATCCGGCTGTTGAAAAACAGCCTATGGAGCCCATGGATGGGCGACCAGAATCAAGGACAGATTCTCACGTGCTTGATTCTGTAAACAAGACGGAAAGCGCATTTTCGGCTTGCGTCGTTGAAAAGCCCCCGAAAGGGTCTTTTTCAACATCCTGCGATATAGACAACAGTGCCCGGCCGCTCCTGAACAGCGCACAGCCAGGCAGAGTTCCCATCTTCTTTATATACGTACGTCACCGTGAATCCAGCGGATCATCGAGTGACAATGGCCAGGACCTGGACTTCCTTGCCATCGTAAGACAGCAGGCGATGACGCATGGAGGAGTCAAAATACACCGCATCTCCCGCCTCAAGCTTGATCCGTTCATCATCAAGCAACACCTCTGCCGTGCCATTTAAGATAAGCAGAAACTCTTCGCCATCATGGTTATACATGGTCTCATCGTCACTGCGTTCCGATACGGTAACGACGAAGGGTTCCATCTTTTTATTGAGTTTATGCACGGACAAGGCTTCATAGGTATAGCCATGCCCCTTACCTGCCTTGGAGATAACCCGACTGACAACACGGCGATCCGCAGTACGAACGACTTCGTAACGACGGACCTCTTCTTCCTCTTCAAAGAAGTGGCTGATCTTGACATCAAAAAAGCGAGCCAGCTTTGACAACGTGGCAATGGGCGGTGAAACATTATTGTTCTCAATTTGGGAAATCAGCGCCGGAGAAAAACCGGTTTCCGTTGCCACCGCCTGCAGGGTCAATTTACGTGCCTTACGCAGCTCCTTAATTTTTGCCCCGATATTGTATTCCAAGACATTCTCCAAAAAATAAAAAACAGTTCTATTTCCACGCTCGATATAAAACATGTGGCGGAAATTGTCAACCTAATTGTTTACCAACAATAAAAACGTTTATTGAAAATAAATGCCGTAAATCAAAACCTTAGCGGAATTAATCCCATTTTCCAACAACTTGAAGTGTCGTTAAATCTTTTTTACGTCTACGAAAATTATTTTGCCCGGAAACGCCATGCCTGAAAAATTTACTGGTTCATTTTCGCCTTCGTCGGAACAAAAATAAAGAGGAATCTTCAAATCCATGAAGAAACCTCGGTTTAGACCGTTCAAATGTGGCTAAAAATCGCCACACAGCGCTCAGCCATCTTCCTTGACAAGGCCGTTTCGCCACTGATATATTTCAGCGTGCTAAATTTTTTTAGCACCTTTAAAAAAGCATTCTATTGAGTAAACCCCTGTTTGCACAAACAGGTTAGGCGGCTGTCGGCAACATCGACGCAATCAACAAACCACTGTAAATAAACCCCGGATCGATTTACCGCCACCGGCTCACTCGCATCACATCAGGCCGAGCAAACGGACGGATCTCTTTCCAACCGTGTTACAAGGACCGCCAACGATGGCCAACCGACTGAAAAAAGGGCTGGTTCAGATCTACACCGGCAACGGAAAAGGCAAAACAACCGCCGCGTTGGGATTGGCGTTTCGTGCGGCGGGTCGCGGTTTTCGCGTGCATATCATGCACTTTATGAAATTTGACCCCGACTATGGCGAAATAGCCAGCAGCAAAAAGATGGGGCCAAACTGGAGCGTCGAGCAGGTTGGACGCCGTGGTTTTGTTTCTCTCACTGATCCGGCCCCGGAAGATATCCAACTGGCGCAGCAGGCCTTTTCAAAGGCGTCCGAGCTGGCCGGTAGCGGTGATTACGATCTGCTGATTCTTGACGAGCTGGTTAACGCTCTGGGCTTTCGCCTGATCCGTCTGGAACAGGTTCTGGACTTAATCGCATCTCGTGCGCCGACAACCGAGTTGGTTCTTACCGGACGCAATGCCCCTCAGGCCTTAATTGAGGTAGCAGACCTGGTCACTGAAATGAAAGACATCAAACATTATTACGACGCCGGGCAATCAGCCCGCATCGGCATCGAATCCTGACGGCTTTCGTTTTTTATATTTATTGCTTGTGAAAGGACAACACATGTCGAACAAACCCACCATGGCCGACTGGGAAGCCAAGGCCAAAAAAGAGAAGAAGACCGACGATTTGTCGGGCTTTAAATGGGACACTCCCGAGGGGATCACGGTCAAGCCGCTCTACACGGCCAACGACCTCGACGGAATGGAACACCTCGACACCCTGCCCGGGCTGCCGCCGTTTTTGCGTGGTCCGGTGGCCACCATGTATGCCGGACGTCCCTGGACGGTGCGCCAGTATGCCGGGTTTTCCACCGCCGAGGAATCCAACGCGTTCTACAAACGCAACCTGGCGGCCGGCCAGCAGGGCCTGTCGGTCGCCTTTGACCTGGCCACCCACCGCGGTTACGACTCGGATCATCCCCGCGTGGTCGGTGATGTCGGCAAGGCGGGTGTCGCCATCGACTCTGTTGAGGACATGAAAATCCTCTTCGACGAGATCCCCCTCGACAAGGTCTCCGTGTCCATGACCATGAACGGTGCGGTGCTGCCGATCATGGCCAACTATATTGTTGCCGCCGAGGAACAGGGCGTCAGCCAGGATAAACTGGCCGGCACCATCCAGAACGATATTCTTAAAGAATTCATGGTGCGCAACACCTATATTTATCCGCCGGAACCGTCGATGCGGATTATCTCCGACATCATTGAGTACACCAGCAGTTACATGCCGAAGTTCAACTCCATCTCCATTTCCGGCTACCACATTCAGGAAGCCGGTGCCAACAATGCTTTGGAGTTGGCCTTCACCCTGGCCGACGGTCTGGAGTACGTTAAAGCCGCACTGGCTAAAGGACTCGACATCGATGCGTTTGCGCCGCGGCTGTCGTTCTTCTTCGCCATCGGCATGAACTTCTTCATGGAAGCCTCCAAGCTGCGTGCCGCCCGTTACCTGTGGGCGGAGCTGATGGATCAGTTCAATCCGCAGAACCCCAAGTCTAAGGCCCTGCGCACCCACTGCCAGACCTCGGGTTGGAGTTTGACCGAGCAGGATCCGTACAACAACGTCATCCGCACCACCATTGAAGCGATGGCGGCCGTTCTCGGCGGCACCCAGTCGCTGCACACCAATGCATTGGATGAAGCGATCGCTCTGCCCACGGATCATTCGGCACGCATCGCCCGCAACACCCAACTGGTGATTCAGGAAGAAACCGGCATCTGCAATGTCGTGGACCCGCTGGCCGGTTCTTATTATGTCGAATCGATGACCGCCGAGCTGATTAAGGAAGCGCGCACCATTCTTAAAGAGATCGACGAACTGGGCGGCATGACCAAAGCCATCGAATCGGGCATGCCCAAGCTGCGCATTGAAGAATCCGCAGCCAAAAAACAGGCATCGATTGACAGCGGTCGCGATGTCATCGTTGGTGTCAATAAATACAAATTGGCTGAAGAAGACCCCA
Source organism: uncultured Desulfuromonas sp. (assembly GCF_963676955.1). NCBI lineage: Bacteria > Pseudomonadati > Thermodesulfobacteriota > Desulfuromonadia > Desulfuromonadales > Desulfuromonadaceae > Desulfuromonas > uncultured Desulfuromonas sp. The sequence continues at coordinate 1,327,507 of NZ_OY781461.1, read as the reverse complement.
TTGAGGTGCTCGACATCGACAACACGGCGGTGCGCGAATCACAGATCGCTCGTCTCAACAAAATGCGCGCGGAGCGTGATGAGACCGCCTGCCAGGCAGCCCTTGACTCCATCACCAAAGCCAGCGAAAATAACGACGACAATCTCCTCGGCCTGTGTGTCAATGCCGCGCGTCTGCGTGCGTCGGTCGGCGAGATTTCCGACGCCATGGAAAAGGTCTTTGGCCGTCACAAAGCCGAAATCAAGCTGGTATCAGGAGCCTACGCATCCGTGTGTGATCAAGACGAAGAATTTGCCGAAGTCAAGAAAATGGTCGCGGACTTTGCCGAGCAGGAAGGACGTCGCCCGCGCATCCTCGTTGCCAAAATGGGTCAGGACGGTCACGACCGCGGTGCCAAAGTGGTAGCCAGTGCCTACGCCGATGCCGGCTTTGACGTCGATGTCGGCCCGCTGTTCCAGACCCCGGAAGAAGCGGCTAAAATGGCGGTGGAAAATGACGTGCATGTTGTCGGCGTGTCCAGTCTGGCCGCCGGTCATAAAACCCTGGTGCCGCAACTGGCCGCTGAGCTGAAAAAGCTCGGTGCCGACGACATCGTCATTGTCTGCGGCGGCGTTATTCCGCGTCAGGATTATGATGAACTGTACGCCTCCGGTGCCGCCTGTATCTTTGGCCCCGGCACGACAATCACGAAATCGGCCCGCGAAACACTGGCCGCCATCATCGAAAAACGTTAAACTGCCATTCAACGGTCCGGGGTTGTTCGCACCCCCGGACCGTCTTATCCGTTTATCCATCTAACCACTGTCACCCGCGTTAAAAGGTTGCCCATGACTCTCGAACAACTGGCCAACGGCATCCGTCAGGGACAACTGCGCTCTCTGGCCAAAGGGATCACCCTGATCGAAAGCCGCAAGCCCGAACACATTGAGCAAGGTGCCGAACTGCTGGAGAACCTGCTACCCGACACCGACAACAGTCTGCGCATTGGCATTTCCGGCGTTCCCGGTGCCGGCAAGAGCACCTTTATCGAAGCCTTCGGTCTCTATTTGACCGGCCAGGGGCACAAGGTCGCCGTGCTTGCGGTCGATCCCAGCTCGCAACTGTCCGGCGGCAGTATCCTCGGCGACAAAACACGCATGGAGGATCTGGCCCGTGACGCTAACGCGTTTATCCGCCCGTCGCCATCCGGCGACTCCCTCGGTGGTGTTGCCCGTAAAACCCGCGAAACCATGCTGCTGTGTGAAGCGGCCGGTTATGATGTGATTATTGTCGAGACCGTCGGCGTCGGCCAGTCGGAAACCACCGTCGCTTCCATGGTTGACTTCTTTCTGTTACTGCAGCTATCCGGAGCCGGTGATGAGCTACAGGGCATCAAAAAAGGTGTGATGGAGATCGCTGATGCCATCGTCATCAACAAAGCGGACGGCGATAACATCGCGCGTGCCAACCTGGCCAAGCAGCAATACATCAACGCCCTGCACATCCTGCGCCCCCGCAGCAGCCACTGGTCCGTGCCGGTGCATACCTGCAGCGCCTTGCACCACAAGGGGATCGACACCATCTGGGAGATGCTCACCAGCTATCGCGACACCATGCAAGAGTGCGGTGAATTTGACGACAAGCGCCGCCAACAGGCGCGCGACTGGATGTGGGCCTTGCTGCTTGACGACCTCAAGGATCTGTTCATTCACGACCGCCGCGTGCAACCCCTACTGGAGCAGGTCGAACAATCTGTGCTCAATGGCCAGACAACACCGGGCGCAGCGTCCAGGCGCTTATTGGAACGTTTTCGCCGTCATTAATGATTACGTAACATTTTGCCCCGGAATCAAGCTGTTACCGTGTTGACTTCCAGGTGAGGGTTATTCTATTCTGAATGCAGTACGACCTGTCCTACAGCATGAGTCGATTTTTTCTCGCGGAGATGCCAACGTGATCACCTTGCCTTTCAGTCAGCCGTGCGGCTTGTCCGTCTGGACGTCAGAACGATGCCGCCCGGACTTCCAGCTTCATCAAGGCTTTTGTTACTCCCCTTTGGAAGAATGTAAGGACGCGTTTCGCTTCGCCGTTCTGACGGACAGCACGATCCTGCCACAATTAATTCGTGATTGCGCGGCGCTGGTCTCCGAAGAAAGTTTCTTTGTCCTTGAATACTATCCGGACAAAGTCACCCTGGCGCAAAACGATACCCCCGTCGAACCGACGGTTTTTTATTCGCCCTACATGCCGACAGAAGAGATTCTCACCCTGATTGAGCCCTATCTGTCACGGCTGATTCACGACGGTTTCGTCGGTTTTGGTCTGGCCAACAGCCGCATGGGTGCCGAACTGTTCTACTCGGAAGAGAAGGCTTTTACCTGTTTCACTGCCAACCATATCCGCACCATGAACATCCTCGCGCATCATGGCCTGCACTACCGAGAAGAACTGCTGTTTCCGGCGGACTTCGCTCACGACCATCTGTCTCTGGTCAGTCTGACCAAACCTCAGCTGCCTGACGATCTTAACGGTTTTGACAGTCGCCAGCTCGACTACATCACGTTCTGTGGCGAACTGGTGGAGCTGTTTGACATGCAACCGACCACCAGCAGTGATGATTTCTTTCTGTCCTGCAAAGAACAGGATTCCATCGAAACCTTTCTCAGCTGCCAGCCCGACCTCAACTGGAACGGCGATGAAGAGTTCATCAATCTGCTGCTCGACTGGAAAGACTTTGTCAACGAGTGTTGCCATGGCTTCAACGGCACCCTTGACGACTATCGCCAAGGCCTGAAAATCCGTGACATCATCGATCGGGTCATTGATCAAAGCGCGACCGACACCGGTGAAAAGCTACTGCGTTTCATTGCGGAATCCGATGCTCTGTTCCGCTGCCAACTGATTGAAACCTCTAAACAAATGCCGACGGAATCAAGCAGTGACAATGGACGCCAGCAACGCTTCTGGCATTGCGGTGTCGTCCGCAACCACGGCTCCATGCTGCGTCGCGACCTGATTCGCCGAGGCTGGTACTCCCGTCACCCATGATTGTTCTGCTTACCGCTGTTGATCAGGAAAACACCCTGCTGCGCCAGCGCCTCATCGCGCCACACCAACACAGCTGTGCCCATCTGAATCTTACCAGCGGTCAACTTGGACATCTTGACCTGACGATCGCCACCAGCGGCATTGGTAAAACCAACACTGCGGCGGCAACCGCACTGCTGATCCAGCACGTGCACCCCTCGCTGGTCGTCATGATCGGCTGTGGCGGTGCCTTTCCCGACTGCGGCCTGCAACTGGGCGATTTGGCCATTGCCAGTGAAGAGATCTACGCGGACGAAGGGGTCATGACGTCTGATGGTTTTCTCGACATGGCGGATCTCAAGCTGGCGTTGGCAAACACAGTGACCAGCCGTTATTACAACCGCTTCCCCGTTGACCAGCACCTGGCCCAACAGGCCTGTCGGCTGCTTGACGCCGCCACTGAATCGCCACGCTGTGTGTGGGGCCCGTTCAGCACGGTGTCAACCTGCAGTGGAACCAACGAACTCAGCAGCCAACGTCGCCGGCACACCCTGGCCATCATTGAAAATATGGAAGGGGCCGCCGCCGCCCATCAATGCCTGCTGAACCAGACGCGCTTTCTTGAACTGCGCAGCGTTTCCAACCCAGTTGAACAACGCGACCTGTCTCGCTGGGACCTGCCACTGGCGATGACCAATGCGCAAAAGGCGTTTTTATCCCTGGTTGACCAGGGCCTCTTTAATGGAATGTCCTCATGACTGATTTGACCTTGGGCTACTCGCCCTGCCCCAACGATACGTTTATTTTTAACGCCCTGATTCACGGTCTGGTGCCTTGTCCCGGCGTCACTTTTCACGAACGCCTTGAAGACGTTGAAACCCTCAATCGTCTGGCCCTGAAATCAGAGCTGGATCTGACCAAGATCTCTTATCATGCCTTTGGCCATCTGCGTCGCGACTATGTCCTGCTTCACTCGGGTGGTGCCTTGGGTCGCGGCTGCGGGCCACTGGTTGTTGCCACCCAGCCTATGGACATGAACGAGTTGCATGACCAGCCCATCCTGATTCCCGGCGAACTGACCAGCGCCAATCTGCTGTTGCAACTTTACGACCAGAAGTTCAATGACATTCGCGTGTTGCCGTTTGATCAGATCATGCCGGCGCTGGAGCGTAACGAAGCTACCGCCGGGGTGATCATTCACGAGTCCCGCTTCACCTATCAGGATCACGGCCTGCACAAATTGTTGGACCTTGGTGCCTGGTGGGAACAGCTGAGCGGACTGCCGATTCCGCTGGGCGGGATTCTTGCCAAACGCACATTGCCGGTGCCCCTGATCGAGCAAATTGATCAGGCGCTGGCCGAAAGCGTACGTTACGCTCAGGCCCACCCTGAAAAAGCGGCGGAGTATATCCGCCAGCACGCTCAGGAACTTTCCGATTCCGTCACCCATGAGCATATCCAGCTGTACGTCAATGAATTCTCCGTCAATCTGGGCGACGAGGGAATTGCCGCCGTACAGGAGCTACTGGCACGGGCTGAAAAATGCCGGTTGATTCCGGTCATTGACCTTCCCATTTTTGCCACCTCCTGAGGACTCTCGGCGGTGAATTGACCATAAAACTGTATACAATATACATTTCCCGCGACTTGACAAGGGCGCCAAGTTATGGGAAAAACGGCTGATAAGAAATTTTCCATGTGTTCATGACTGCGAGGATTAAATGAAAAAAGATATTTTGGAAAAAGGCGCAATTCTGCAACGTGACAAAGATACCTTTGCCGTTGCCCCCCATATTCCCGGCGGCATCACCAGCCCGGACCAACTGCGCAAAATCGCCGATGTCGCGGAGAAATACAATGCTCAGGCGCTGAAACTGACCAGTGCCCAGCGTATTGCCATCGTCGGTCTCAACGAAGGTGAACTCGATGCCATCTGGCAGGATCTTGACGAGCCGGCCGGTGCTGCCATCGGCATGTGTGTTCGCTCCATTAAAATCTGCCCCGGCACCACCTTCTGCAAGCGTGGTCAACAGGACTCCGTTGCTGTGGGACTGGAGATGGATAAGCTTTATCACGGCATGACCATGCCGTGGAAATTCAAGATGGGCGTTTCCGGCTGTGCCAACGACTGTTCCGAAGTGTGCATCAAAGACGTCGGTCTCATTGGCACCCCGAAAGGCTGGAAAGTGATGGTCGGTGGTAACGGCGGTGCCGCGTCACGGTTGTCTGCCCCCCTGGCTGAAGGTCTGGACACGGAACAGGCCAAAGCGCTGGTGGACCATATCGTCAAGTGGTTTGTTCAAAACGACCAGAAAGGTCGCCTCGGTAAGTTCATTGAAAAAATGGGCTTTGATGCCTTTAAAGAGGAAATTCTCGGTAGCTTTGAGGGCAACCTCGGCGCCTGAGCCCACGACATATAGTGTAAAAAAAATGCCCTGTCGTTAAGACGACAGGGCATTTTTCGTTCCGGCAGCAGACAAGCTCATCGAGCTACTGCATGCGAATCGCCTTGATAAAGCGTGCGTCGCAAGCGGCGGTGATTTTATCCAGCGTCTCCTGCTCCACCGGAGTATCCACCGAAAAGACCACCATGGCCTCACCGGCTTTTTCGCGACGCCCCAAGTTCATATTGCCGATATTGATGTTGGCTTCCCCAAGAATGGTGCCGATCTTACCCAGCATACCGGGGCGATCTTCATAGTTGATGACCAGCATGTGCGGCTCGGGCTGGAAGTCCGTCTTGTAATCGCGCATTTTAACGATCTTCGGCATGCCTTCAAACAGTGTCCCGGCAATGGTGCGCACTCCGGCAGAGGATTCGAGCTGAATCGACACCAAGCTGGAGAAGGACTCCGATTCCGTGGTACGCATCTCTTCGACGGCAATGCCCATATTACGGGCAATCATGCGCGCATTGACCATGTTGACCTCGACCTCGGTCTGCTTGTTGAGCAGGGCGGCCAAGCCACATACAGTCAGCGGAGCACAATCAAAACGGGCCAGTTTTCCTTGATAGGAAAAGGTGATCTTGTCCGGATTAGCCGGGGCCAGCTGACAGATGAACTCGCCCAGCTTGCTGATCAGCTCCATGAACGGACGCATCTGCTCCATCAAGTCAGGATCGAATTTGGGAATATTGACGGCATTTTCCATGGGCTTGCCGTCGATATAATTGATAATTTCGCGGCTGACGTCGACGGCCACGTTTTTCTGTGCTTCAAAGGTATTGGCACCGAGATGCGGCGTGACTACCATGTTGGGATGGCCGATCAACTTTTTCAAGGTATCCGTGTCGGGCGGTTCCTTGCTCCACACATCAAAGGCGGCGCCGGTTACTTTGCCGCTCTCCAGAGCCTGCAACATCGCTTCTTCCTCAATGATGCCGCCGCGAGCACAGTTGATCACGATGATGCCGTCCTTCATTTTTTCGAAGTGTTCCGCCGTTATCATCCCTCGAGTCTCTTCGTTGAGCGGTGTGTGTACCGTCAGCACATCCGCGTAACGAATCAGCTCTTCGAGTGAAACCAATTTAACACCGAGATCCGTACCACGCTTTTCCGAGATATACGGGTCATAGGCCATCACATCCATTTCAAATGCTTTGCCGCGCAGCGCTACGCGACCACCGACCTTACCCAGACCAATGATCCCCATGGTCTTGTGCTTGAGTTCATGACCGGTAAACGGCGCCCGCTTCCACTCGCCGCTTTTCAAACTGGCGTTGGCAATGGTGACATTACGGCAAAACGACAACAAAATTGCCATGGTGTGCTCAGCCGCCGAGTTGGTATTACCGAACGGTGCATTGACGACGATCACCCCTTTACTGCTGGCGTACTCCACATCGACATTGTCGATGCCGACACCGGCGCGGGCAACAATCTTCAGGTTGGTGGCACAATCGAGCAGCGCCGCATCCACTGTCGTCCCGCTCCGGGTAATGATCGCATCATAACCGCCAATCACCTCATGCAGTTCGGGGACACTCAGCCCCAGTTTGACATCCACCTCGATGCGGGAATCTTCACGAAGGGTTTGCAAACCTGCTTCGGAAATTTCGTCGGTAATAATTACTTTCATCATGACTCCTTCATAGCCTTAAAGGCCCGAGTATTATAGTGATTGCAGCGACAGCGTCCTGTAGACACCACAAACATTCCATGGCGACCGGCGCATTCTAAATTGAATCCGGCCGATCTGTCAATTAACACCTGAATTCTAGCAGTTTACGCTGATTTAATCCGTTTGAAACAACAAAGCCGTCAGTCGGCACTGTCGGCTTTGTTCGAAGTATTCTCCTCACAGATGAGGAAATTATTTGACGATTTCCAAATGACCCTTTTTTACCCCGGCCTTTTTCTCAGGAGGCTGCTTCGGTGCCGGTTCGTCATGGAACGGCGCTGTTTCTTCCGGTTCCGGATCAGGATCCAGCGCCGGCAGAGTGCCGTTGCTGATCATGCCCTGGATTGAATCGGCAATCACCAGACATTGCTTCATGCACACTTTGCGCGCCGGACACACGGAGCAATCCGCCTCACCGGCAGCGGCACGCAACGCATGCACCACCAGCTCGACACTCTCCAATTGCGACAAGGGAATAAAAAACATGATAACTCCTTTGTTCCTGTTTTTTCAACAGGGCACGGCCATTTCTCCAAACATTCGCCGCACTGACGGTTCACGCCATCAGAGCGAACCACCAACCTCGGGCAATGTCCGTCCGGAAACCTCCGCGAAATTCTTCAACTTCATCATCATATCGGCAAATGCCGCCGGACGCAATGACTGGGGTCCGTCGCTGGCAGCTTTTTCCGGATTCGGATGCACCTCAACAATCAGCCCATCACAACCGGCGGCCACTGACGCATAGCACATAGACGGGACAAGGCTGGAATGGCCTGTGGCATGGGATGGATCAATCACCACCGGCAAATGGGTTTGCTCCTTGAGGACCGGTACCGCTGAAATGTCCAGCGTGTTGCGGGTGGCGGTTTCAAATGTGCGGATACCGCGCTCACACATAATCACCCGATGGTTACCCTCAGCGAGGATATATTCCGCGCTCATCAAAAACTCCTGGATCGTCGCTGACATGCCGCGCTTGAGCAGAATCGGTTTATCCAATTGACCGAGCATTTTCAGCAGGGCAAAGTTCTGCATGTTACGCGCCCCCACCTGCATGATGTCGCTATAACGGGCGACCAGTTCCACATCACGCGGATTAACCACCTCGGTGATGATCGGCAGACCGGTCTCTTCGCGCGCCGTGGCCAGCAGTTTCAGGCCATCCTCTTCCATGCCCTGGAAAGAGTAAGGGCTGGTGCGCGGCTTAAATGCGCCGCCGCGAAGAACTTTAGCACCGGCCCGTTTCACCGCATGGGCGGTTTCGACAATCTGTTGCTCGCTTTCCACCGAGCAGGGTCCGGCCATCACAATCAGTTCGTCACCACCAAACACCAGACCCGGTTGAATCTCCACTTGGCTGGACTCGGGACACACTTCGCGGCTGGCCAATTTATACGGCTTAAGGATCGGGACAACACTTTCCACGCCGGGCATCGACTCGATACTCTGCAGCACCATTTTGCCGCGCTCGTCACCCACTGCGCCGATCACCTGGCGATTGGAGCCCTGAATCAGGTGCGGCTCATAGCCTAACTCACGAATGCGGGCAACCACGGCGTCAGTCAACTGGGGATCACTGCTCTGTTCCATCACGATAATCATTGCTTTTTCCTCCATGTGCGTAAGCACTTTCTTTACCACGGTCACGGACCAGCCGCATTCTATGCAGGGCAAATAAAAAGGCCGTCGGGTTTCCCGACGGCCTTTGAGTCTGCATTGTTACCTGCTTAAAATACAAAGACCACGGGAAACCTGACGTCTGCCCGTGGTCTGAATTTTGAAAATCTGCTTTGCGCTAAGCCAGCAAACCTCCACCTCGGGCAGACGACCTAAAAAAGTCGCACCAAAAGTAAAAGTTAAAAAAGCTGGAAAAAGAAAAACGCATCACAGTCCCTGCTGTATCGGGTTATTTGTCCTCAATTGGTGAACACTGTAAAGAACCTTCCGCCATTGCGCAACAAAAAATTTGTCTCTGCAGAAAAGTTAGCGAAAAAGAAACATTTCCCGCTTGACACAACATCGCCATCACGTTATAACTGCCTCCGCAATTGCCCAGATAGCTCAGTCGGTAGAGCAGAGGACTGAAAATCCTCGTGTCGGCAGTTCGATTCTGTCTCTGGGCACCATAGAAAGTACAAGGGGTTACGTTTACCGAGCGTAACCCCTTTTTCTTTTATACGGCCATATTGTGAAGTAAAATGGCTCTACACCAAAGAAGGGGGATGCCGTCGTTTCCCCACCAGAGAAATTGATCAAATCTCTACTCTGTTTTATCCGCACAAGACTCTCACCCGCAACCAATTAATTTTCAAAACCCCTATGCACCGAAGACCGGAGTCAGTTTCTTCCAAAGACTTTTTTCCTGCTTCTCACACGCCTCACGGGCACATTCCAGTGCCAGCTGCAGTTCGTGGCAATCCTCTTTGTCATGTGGTTCCATGGCGTGATAGAAAATTCCTGCAGCACGCGCCTGGCGCAAGAAGCCGACCGTGGCATCATCAGCCAACAGGATGATTTTCAGCTGTTTGTGCAGATAGCGGAAGATCGGGATGACATCCAACGCGTTACGACCCTCAAAGCTTTTACCCAGCAGCATGATCGCCCTATCCTCTTGGCGCAGCACTTCAATGGCTCCATTGAGTGTGGCGACCGGCTTGGCAATACACCCGGCCTGTTCGACGCATTGTTTCAATGCGGCGCTTTCAGCGGGAGACTGGTAGGCAATAATCACGGGTAACATGGAATGCTCTCCTGTGTGAGAGGTGCTACCCCGGTCTTTGCAACCGGGGTATGCTTCGATTGTTGACTTAAGCGCGCTTAGTGCGATTTCTGCTCTACAACTTCCTTGGGGCTGGCAACCGCTTTGACGATACCGAACATGACCAGAACAGCCGGAACCAGTTGAGCCACCACGATCAGAGCACAGAAGCCGAGAAACGCCCAGACGAGAAATCCGCTGTTGTCAACGCGGCCCGCAGTAGAGGCAGCAAACGAAGACGTCGAAGCAATCAGGGTCAGCAGAGTGGTCAGAGCGATGTTTTTAAGTGCTTTCATGGTGTTGGTTCCTTTCGTGATGTGTGTAAAAGTCAAACGGTTCTATTAAGAGAAAATGCGTTTATGCGTTGTGGTTGTGTGCTTGGTCCTCAGAGGATCCCAAAACCCCCTTAACAATGCCAAAGCCCATGACCAGTGCCGGGATGAGTTGACCGACGACGATCAATCCGATAAAGCCGAGGAACAACCAGGTCAACAGACCACTGTTGCTTGCTTGCTGACCGGCAAAAGCGGGAGAGGCGGCGATGGCAGTAATAATAAGGCTGGTCGTGATGTTTTTCAGAGCTTTCATGATGTCCTCCTATGGTGAGCAAAGTTAGCTGCGTATCCTCGTTAATTTGTATGGTGCATTGTTCTTGCCTTGCTAATATTGCTAGGGACATGCCAACTTCTTTGAAAAATCCCCATAAATAGATAACTGACTGTTATTACAGAATAATATCCTACACAACCGGTTGCTCGAGATTTCAAGATGTATACAAATGCTATTCATTCAACATGGACGAAATCTGCTATCGGCTATCAAATGCGACCCAAGAGCCTATGTAGTTTCAGGTACTTGACAGCTGCATAATCGCGTCATACATGCTGTCTTATTTTTATATTTTTTTGGTTATGCAGGATATACAGGCGAATTTTGGGGGGAGAAATCCGCAATCCAAGATCAAAAACTTCCCGACCCTAGATTATTTTAGGATGATAAGTTATCCTAAAATAATCTAGGGCGTTATTTTAGTTTTGTTGAGGAACAATGTATGAATCGCGAACTTCAAGGCAAATACGTCAACATCTCTACGGCAGGAGAAACAGCGCAAGCGTTCGTCCCCGCACCTCTGCCACCATATCCCCCCATCAACTGGACACCGGAGCTGCGCAATAATTTTGATCAGGCGTTGCTGGCACTCGGGCGGTTGGATAGTGTTTCTACACTGTTGCCGGACACCTCGCTGTTTCTCTACATGTATGTTCGCAAAGAAGCCGTCCTCTCTTCCATGATCGAAGGGACGCAGTCATCTTTATCCGATCTGCTGCTGTTTGAATTGGACCAAGAACCCGGTGTGCCACTGAATGATGTACGAGAAGTCAGCAACTATGTCGCAGCTCTTGACTATGGGCTAAAACGTCTAAAGGAAGGATTTCCCCTTTCACTTCGATTGCTGCGGGAAATTCACGATATCCTGCTAACCCATGGCCGGGGAAGTAATCAGACGCCGGGCGAATTCCGTCGCAGTCAGAATTGGATCGGGGGAACTCGGCCTGGAAATGCGGCTTTTGTTCCACCACCGGCGAAAGAGGCCTTGGAGTGCATGAACAGGCTGGAGCTCTTCCTCCACGACCAACCTGAGCCAACCTCAGTATTGCTCAAAGCAGCACTGGCTCATGTCCAGTTTGAAACGATCCACCCCTTTCTTGATGGCAACGGTCGTCTCGGACGGTTATTAATTACATTGTTGCTGTGTGAAGAAAAAGTCCTGCAGGAACCGATGCTTTATCTGAGCCTTTATTTCAAAACTCACCGTCAGTATTACTATGAGCTGCTCAACAGTGTTCGACTCACCGGTGACTGGGAGGCTTGGCTTAATTTTTTTGCCGAAGCAGTCATCTTTACGGCCAACCAAGCGGTGGAAACAACTCAGAAGCTTCTTGATCTTTCAAATCAGGACCGTGACAAGATCAGTGGCCTCGGCCGTGCAGCGGCCTCTGTTCTTCTCATTCATCGGGTACTCATGGAGCAGCCCATTGCGACCTCTGGCTGGCTGGTAGAAAAAACAGGCCTGACCCCCGCCACAGTGAATAAGGCACTTGGTCACCTTGAACAGATCGGAATCGTAAAAGAGCTTACAGCTCAGAAACGCAACCGCCTGTTCAGTTATCTGGGCTATATCGAAATCATGAAACGTGGTACTGAGAGGCCTTCCGGATAGCTCCGATCAGGGAAACAGTAAAAGAATTTCGGCTATTTCTATAAGCTCCTCACGCAAGTCGTTTGGAGCGAGAAACTCGACTGTTATTTCTCCTTGTGCAGAATTGCGTTTAACCAGAGATCCTCCTGATCCTTCCTGGCATCTTTTGTGATCCAGATATCCTGAAACACAAGGCCTTTGTGGCCCCTGATCAATTCTTGCAGGGCATCTTCATCAAGGTCGGTGAAATGACGTCCGTCTTTTTGCCTTTCACCATTGCCCTGTTTAAATGAGAGGTAGATATAGCCGTCTTTTTTCAGGGCCGCCAGCAACTTTCGCAGGGCAGTGACGAGATCCGGCATGGGGAGATGAAGTAACGAGGCACAGGCCCAGATGCCATCAAACTTTTCCTGCTCGCTGACGTCCTCAAAACGCTGCAGGCGGACATTCAAGGCGGTCAGTTGAGATGCTTTTTCTACCATGTTCCCGGCAGCATCAAACGCTTCGACCCTGAACCCTTTTTTCAGAAACGCCAGGCTGTCCCGGCCGGATCCGCAACCGGCATCGAGAATCAATGCTCCTTGCGGCAGGTATTGAAGAAACCTGTCCTGCACATCCGACATATCGGCATCAACGGTTGTCTGGTAAAACTTTTCGGCATTTTGATTATAGTAGTCAACAGTGCTATTCATTCAGTCTTTCCAAGTTCTTTTTCAAGCGGGCAAAGGGCTTGATTTCTTCCGAGCAGCCAATCAACATAGGGGGCGTTGTCAATTAGAAGAATGAGAAATACTTTGAGGGATTTTTCGTGTCAACAAGGCACATGGAGACGCCATAGTTATTCTATGGCAACGACATGTAACGCTGTTGACGCGGAAAAGGCCCAAGACAGTGCCATGAAAGCTGATTGAGAACGCCCCCTGACGCAACCGCTCTCTTTTGTGTAAAATACAAGAAAAGATTGCTTTGCCCCATGGGACAATTGGAGACACAATGGGGCAGACCATGAAACAACAGCGGACAAGCAGCACTAAAAAAATGACTACACCATAGAAATTCAAGGGGTTACGTTTACCGAGCGTAGCCCCTTTTTCTTTTTCTAATCCCCGGTCTTGTCTTTCAGGACAAGCTCTCCAAATCGATTCATCCCGGCACCACCATCCGAACCGGCGTCATAAACATAGCCGTAAACGGTCACCCCGTCTTTACGGGTGTAGACATTGCCCCGCACCCAGGATCCGAGGATGTTGTCAACCTGGATGGTGGGCGGTTGCCAGCCCTGGCTGTCATGGGTGCACAAAATACTGCGCGTCACCGTATCGATGAAAAGCACCTGCACGCTATCACCATTGAGCACGGCGTCGGCTCCGGCCTGCTGAGAATCGACGGCATCGGTGACCACCTTCATGTCGGTAACCATCTTTGCGCGCGAAGGTGGTCCATTGTTAACCACCCGCCTTTCCCAAAGTTTACCGTCGGCCAGACGATAGAGGATGACGACCTCGTCTTTGCTGCTGTTGTACACAAGCGGCAACACGGCACCGTATTCGGCACGAGACGTTCCGGCACCTGTGGCAATAGCCTGCCTCGGCGTCAAAGTGCCATTGGCTAACAAACGTCGATACCAGATGGTGCCATCGGTACCATAGTAGGCAAGATGGATGACCTCGTTGTTGCCAAGCACGGCTTGCGGACCGGCCTGGTTGGGCTGGCGTCCGGCATCAATGCTCCGCATCGGACCCCAGGTGCCGGAGGTGGAACGGACGCTGAAATGGATTTTTTCCTGCCCGAGATAAAAAGCGACAACCGTACCATCGCTACGGACAACCATTGATGCGGTCTGGGCAATCGCCCTGGCGGAACCGGCCACCTCATCGCTGATCGCCCAGGTGTCCGGCTGGGTGGGATGATCCGAAGTTCGGAAGGCATGGTAACGTGCGGATCGGGTGACCTGGTGAAGAATGTGGATGGTATCGCCGACCAGCCGTGAATCGACGGATTCAAGATCATCGGTTTGCGGGCGATGGTTCCCATCAACTTCCTGCCAGCTACGCCCGTCATCCGTCGACTTCATCATCATAAAGACATTATCCGTCTCCGCCGGTTCCATCATGAAATAGAGATCACCATTGGTGGCCTGCCAGGGGCCGATGCGGCCCGGATTTTCCACGAAGGTTCCACCGACATGGCCGGGCGGGACGGCAAGGCGCAACACAGGATTGTGGCTGAGGTTCTGAACACGCCCATCCGTATCCACCAGTCGGAACTCAAAGAGATCATCCTTGTTATTGGTTACGGCGCCATCGGCATAGCGGCGAATGACCAGCGGCCATTCCCATTCGCTGTGAGCGTCCACGCCATCCCATTGCGGCGAAATCTCGCCAAGGCTGATTCCCGCTCCCGACTGAAAAGGACGTGATGAACCGGTCAACAGGTCGTCCGTCGATGCCCCGTGCTGGTAACTCGGACAGGAGACGATGCTGACGCGCGGGGTTTTTGCTTCACCCGCCAACGCGACACGGCGTAAATCAACCAGAGCGTTTTCCGGCACCTGAACTCCGAGACCACACAACGGGACGCTGCCGCGAAGTTCGGTCTCTATTTTCACCATATCGTCTCGAAAATTGACCTCCATGGCCGCAGGTGTCATCTCAATTTCAACCGACAACCACTCACCGGCTGGGATGACAACATGGGCCTCACCAAGGGTTTCTTCAAGGCCATCGACAACGTGGCTGATCCTGAGGGTTTCAGCGTTGGGATTAAACGTGACCAGACAAGAGTTCTCTTGATCCACAGCCCCCACAACAAACGCGATTTCGTGGTGATTTTCCGCAGGTAAACGGAATTGAACGGCCATTTCCGTCACGTCCCAGGGTGCGGCAAAAAGGCCCAAAAATGATTTTTGGTCTGTTTTTACCCGCAGAACATTGTGCGGCGCCTCGTCGATCACCACCATGTTTGAGGGGACGCCTTTGACAACGGTACAGCCCTTTTTCAGGTGTGTAGAATCCAGATCAATTTCGCGTTGCGGGTGGGGAAAATCGTGTGCCTCGATGGGCAGCCACGCGCCGTTGTTGCGTCGAGACTCAAGCCGGTAGTGCTGCGCGTTGGCCGTCTGCGCGGACCGCTCCACTTCGAAACGGAGACGGAACGGCTGATCAGCATCAACGGTCACATTCTCATTCAGTGTTCCCGCCCAGCCGTAATCCGCATTTAACGGTGCGCTGAAATCAGAGCGAACGCGAAAACCGGGAGAGGCTTTTGCCGCCTGAGGCTCAATCGATTGTTCGCAACCGGCACCCAGAAAAACCAAACTGGATGCCAAACTAATCAGCATTAATTTCAAACAATTACTCTTCATATGAAAAAAGATCCCGTCTTCAATTCTAAGGGTTATGACAAATCGTCCGTTTCTGAAACATTCATCTCTGCGCTCACCACAGGCAAAAACATTAAAATAAGGTGCAAAAAAAACATAAACGACTTAAGATTAACCACAGATGTTATCGACTTATTAGGAAACATTCTCAATGAGAAGAATGAGAGCGCCTGCTGAACAGACCCAAAGCCCATGACCAGTTGGCGCGATTAAAACAGGACCCAGGAGCCTGAAGGCCTACTCTTACTGGATATGCCGATCAAAAATATTTTTTCTATAAAAAAATCAAATAAATCCTAAACTCATAAAAAGCGTGTACCGACATATAAAAAAGCCTCATTGTCCCCTACACCGAGAAAACAATATGAATGATTGTCAACCGCATCCCCCAGAAAGCGGCAGTTGCACCCTGACCATTCCGCACATTCTCCTTAAAGTCATCCGCCAGTTCGAGCAACCGGATATTGACTTTGCCACGCTGGCGGACACCATCCGTCAGGACCCCGTCATTACCGCACGCATTATAAAACTGGCCAACAGTGTCTATTTTCGCCAGTGGTCTGAAGTCACCCAGCTCAAACAGCTTCTGGTTGTTCTCGGCCTGGATACCGTACGCCACATCACCCTGCTGTGCGCTACGGAACAGATATTCAGTCAAGTCGAACCCGAATTATCCCGACCGGTGGCCACCATGTGGTACCGGTCGATTTTTTGTGCCCAATTAAGCGAAGAGCTGGCTGAGCTGATCGGCCATAAACCCAAAGAAGAGGCCTACTTATCCGGGCTGCTCCACCGACTGGGACAATTGTCTCTGCTGTGCTCCGATCCCCAAAAGTATTTGGACGCAATTGACGTCACGCAAAGCCTGGAACAGATGGAGCACACCGAACAACAGCTGTTTCAAACAACCTCTTCGGCAAGGGCGGCGGATGAAATGCGCCAGTGCGCCCTCCACTCTTTTATGTGTGATGCCGTCGCCTTTCAGACCGCAGCGGTCGAACAACTCTCCGACGCAACCATCCTGGTTCGCCTTCTGGCACTGGCCCGACGTATTTGCGACAGCCACGACGATAATCAAAGCTTTTCCCATGCGGCACATCTGCTCTTCGGGCTTAACGCCGATGTCGTGGAGCAACTGCGGCTACGGGTTCGCGAAAAAACGGATGCCTTGGTCTGCAGCTTGACCGGTATAGCCGCCAGCGAGGTTCCGGATGCGGCGGAACGCTTCATCTCCAGTCATGATCAGTTTCATCATTTATTGCGCCGACAGGTACAACAGCATTCGCTCACCAATGCCCTGCACGGCGGTCCGCCCCCCGATGACAAACAAAAAGCCTTTACCCGGCTACGGCGTGATTTTCATCTCCTGTTCGGGCTTGATCACCTGTGTCTGCTGATCGCAGAAAATGGGCACCTGCAGGGCTTCGATGATCTCGGAACCAACCCGCTGCTTAACAGCATGACGATGCCGTTGGATCATCCGAGCAGTCTGGCCATCGCGACATTCCATCGTGGTGAAATCCTGTGCAGTATCGGCACCGCTCAGGAGAATCTTTGCATTGCCGACCGTCAGCTACATCATCTGATGGAGGCGGAAGCGTTATGCTTTATTCCCCTGCCCAATCGGACTCGGCCTGCTTTTGTCGCTGCCGCACGCGTTAATGCAGCTCAATGGCAGAGCCTGCAGTCGCAAATATCATTTCTGGCCACGGCAGCCCAATCCGCCGGGAAAAGCCTCGAACAGATCATCAAACTCAGCCGACAGACCGCCCAACAGCGTCAGATGGAAAACGATGAGCATCATCTGCAGTTACGCGCCGCAGCTCATGAAATCAACAACCCACTGTCCATTATCAACAACTATCTTTATCTGCTGTCCCAAAAACTCGACGACGATCCGGAGGCCGCAGGGCAGCTGAATATCATTCAGGAAGAGATGGCGCGGGTCGGAACCATGGTCTCCGGTCTGAAACATCTGATGAATACGGATGAAGAGCGGACGACGCCTGATCACGTGGACATTAATCGCTTGATTGAAAAACTTCACGTCCTGCTAACACAGTCCATGTACAAACCACGGCAACAGACGCTGCACCTCGAACTGGATCGCTCATTGCCGCCAGTACACTGCGGCGTCAGCAGTTTGAAACAAATTCTGGTCAACCTGCTGAAGAATGCCTCGGAGGCGCTGCCGCCCCAGGGTGAAGTCTGGCTGACGACACGCGATAATCTGTATAAAAACGGCCAGCACTTTTTCGAAATTGACCTGCGCGATAATGGACCGGGCATTCCTCAAGAGATGTTCAATCAGCTGTTTCAGCCGATTACCAGCGGCAAAGAGGGACATTCCGGCCTCGGATTAAGCATCGTCAAAAAGCTTGTTGATCAACTTCAGGGAGAAATCAGTTGCTCGTCGTCCACAAGCGGAACCCGCTTCCAACTGTTACTCCCCCGGTCACTGCCAGAAAGGAGTGAACAGAGCCATGCCTAACTTTTCGCTCTCTCACCAAGCGCTGCTGTTCCCCGAAGTATTTGCCCCTTCGTCCTCGACGCACAGCGCTGTGCCGATCTCAATCCTGATCATTGATGATGAGCAACGTGCCCGGCAAAGCGTTTGCGACCTGCTCAAACCCCTTGGTCATCGCCTGATCCAGGCCGAATCCGTTTCTGAGGCGGTCAAATGGCTTCAAATGGACAACTTCTCTCTGGCGTTGGTTGACCTCAACCTTCCGGACGGCACCGGGCATGACATCATGCGCTACATCCAGGATCACCAGATCGCCACCCGGCTGATTGTCGTCAGTGGTGAATCAAGCTTTGATCATGCCACACTGTCATTGCGTAATGGCGCCTGTGATTTTCTGCGCAAGCCGTATCTACCCGCCAATCTGGTGAAAACCGTCACCAACCAGATCACCAAGGTCCAAACCCAACACCGCTACAACCAGATTCAGGAAGAACTCAAAGGCTCGGAAGCTCTGCATCGTTTTATCGTCAACAACTCGCCGGATATCATTTACATGCTGGATCAGGAGGGGCGCTTTTCGTTTGTTAACAAACGTGTCCAGTCCCTGCTCGGTTACAGCGAAAAAAAGTTGATTGGTCAGCATTATTCATCGATTGTCTATGGTGAAGATCTGGAGAAGGCCCAATTCGTCTTCAATGAGCGGCGCACCGGAGATCGGGCGTCTCATGCCGTTGAATTGCGCCTGCTTAATCGCCACAATAAAGAGATCCGTTTCGTCGAGGCGCGTAGCCTGTCGGTGGAGTTGACCTCCATGGGCGTCTATCGCTCCGGACGAGGCGATAACGAGGAGTTTATCGGTACCTACGGTGTTATTCGTGACATTACCGAACGCAAGCGTTCCGAGGCTTTACAACATTATCATCAATATCACGACCACCTGACCGACCTGCCCAACCGCACTCTGTTTCACGACCGACTCCACATGGCCCTGGCCCAGGCGCGACGCAACAGCCACAATCTGGCCGTGCTGTTTCTTGACATTGACCGCTTCAGGATGATCAACGACAGTCTCGGCCACCTGGCCGGTGACAAAATCCTCCAGCGGATCACCCAGCGCCTGCGCAGCAATCTGCGCGAAGAAGACACCCTCGCCCGCATCGGCGGCGACGAATTTCTGTTATTGCTGCCCAATATCAAGACCGCCCAGGATGCCCAGCGTATTGCGGAAAAAATCAATCAAAGCTGCTCGATCCCCATGAGCTATCAGGACCAGGACCTCAGGCTGACGTTCAGCATCGGCATTGCCACGTTTCCCGAGGATGGCACCACTTGGGAAGAGCTGATCCGTTGCGCGGAACTGGCCAAATGCCAGGTGAAACAAAATGGTCGTCACGGCTGCCTGCTTTATCAACCGCAACACCAGCATCTCCAAGTCTCCGCCCTTGAAATGGAAACAGCCATTCGCCAAGGCCTGCAGCAGGACCAATTCGAACTGTATTATCAACCGCAAATTGATCCTGTCGCGCAACGGGTTGTCGGCCTGGAAGCCCTGATCCGCTGGAACCATCCACAACAGGGCCTTCTCAATCCGTCATTATTTATTCCAGTCGCTGAGCAGAGCAGTTTGATTTGTGAGCTGGGACAATGGGCCATTGATCGGGCCTGCCGTGATGGCCGCCTGCTTGAAGAACGTTCGCTGGATGGCTTGAAAATCGCCGTCAATGTCTCCATTCAGCAGTTTGAACGGCCCAGTTTTACCAAAAATATTCTCGAAAGCGTCGCGCGACATGAACTTGAAGGCAACCGCCTGGAAATAGAGATCACTGAGAGCAACATCATGAAAAACATGGATCGCGGTGCCAACTTGCTCAACAGCCTGGCGGAACATGGCATCGGCGTCGCCATCGACGACTTCGGCACCGGCTATTCGTCGCTGAGCTACCTGCAGACCCTGCCGGTCTCCACGGTGAAAATTGATCGCTCTTTTATCTGCAATCTGGCCGGGGAACAAAACGGCCTGCCCATTGTCATTGCCGTGCTCAATCTGGCCGCCGCGCTCAATATCAACTGCGTCGCCGAGGGTGTGGAAACAAAAGAACAGAAACAACTCCTGCGCGAGGCGGGTTGTCGCATTATTCAAGGATTTTATTACAGCAGTCCGCTGTCGTTAGCTCAGTTGATCCCCTATCTCAAACAGAGCCAAAGCGGACGTCTGATTTATGAGGAGCAGATGCGTGAGGTTGCGCAGCCGTGATGACCGTCGCTGAGGGAAGAGTCCTCAGCCGCCTGCTCCTTGTCGGCATGGTTGTGTTGTTGGCGGCCTGCTCTGTGCCTCTCTCTTCAATACACCCCTTGGATCTGGAGAAGATTCCCCAGAATCCGCAGGCCTTTGTCGATCCGCAACATGGCGACCAGCCGCTGCTTGAGTCGATTGAACAACAGCGCCTGGCCGACACACTGCGCTCCCGCCACTATCTGCCCTGGCACAGTCCGGGTCCGTTGCAAACCACGCAAAGACCTTTCTGGGCGATTGACTGGATCAACGATCATCCGGTCTATGGAGCAACCCTGTGTCCTTTGCCACCAGACCGGCGCCGGGCGTTGGTTGCCCTGAGCCAACAACAGACCTATCCGAGTCGCCATCAACCGGCAATCATGCTGCGCCACTGCTCAGCACGTGCCTTGCCCACGCATGCACCGTTGTTCAACAACCCGCAGCGTCCCGGCCGGGGATTTCCATTTGACCAGTTGCAGCATGCGGCTCTGTTCGCCGGCACACCGGTGCTGATCACCCATCAATCGAGCGACCAGGCGTGGGTTTTCGTCGAAACAGCAGCGATTTACGGGTGGGTACCGACCACTGCGGTGGCAGCGGTTACGACGGCACAAATCAACAGGATAGAAGCCTTGCCTCTGGTGGGTGTGGTTGAGGATGATCATGGGATTTTCGCTGCCGACAAGCAATGGCGCTTTAGCGGTCGCATCGGTATGCTGCTTCCCGCCGTGCAGCAGTCTCAACCAACAACGACACTCCTGATCGCCATATCCGATGAAAACCATCGCGCTAAGCTATGTAATGTGACGATGGCCTCCAGCGCTGTCGCCGCCTTTCCCGTACCGCTGACCACCGCCAATCTGGCCAAAGTCGCGACCCTCATGATGGGGCAGCCCTATGACTGGGGCGAGCAATTCGGTGGTCGTGACTGTTCAGCCACCATGCGCGACCTGTTTGCCCCGTTCGGTCTGTGGCTGCCACGTAATTCGTCGCAGCAGGCCAAAGTCGGCACCATCATTCCGCTGTCCGAACTCAGCCCGGAACAACGTGAGCAGACGATTCTGCAGCAGGGTATCCCCTTCCTCACGCTGATCCACCTGCCCGGTCATATCATGCTGTATGTCGGAGAGCATCAAGGCCGCGCCATCGTGCTGCACACCTTATGGGGATTAAAAACGACCTCCGTGCTTGGCACGGAAGACCGTTGGCGGGTGGCTAAAACGGTGCTCACCACCCTGCAACCGGGTATAGAACAAGACGGACTGTGGCTGTCTATCGGTGATCTGCGCACGCGTATCGCACAGATGAATCTTCCTGCACAGTCGCCTCTGTGCAATATGAGTCATGCAGTGCCCTGACCGGTGAAGGCGTTTTTCGTTTGCCACGCTGCCGATAACAGTGCGCGCCTTCAGGAGCAACAGAAGACGATGTGACGTTCTTATCAGCCCCTTCGCCGTTATTTTTCCACCTTTTCCAATTCGGCACCGCGATCACGGTAGAGATCCATCGTTGAAAAATCCCCTCCTTGCGGCAACAACAGAGTGAACTGATGGAGCGGTTGCAGCGCCACGGTCGCCTGCTGCACGTCAAAGGCAAGAACATGACCACCACGCTGGCGATCTTGCGTCAAAAAATGGAGATGATAACCGGGAACGTTGACCCCTTTGACAAAGGGCGGGCAGTAAAAACCAACCATCACACCGCACACGTTGTCAAATTCGAACACCGGCTGGTGTTTGACCACCTCAACCAATGGCGGATAGGGTTTATTCTGCTTGGGAACGCTGCGGGTGCGCACGTGCTTGAATTGCCCCTCAATGCGGAAGGCACAAAACAGGTTGGGTGAACCGAGTGCCTCATCCATCTGCGCGGTAAAAGCGCTAAGATCAGTGCCCTGAGCCACATTTTGTTGCTGCGTCGGCACAAAACGGATCACTGAGGCAAACGGCGTAGTCTCGTCATCACGGACCGGAGCCACCTGACCATCGGCAGGAACGCGAAACACCTGTCCATCGACCACCACCATCTCACCGTTGAGACCGTCAAAGGTGCCAATGCCGAGATCACCGTGCTGTTTCAACTCGCCGATGGTAGCCACACCGTCATACATACCGCCGAGCAGCGCGTCAATGGTGGAAAACTGCACCAGCGCCGGTTGCGCGGCGAAAACACTACTGCTCCAGCCCAGAAGCAGTAGCCCTATCATCATGTGTAAGAGAATCTTTTTCATCGTTTATCCAGTCATTTTCACAGGTTGAGTTTTCCGTCAAAAATAAACGTCATCATGTCGTTCAACTTACCCCCTCACTCTCTTCAGCACAAGGAGTGAGATGCGTTCTAGACAGCACCCTCGTGGACAAAAAAAAGGCGCTCCTCTTATGGGGAGCGCCGGACACATTCATCACAGCATGTCAAAAAATCAAATCAAAATAGTTTGGTCGGGTGGGGCAATGTGCTGCAGTTAACCGGCACCACCGAACATCGGCGCCAGTTTTTTCCATAAACTTTTTTCCTGCTTCTCACAGGCTTCGCGTGCGCATTCCAGCGCCAGTTGCAGTTCCTGGCAATCCTCTTCGTCGTGCGGCTCCATGGCGTGATAGAAAATTCCCGCCGCCCGTGCCTGACGTAAGAAGCCGACCGTCGCATCATCGGCCAACAGGATGATTTTCAGATGCTTGTGCAGATAGCGGAAGATCGGAATCACATCCAGCGCACAACTGCCTTCAAAGGTCTTGCCCAGCAGCATGATGGCTGTTTCCTCTTCGCGCAGCACATCAATGGCGTCATTGAGTGTGGCAACCGGTTTGGCAATACACCCGGCCTGTTCAACGCACTGCAGCAGTGCTTTGGTTTCAGCCGGAGACTGGTAGGCAATAATCACGGGTAACATGGGTCGCTCTCCTGTGTGAGAGGCGATGCCCCGGGTGTGGGAGCCGGGGCATCCAGTACAACGTTAACCTTAAAAGCGAAACTTAGTGTTTTTGCTCGGCGTGCTCTTTGGGGCTGGCAACACCCTTGACGATACCGAACATGACCAGAACGGCCGGTACCAGTTGTGCGACAACGATCAGGGCGCAGAAGCCGAGAAATGCCCAGACCAGAAATCCGCTGTTGTCTTCGCGACCGGCCGTGGTGGCGGCCAATGCGGGAGAAGAAGCGATCAGGGTCAACAGAGCGGTCAGAGCGATGTTTTTAAGTGCTTTCATGGTTTTGGTTCCTTTCGTGTTTTGTGCTGTGAATAAACAATTGAATGAAATAAAAAGTCTTAAGCGTTGTGCTTATGGCTGTTGTCGTCATGGTGTCCGAGAACGCCCTTGACCATACCGAACCCCATGACCAGGGCCGGGATGAGTTGACCGACCACGATCAGACCGATAAAGCCGAGGAACAACCAGGTCAACAGACCACTGTCGGAAGATTCCTGTCCGGCAAAGGCCGGAACGGCTGCGATGGCGAGAAGTATCAGGCTGGTGGCGATTTTTTTCAGGGCTTTCATGACGTCCTCCTATGGTTAGGCAATCTCTGTTGCGTGTACTCGTTTGTGAGTGTTGTGCGTTGTTCTTGTCTTTCTGATATAGCGAGAGACGTACCAACTTTTTCAAAAAATTATTTTTTCAGCACAACTCATTGTTTTATTTAGTTTTTTATCTATACGGGATGAAATTTTTCGTCTTCAGAAAACATGGAACTGTATATAAAAGCTATGCATCTAAGCGACATCTCATCTTATTCACCTCTGGGTTATCCTTCAATTCTCCTTTAATTTTCAGTGAGTTAACTACTGCATAACAAAGCCATACATTCTGGATTGTTTTTATATTTTTTATTTATGCGCCCTTCTTTTTCAAAAAAGGGCCGTTTCTTGATCTGGATCAAATACCTGACCGATTGATTCCTCTATTCTGCTTCTTAACAACGCCATTCCCCCTCAACCAAGGCTGACGGGCATGAAACGCATTCTGGAATTTTCTGGATTTTCACAACAATCGAACTCCGGTCAGGAAAGGACTCTCCCCATGGAAAATATGTTTTGCTATCAATGTGAACAAGCCGCCAACGGCGGCTGCTCCAAGATCGGTGTTTGCGGCAAGCAACCCGATGTTGCGGCCCTGCAGGATCTTCTCATCTATGCCCTGAAAGGGATCGCCTTCTGGGCGGACAAAGCGCGGGCCTGTAACAAAAAGGATGCAGAGATCGACCGCTTCATGATCGATGGTTTGTTTGCCACGGTCACCAATGTGGATTTTGACGCTGCCGCGATTGAAAAACTGATCCGCCGGGCGGCAACCTTGAAAGATAAAGCGGCAGCGCTGGTCGGTCCGCTTGCTATGTCACTCCCCGAAGCCGCCACGTGGGAACCCGCCATGGATCAAGCCGGACTCGTTGCACAGGGAACGATTCACGGCGTGAAAGACCCGGCACTGGATGCCGATGTGCTTTCCACCCAACAGATCCTTATTTACGGCATGAAAGGCTATGCCGCTTACTCCCACCATGCTCTGGTCATCGGCCTGGAAGAGGAAGAAATTTATGCTTTCACCCACCGCGCCCTGGCCGCTACGCTCGATGCCTCACTGGGGCTGATGGATTACGTCAACCTGTGCATGGAATGCGGTCGTATCAACCTGGTGACCATGCAACTGCTCGACCAAGCCAATACCGGCAGCTATGGCCATCCGGTACCGACAGCGGTCAACCTCGGCACCAAAGCCGGTAAAGCGATTCTGGTCTCCGGTCACGACTTGCGGATGCTCGAAGAGTTGCTCAAGCAGACCGAAGGCAAAGGGATCAACATCTACACCCACGGAGAGATGCTTCCCGCCCACGGCTATCCGGAACTGAAAAAGTACCGCCACCTGGCCGGTAACTTCGGTGGCGCCTGGCAGGATCAAGCCAAGGAATTTGCTGATTTTCCCGGTGCCATCATCTTCAACACCAACTGCATTCAAAAGCCGGCTCAATCCTACAAGGATCGTCTGTTTACCTGGGGACTGGTGGAATGGCCTGACGTGCCGCACATCGACGGCTGGGACTTCTCCGCCGTCATCGACAAGGCGCAAGCCTGCAGCGGATTTGACGACGCCCCCGGCAAAGAAATTCTGGTCGGCTTTGGTCACAACGCGGTCATGGGTGTGGCGGATAAGGTGATTGAGGCGGTCAAAGCGGGCGATATTCGCCACTTCTTCCTCGTCGGCGGCTGCGACGGCGCCAAAACCGGCCGCAATTACTACACCGAATTTGCCGAGAAGGTCCCCGAGGATTGTGTCATCCTCACCCTGGCCTGCGGGAAATATCGCTTCAACAAGCGCGACTTCGGTGATATCGGCGGCATTCCCCGCCTGCTCGACATCGGCCAGTGCAATGATGCTTACAGTGCCATTCAGATCGCCGTGGCCCTGGCCGGAGCCTTTGAGTGCGATGTCAATGACCTGCCGCTGTCGATGATTCTGTCCTGGTACGAGCAGAAAGCCGTGGCCATTCTGCTGACACTGCTGCATCTGGGCATCAAGAACATCAAGCTGGGTCCGACTCTTCCGGCGTTTATTACCCCGAATGTGCTTAACTTTTTGGTTGAGAACTTCAACCTCAGCCCGATCACTACAGCCGAGCAAGATTTGGAGCAGATACTCGGATAACCCTCCTTTCCCTTTCCGAGTCTCTCCTCAGGCCGATCCGCCCCAGCGGATCGGCCTTTTTCTGTTTCTCGCCGGTTAAGGCGTGGAAAAAAAGTGATTTTATGTTAGAAAAACATGCAAGTCCTAACACAAACCTAACAACTCGTCTTTATACAAGCGGACGAACATTTCATGGCAAGGTGAAAGGCTCTGTACCATGTTGTTTTCCCACCTGAAATCACGTCATTTTTCTCCACCGGGTCAGGCTGCGCAGTCTCCCGGTTTTTTGCGCCATACGCCTTACCATTGCTCAATCACCTTTTTCCGAAACTGGAAAGGATAACCACATCTTATGGCAACTGAATTCCTCATGGTCGGAGTTGGAATCCTGATCACCATCGCCATCATTGACATTGTCGTCGGCGTCAGCAACGATGCGGTCAACTTCCTCAATTCATCCATCGGTTCGGGTGTCGCCACCCGCCGAACCATCATGATCATTGCCAGCCTCGGCATCATCGCCGGCGTCACCTTCTCCAGCGGCATGATGGAGGTGGCCCGTAAAGGAATTTTCCATCCGGAATTCTTTACCATGCCGGAGTTGCTGACCATCTTTCTCGCGGTCATGATCACCGACATTATCCTGCTCGACCTGTTCAACACCTACGGCATGCCGACGTCGACCACCGTCTCCATCGTCTTTGAACTGCTCGGCGCAGCCGTTGTCGTCTCGCTGCTCAAAATTATGTCCGCTGGAGACGGATTGGCGACCATCGCCAATTACATCAACTCGGCCAAAGCGTTTACCATCATCATGGGCATTCTGCTGTCCGTCGCCGTATCGTTTATCTGTGGTGCCGTCGCCCAGTTTTTCACCCGACTGCTGTTCACCTTTGACTACCGCCGACGCATCAAGCGTTACGGTGCGCTGTGGGGTGGTCTGGCTCTGACGTCCATCACCTATTTCATCCTGGTCAAAGGCGCCAAAGGCGCCTCGTTCATGACGGCGGAAAACGTCGATTGGATCAAAGGCAATACCCTGCTGCTGATCGGTATGATCTTTGTTTCCTCCGCAGTGATTCTGCAGATTCTCCAGGTGATGAAGGTCAACATTCTCAAGCCGATCGTTCTCATCGGCACCTTTGCCCTGGCCATGGCCTTTGCCGCCAACGACCTGGTTAACTTCATCGGTGTACCGCTCGCCGGTCTCCATGCGTTCAAATCCGCGATGGCCAGTGCCGATCCGCTCACCGTCACCATGGGTGCCCTGGACAAAAAAGTGCACTCGGAAACACTCTATCTGCTCATCGCCGGCGTTATCATGGTGCTGACCATCTGGATATCACGCAAATCCCGTAGTGTTTCCGAAACCGAAATCAACCTCAGCCAACAGGATGAAGGCAGTGAAAGGTTTGAATCCATCGCCCTGTCACGCGCCATTGTCCGCCTGGTACTGCATATTTTTGATACCGCCAAGCTCGTTGTTCCCAGGCCGATCCGTCACTTGGTCAGCCGCCGACTCGACCCCAGTGCTGCGCCGCTGCCGACGGAGGGTGGGACCACCGCGTCCTTTGATCTGCTGCGCGCTTCGGTCAACCTGATGATGGCCAGTGCGGTAATCTCTTATGCCACGTCCAACAAACTGCCGCTGTCCACCACCTATGTCACCTTCATGGTCGCCATGGGCAGTTCCTTTGCCGACCAGGCGTGGGGCCGCGAAAGCGCCGTCTATCGCATCACCGGCGTACTCACCGTCATCGGCGGCTGGTTTATGACGGCCATCATCGCCTTCACCTGTGCCGCCACCTTTGCCGCCATTATTTTCTACGGTCAGGCGCTCGGCGTCATTGTGCTGATTTTGCTCGCGGCCGGCCTCATCTACAACGCGCACCGTAAACATCAGGCCATGAGTGGCGAAGCGGAAAAGGAGAAAATTTTCAACCTTAAATCCGTTGAAGAGCCGCACACCGCCGTCGCCACCACCTTCGAGCACATGGGTCTGTTGCTCCATGAGATTCGCACCTCACTGGACAGCGCGCTGGAAGCCCTGTTCCGGGAAAATCCCGACCAGCTGCGCGTGCAGCGCAAGCGGGTGAAAAAAATTCAACGCTGGGCCAACGTCATCAGTGCCAACGTTTTCAAAGCCATGCGCATTCTCAGCCAGACCGGCCTAGCGGTGTCCAACAAATATCCCCAAACCATCCGTCGCATGCAAAAGCTCTCCGATGGCCAGCGCGATATTGTCGTCCGTGCCTACCGTCATGTCGGCAACCACCACAAAGGCTTGCTGCCGGTACAGATTGAAGAGTTGCAACAGGTGCGTGAATTGCTCGACGAAATTCTCACGGAAGTGGAAGAGACCTTCCATCGCCGGCGCACCGCCGACCTCGACAGCCTGCGTCAGAAAGACATGCAACTGAGGACCTTGGCCGCCAGCCTGGATGAGAAACAAGCGCTGCGTATTCACGACAACACGTCGAAAACGCGCCTGAGTATTCTCTACTACGCCATCG